>JAPUDW010000074.1:0-6258 GCA_027492915.1 Bacteroidota bacterium | reverse complement strand
CATTCTTTAACCCATTTGCAGCCTCATCAAAAGTTCCATATAGGCGAAAGCTGATTCGGTCAATTGCATAACCTGTTTGGCCTTCAGATCGCTGGCGGTAAACCGGTGCGGCACGTAAGTCAATAATATCGGTGCGGTTGCTGCTATTTGAACGTAGCGCCTCCAACTGATAGGCTCCAGTACCAATTGGTGACAGGTTAAATGGATGACTTGCTAGTCTTGCCGCCGTTGTGCCCCGTAGGGCATGTTCCGGTAGCATACCAATTTGCAGTGCGTCTAGAAAGCTGCCTAACGGTTGTGTTAACCGGAAGCGGATAAGCTGGGTATCAAGTTGCTGCACTTCAATCGTGCGCCAGAATGCGCCTAAGGCTGCTTCACCGGGGAAGTCGCTCGACTGTAATATACTCATGGTGTACAGCACATCAGCCGCCCCGAATGGAATGCCATCTTGCCACAACACGTCATTGCGTAACTGGAAAACATAATCCAGCCCATCAGAAGAAATGACCCAGCTTGCGGCCAATCCGGGGGTTGGTTCGCCATAGGCGTTAATCTTCACTAATCCCTCGAAGATCAACGAGGTAATATCGCGATCCACAGGATTAAGGCTTGCCATCAATGGGTTAAGGCGTTGAACATTTCCAATCAGTGCTTCTTTGTACGTTGGGATATCAGCCGCACTGATGCTGCTGTCAGGTGTCAGTAATACCGGAGCATCGGTCGGGGCAGGTAAGGGTGTAGCAGATGCCACAATTTCTGTAGTCGCTGTTGCCGTTGCTAGGCTCGGTTGCGGTGTATTATTTTGGCCGAGTCGGCTGCTCAAACTGACACCGAATAAAACCAGCGCCATAACGAGAACCAATATTTGCCAGCGGAATCCTTGAAGCATAGCAGCCTCTCAAACTTCAAATGCAAAAAGGTGTTTTGCGATTATACAAAACACCTTTGTGAATACCTCATAGTTAAAAACGTCGGGGTAAAGCGCTTCAGTTACTGCGCCTTATTAGCGACCACCGAGAAAATCGAGATCGCCAAAAATGCGATAGAGAGGCCAATTGTGATCTGGAACAGGGTCTTTTCCAGTCCACGACGGGTACGGGCAATACCACCACCAGCGTCGCCACCCAACAGGTTACCCAGTGCGCCACCCTTGACTTGCAGCATAATCAGCACAATCAACACAACCGAGATGATAATTGAAGCAATTTGTAAAGCCACCTGCATGGCGAAAACTCCTAATTTGTTATTACAAAGCCGCCGCAGTATAGCACGCCGTACTCGCCTTGCAAAGTCTCGGTACTACGAGCGTATACCAGTCGGCGGCTTATGCGTTACCCTGCTTGAGCCGTTACTTCAACCTTTGAGGTCAAAGCTTCAATCGCAGCCTCAAGCTGTGGGTCGTTATTTTCATCGCGGTTTTCCTGTGCCCATTCAACGGTAATGTCCGGTGTTACTCCATTACCGTGGATCCAATGACCGTTCGGCGTGAGCCAACGTGCAATCGTCAACCGGATACCACCGCCGTTCACCAACTGCTGCCACGTCTGCACGGTGCCTTTCCCGAAGGTTGTTACTCCGACAATTGTGGCACGTCCAACGTCTTGCATCGCACCTGCGATTAACTCCGATGCACTCGCGCTATTCTCGTCCACGAGGATAGTCAGCGGCACATCATAGCCCACATATTTGCCGTTCGTCGTATATGTCTGCTCATTGTCGTGACCGAAATCTTCAACCAGTATCGTGCCATCTTTCATGAATACACTGGCAATATCAATCGCCGCGTTCAGCAAGCCGCCGGGATTCCCGCGCAAGTCCAGTACCAGCCCCTTCATATCTTCACCACCCAATTCCTTCATTGCATTGGTGATTTCTTGGTAGGCGTTCGCATCAAAACTGCGTAGTTTAATATAGCCGATCCCATCTTCCAATGTCTTGTATTCGACCACCGGCGTCACGATTCGCGCACGAATAATGCTAAAGTCAATCAGTTCTTCACCCCGCCGCATTGTCAGGTTGACTGTCGTACCTTCTTTACCGCGCACCAATCTCACCAGATCAAATTGCGTGGCTTGGGTGACATCTTCTCCCTCAACCTTGACGAACACATCGCCGCTTTTCAGCCCAGCCGACTCCGCTGGCGAACCTTCGAGTACGTTGGCGATGCTGATTTCGTTGGTATCCTCGTCAGTTTGTACAACCGCGCCGATACCCTCAACCTCGCCTGAAAGGTCACTGTTAAAAAGGGGATAAGTTTCCGCATCCATATAACCGCTGAATTGGTCGCCCAGAACATCAACCATGCCTTTAATCGCGCCATCAACTAGCTTGCTGTCGTCAATCGTATCACGATCCAAATAGCTGCTTTGAATCATGTTGTAGACCTGCCAGAACGGTTCAAAACTTTTTTCCGCATCTGCTGGCGGAGTTGTGTCGCCTTGTGCCAACAGAGCATTTCGTTGGCTGCCAAGGAAAAATCCTGCCCCAAATACGATTACAATCGCCATGCTGATTGAAATCGGTTTAATCCGTGCCCAAATTCCTGTCATCATCACTACTCCATTACAATCTCACTCATGCTATTATTATAGCCGCTTCTGCTCGTTTACATGTGAATGGGGCATGAATGAACAGTCCCGTAGAACCGATTGAATCCATATTGTTTGGATTAGCGCTTGGGGATGCACTCGGCTATCCGGTAGAATTTTTGTCGCGTGATGCCATTCACAGCCGATACGGCACTGTCGGTATTCAATCACCGCCTGATCCTTCGCTCTACTCTGATGATACACAGATGACACTCGCTCTCGCCGAGGGCGTTTTAGACGCAGGTATCCACGCACCTCTCGACTCGCTCATGATTGCGGTTGGTGCTCGTTTTATCGAGTGGGCGCATAGTCCAGCGAATAACCGCGCCCCCGGCATAACCTGCATGAATGGTATTAAGCGCTTTGAAGGCGGGTTAACGTGGGATCAGTCAGGTATCGCCGCGTCAAAAGGTTGCGGTGCGGCCATGCGTGTGTCCGTATTAGGCTATCTTTATCAGTCGGATGAAAACCGTTTGCATGAAGTTGCCGCCGCGTCCAGTCTCATTACCCATCGCCACCCGACGGCTGTAGCCTCATCAGTAGCTGCCGCTTATCTCGTTAAGCTGGCATTAGATCAAGCGCCGATTGCCAGTTACATGCCAAAGGTTTATGAGTTTGCCGCAGGCATTTCCGATGAAATGGATTTAGCGATCCTGCGGGTAGGGCATGTTCTCGGTTGGACGAACGAAGATCAAGCGCTTGACCATATCGGGCAGGGCTGGGTCGGCGAAGAAGCCGTTGCCCTCGCTCTCTACTGTGTTCTGCGTTATCCCGATGACTATGTTGCCTGTGTTCGCCGTGCTGCCAATACCCCCGGCGATAGCGATTCCATCGCCTGCATTGCAGGGAGCATCATCGGTGCACGTTTAGGATTAAATGCCATTCCCACCGATTGGCGAGAGCGTTGTGAAAATGCCTCTGCAATAGCCAACCTAGCCCAACGCCTTGCCGCTGCCCGTAGTGTTTAAGGAATCTATAGTGCCTGCTCTCTCGACTCGTGTCTTACAAGTATCACCTGATTCACTTCAACCGATACTTATTCAGGAAGCCGCTCAAGTATTAAAGAATGGCGGCTTAGTCGCCTTCCCGACAGAAACCGTTTATGGGCTAGGTGCCAATGCATTGGATGCACAAGCCGTTGATAGCATTTTCGCTGCCAAAGGTCGTCCTGCCTCTGACCCAATTATCGTCCATCTGTATGACATCGCTCAATTAACCAAAGTCGCCCAAAACATCCCTGAATTTGCATATGATCTCGCGCGACAGTTTTGGCCGGGGCCTTTGACGTTTATTCTCGAACGTCATCCAAATGTACCCGCTAATGTCTCAGCCGGAATGCCAACGGTTGCCGTGCGTATGCCTTCACATCCTGTCGCGGTTGTCTTAATGCGTACCGCTGATTTACCGATTGCTGCGCCCAGTGCTAACCGTTTTGCCCGTCCCAGCGCCACCACAGCCGATCATGTACTGCAAGACCTCGATGGACGCATCGACATGATTATTGATGGCGGCGCGGCGGTTATCGGTGTCGAGTCTACCATTTTAGACCTGACCAAATCTCAGCCCGTAGTGTTACGTCCCGGTGGTGTCCCGCTTGAAACCCTGCAAGCACTGATCCCCGGTTTGCAGCTTGTTTCAAAACATCTACATGAGGATGAGCAGGGGATTGAAGCCCCCGGTATGCTTTACAAACACTATTCCCCACGTGCAGAACTACGCTTGTTCGATGGTGTGCCGGAAGCGCTCATTCCCGCGATGCGTGCTGATGCTGTTCAACAAATCACTCAAGGCAAAAAAGTGGGTTTTCTGCTGCCAGATAGTGAGCAGCATCTTGTCAATGACTTAGCTGTTGAGGTTATCAATTTAGGCACGACTGAGACTGAAATTAGTCACAATTTGTTCGATTCGATGCGCCAGCTCGATCAAGCCTTGGTGGATGTTATTTTAGTACACGGCTTTTCACGTACTGGCTTGGGGCTTGCGTTGTGGGATCGCCTGTTACGCGCTGCCGAAGGTCATGTGATTGAGGTGTGAATAAAAATAGAGGATGCTCAAATGGACGTTCAAACATTAAAAGATTATGCTCTATCAAAACCGGCTGCCACCCACGACTTCCCCTTTGATGAGGAGACACTCGTTATTCGCGTGAAGGGTAAAATATTCGCTCTCATGTCGGTGAACGATTCGCCATCAAGTGTTAACCTCAAGTGCGACCCAACATGGGCGGAAGTCCTGCGCCAAACATATCCCGCCATTACCGCTGGTTATCATATGAATAAACGCCATTGGAATACGATTTTGTTCGATGACACCGTTTCCGATGATGAAATTCTCGAAATGGTCGATCATGCCTATGAACAGGTGGTAAAAGGGCTTCCCAAAAAAGATCGAGAAGCCCTCAAAAATGGCTAAGATATGGACTAGGCTAGTACGGGTTGAGCGACAACGGTAGGTTGAACTGTCAATCCCTTCACCACTGAAACCAATGTCTTGACTGTAAACTCCACATCTTGCCGTTTGGTCTGTGTCCCTACTGTCAATCGCAAGGTGCAAGCCGCCAATTCACGGCTGTATCCCAGCGCCAGCAGGACGCTTGATGGGTCGGGGCTACCTGTCTTGCAAGCCGAAGCCGCGCTTGCCGCGATACCTTCATCATCCAGCAGGTGAATCAACGCCCCACTTTGAATGTTCTCGAACACAAAGCTCGCATGGGCGGGTAACCGCTTGCTGCCATGCCCTGTCAGTCGTGCATTCGGGATATTCGCGATGATGCCGCCAATCAATTGATCGCGTACCTTCTTGTAATGGGCTGTGCGGGTTTCCAGTTCTTCATAGGCTAGTTTCAGTGCTTCAGCCAAACCCACAATCAGGGGCGTGTTCTGGGTGCCTGCGCGCAAACCGCGTTCGTGGCTGCCACCTGTTTGTGCGGGTGTAATATCCACACCATCACGGATGTATAGCGCACCAACACCCTTCGGCCCGTAAAATTTGTGCCCGGAAATGCTCAGCAAATCGACATTGAGTTCGTTGACATCTAGCGAGAGTTGCCCTGCGGCCTGCACCGCGTCTGTGTGAAACAACGCACCATGTTCATGAGCAATCGCCGCCAGTTCGCTAATCGGCTGAATCGTGCCGATTTCGTTGTTCGCGTACATAATACTTGCCAGTGTTGTACCCGGTTTGCAGGCTTTGCGGAAATCTTCAAGGCTCACAAAACCGTATTGGTCAACTGGTAGTACTGTGCGTTCAAACCCTTGCAGTGCTGCCAATTGGTCAATCGTTTTGCCAACTGCACCATGTTCAATCGGGGTGGTAATCAGGTGTGTGCCTTTGCCCTGCTGCCGTGCTGACCATGCTGCGCCACGAATCGCGAGATTGTCGCTTTCCGAGCCGCCGCTGGTGAAAATGATTTCCTTAGGCTTGCACTTCAGAACTGCGGCGATGGTTTCACGCGCTTCTTCAATCGCATTCTCAGCACTGCGCCCAAAATAATGCGCTGATGAAGCGTTACCGTAAATTTCGGTGAAGTAGGGGATCATCGCTTGTAAAACGCGCGGATCAACGGGAGTAGTGGCAGAGTGGTCGAGGTAAATAGTGGACATGTTACGATACCTTCCTTGGTGAAATAAAAAGCGCCTCGCAATTGCATCGCAGCGAGGCGCAAGATAGT
>JAPUDW010000073.1 GCA_027492915.1 Bacteroidota bacterium | reverse complement strand
GCTGGTGATACCGCTGCGAATCATTTCCGCACAGGCTAAACCAGTTCCCAACCGACAAAACTCCGGGGTGACAAATTCACGCTCAGTCGGCATACAATAACCCATCAGCCATACATCTAGCCGAAGGTCATCCGCTAATCCACGTAAGAGAGTCATGGGAACGTGGGTATGGGCATTGACCAAACCGGGAAGAATATATTGTCCTGCACAAGACACAGTATTATCAGACTGGAATTGTGCGGTAATATCTGAGGTTGAACCAAGAGCAATAATTTTCTCACCGCGTATGGCGAGCGCACCATCGTGTATAATGTCAAACTGTTGGTTCATGGTGACGACGATTCCGCCTGATAATAGGGTATCTACTCGTTCCATGACAAATAACCTCCTGCTACAAAATTTGCGGGATTATATCGCTGTTGTACACTTTGTCTAGGCTTAGGTCATTGAACTGCGCTGTCCGTCTTGATTGACGGCCTTATTTTGTCTGTCACAACCATCACGCTAGGAGTCAACATGCGTAATCGCCTGCGCTTACGCTTACAGCAGGTATTTATCCTTGAGGCCGCGCTTGTCGGTCTATTTTTCATCAGCGCTACCCGCTACCTGATTGGCATGGTTTACAGCCGTGCTGGCGGCGCATCGATTGTTTTGAGCCTCGACCCTGCTTCAATCCCAGCAGGTATACCGGGTGTGGTTGATGCCGCAACGGTGACCAACGAAATTATGTTTTTGGTGTATATGCTGGCGCTTCCCTTGTTGGCACTCGTCTTAGGGCGTACGCGCTGGCTAACAATTGTGGCCGCCACCCTGATTGCAGCAGGGCGAGCATTGATGATTGCGGATACCGAGATCAGCCCGCTCATCGCAGCAGGTATGGTGTTTGGTGGCGGACTTGTTTATATGGCGATGGTGGTACGGTTCCGCGCACAATCCCTGCCCTATCTATTCATTTTGGGAATCGGCGCCGACCAAGTTTTCCGTGCTGTCGGCAATACTCTCGACCCGTCATGGTCGCCTGACTACTTTAACATTCAGTTGGCACTATCAGTCGCACTAATCCTCGTGGTCATCATCACAACCATTGGGCAAGGAAGGCAGCAAAAGACCGAGCAAAGCGAAGTCCTACCCAATTATGGCTTAATGCCTATTTGGGGCGGTATTGGTTTGGGTGGGCTTTTGTTTCTCGAACTCGCTCTATTGGCACTGCCTAACACGATTGCAGGACGTGCAAACTACGACTACACCACACTAGCCCCTTTTGTAACCTTAGCAACATTACTGCCACTCATTCCGTGGGTACGCCAGCAAGCCAGCAGTTTTGTCGGCTTATTTGACCAAAATGCACGCGGTTGGTTATGGATGCTGCTTCTGGCATTGATGATCGTGTTCGGCACGCGCTTTCAAGGAATCATCGCGGGTGTGGCGCTGGTGCTGGCGCAATTCTCGGCCAGTTTATTATGGTGGTGGTTGATACGCCCACGCGGGGAAAAAGAACGTCAATTCACCGGCTTGTGGTTGGTGGCAGCGGTTCTGGTCTTTGCCGTGCTGACTCTGGCTGACAACTTCACCTATGACTATGGCTATGTTCAGAATATGCCGCCCGATTTGGCATTTCTAAACCCCTACGTGCCACCATTCCTACGCGCTTTTCGTGGTTTCGGGTTAGGCGTGCTGCTGCTCAGTGTGTTCCTTGCAGCTTTACCGATGGTACAGACACGGCGGCGCATTCCGTGGAAGAGCGGCAGCCGATGGCAATCATTTTTCGGGTTAGTGATAGCGGCGGGTGTCAGCGTAGGGGTGGCGGCTGCGGTTCGTCCCCCCATTATTCAAGGTGTACGAGATTCAGAGCAAACGCCGCTCGATACGATTCGAGTTGGTACGTACAATATTCATGCTGGATTTAACGAATTTTTCTATTTCGATCTTAATAATATTGCCCGAACAATCGAACAAAGTGGCGCTTCGGTTGTGCTTATCCAACAAGCCGAAATCGGGCGATTAACCAGCTACGGCGTTGATGAGGTGCTATGGCTAGCACGACGGCTGGGGATGGGCGCAAGATTCTTCCCAACGACTGAAGGCTTACAAGGTTTAGCTGTCCTTTCGCGGGTGGAAATTGTAAACGATGAAGGCGTTTTGCTCACCAGCAACGGCAGCCAAACAGGCTTACAGCGCATCCAAATTCGACCGGATGAAGGCGTTATAACCTTGTACAACACGCGATTGGAATATTTGCTAGAAGCAACCGAGGATCGTAGTGTTGCAGAACAACAGCAAGACCAACAACTCCAACTTAATGAAATTTTCGGGCTGTTGAATTCACGCTTTGCAAATGACAAATTAGGACGCTTATTGGTCGGAGGGACGTTCAATAACATACCAGACTCGCCAATTGGTGACCAAATGCGGAATGCCGGATTTATTGACCCATTTGCAGGAACCGGCTTGCCTTCAGAACTTTCAGCAACATTGTGGCGAACCGGCTATCCGAAAGTGCAGTTTGATTATCTTTGGCTATGGCAGCGTTCACTGGTTCCGATAGGCGCAAATACGGTCAACACAAACGCATCCGATCACCGAATGGCGGTTATCGAGGTCTTTATTAAGGGTGCGCAGTAAGCAAGGCGCACCTATTCTGATTGAAGTGGGAAGTTATTGTCCTTGATGCTATCAAGTGCTGAACGGGCAGCAGCCTGAGCACCTGCTTGCTTGCTGCGACCAATACCTTGCCCCGCGACAACGCCACCAATGAGGACTTCCACCAAGAATTCTTTTTGGTGGTCAGGGCCAGAAGATGACACCGTGCGATAAACAGGTGTTAAATTTAATTCAGCCTGACTCCACTCTTGTAGGGAACTGCGGGCATCACGATCTGAGGCTGCGCTTAAGATTTGTTCAAGCAAAGTATCGAGATGTGGGGTGACAAATTTTTGGACGGCAGGTAGACCTTGATCGAGATACAAGGCACCAATCGTCGCCTCAAAAACGGCACACAGGTTCGTTAGCCGGTCGCGACCGCCGGTGTGCTCCTCGCCTTTTCCCATACGCAAAGCTTTGCCAAAGCCAAGTTGACGAGCCA
>JAPUDW010000072.1 GCA_027492915.1 Bacteroidota bacterium | reverse complement strand
AGAAGCTTTCAGATTACCTTCTTTTCCTTAACTTGGTGCATATGGGGCGCACGCCGTGCGCCCCAACTACCATGTGGGTTTTGCTGCTGGTGATGCACATTACCGCCGCAGACGAGCAAGACCACAATCAGGGAGTGCAATTAGCTGCACAAGTGCAAACCGTCACCGAAGAGATGGTTGAGGCGGCACAGTCAGTAGCGGTACAAAGAATGCATCTGGAAGTGGTCAAGCTTCCCGATACAAAGAAGGGCGTTTACGAAGGCTGCCGCGTCGCTGGGTTGTGAAGCGGAGTTTGGGGTGGGCAGCACGTTTCCGCAGCCTTACCCGTGACTATGAACGATCACCCGAACGCCTCAATGATCTTCAATTCCTTCCTTACTTTTTCCCTGATCATGCTCAACTGCTTTATCTCTTGTATGGCTTTCTGCATTTGAGTTCATAACAAGCTCTAGAGGGACATAGGCTAACTCAGTTGCTGAATGACACCCAAAATATCAATTTCCGTCCAATTTTCGACCACTCTTCCATCTTCAATCCGAAAAATAATGATGCCAGGCATCATAACATCGCAACCGGTAGCCGGTATTCCCATGAAATTGCCCTTATGTGATCCGAAATAAGCAACACGAAAAATCAAACGCTCATTGGTCATAACCGTATCACAAATTTGCATCATAAAATCGGGAAATGCATCATAGAAACCGTTGATGAAATTCTTGAAATTTACCAAGTTGAGCGTTGGTGTAAGTGGGTAGTGTGCTTGGAAATGCGGCGCAAAAATCTCATCAGCAATACTAATGTCCGGCTTATTGAACATATCATCAAATCGTCGAATAAATAGGCTCATTTGGTTAGTAGACATTTTATCCCCTATTAAATAAAGTCAGATGAGAGAAGGAATGACTTCTCGCATATTTGTGGTTCCGAGTATCAACAAACTTAATGGTTCCAAGAAAATCACAAGCTGGCTCATCGGTGGCACGCCATAATTCAGCGCGGATACAAAATACGAATCGACAGCAAGTCCCGTTCTTGAATAGGCTTGCATTGTCGTTCGCAGCTCTTCAGGGTTAGTTTGATCATTTACGGCTGTAGCAAATAGCAATCCGTTAATAAATAAATGGGCGAATTCTGCAATGCGAGGGTTGCTTCGATGAGGCTTTGCATTTGGATATATTTCAATTGGATAGCCTGTCACAAACGTGGGTTGAATTAATTGCGGGCCAATCAGTTGATTGAATATTTCTACTGCAACTTGTCCTACACAAACGAAATCCTGATCTTCAGGGATATGGACACCCCATTGAATAGCGACATCAATGGCTTCTTCAACCTTGTTCAATTGAAGAAAATCCACGTTCACAATTTCTTCTATTAATTGATAAAAGTATCGGCGCGGCCAAGGTGGGGTGAGATCAATCAGAATGCTATTTTCCTCGTTATTCGCAAATAAAGTGCTCACCACATCTATTGAGACCCAAGAGACCATATAAGTGTTATGCAGATGCTTGGCTAAACCACTCACCAGTTTTTCAGTTAATGTGAGCATGTCGTTTAGGTTGGATAACGCCATACAGCATTCAAGAATTTGAGATTGAGGGTAGTCTCTTTGACCATGAAGGCCGTTGTCATAAATTTCGTAGACGCGTTCTAATCCTGCTACAATCAACTGTTTTAAAAAAAGGCTGGGCTTCAAAAAGGATTTATCTAACACGCTCGGCTCATTGTCATCTTCAGTGCCTACCCTCGACATAAGCGCTGTACTGAATTCAAAAAAATCGTAGTTCGCTTCTAAAAAGCGACGCACATAACGGATGATCTTGCTCAACAGAACCAGTTGGCTGCGAGCATTAAAATCTGTGGCGGCATATATGAACGTGTGCATTTGAGAGGCTATTGAAGGCGAAGTGAGATTGAGACTTAGAAAGCACCAATTGCTAACATAAGCAGTCAAAAATCCTGATTCTTGATGGCGATATAAGAAATCTGTTTCAACACCAATAACATCACCAACAACGATTTCACCATTTTGACGATTTTCATCCCCCATATAATCAGACTGAAATTGGCAGTCGAGTTTTGCATCACGGTCTTCTATTTGGACAAGAGTGCCTTGTGCCGTTGCTTGAACTACGGTCACTCGACCATATAAATTGAGGGAAACTACTACCCCTTGCTCATTCACATCCTCATAGTCTTCAGTGACTTCATACAGAGGAAGCGTACGTGGAAAATGATATGGATAGGGGTTAACACCTTTCTCCACCAATCGCCGAATACGTTTAAACCTACTGCTAATTTCGTTTTGGTTATTGGTAAGCATTAGAATATTGACACCTTGACTCGAATAGTTTGCCAATAACCTAATTGAAACAGATCCATCGTCACAATATCGTCCGGAGAGCGTCACATGGATATTCAAATCGGATGAAGTATTTGATTTCGGCGCGGCAATAGGCCTAGTAATTGGGTAGACTTGTGGTTGAATGTTATGTTCAGCTAGCCGGGAAACACTCTATCTTGCTGGTTAGTTACAAAGTTAGACGGATTTCAACTTATCTTAAATGAGGCTACCGCGATGGTTGATCGGCCTATCTCCGCTTATTTTTTGCGAAAGCATCCCCAGATCATTATTGACGGAAATCCGGAAAAGATTTCTTCGCAGTCTTTAAGCTTATTGATGTATGTGGCCGATAATGGCGACACAGAGTACAACCGCGAGGAATTAGCCACGTTATTGTATGGAAGTAAGGAAGCCAGAGAAAAATTGAGGCAAGAAGCGCTTTTTCGTTTGCCAGAACGCCTCAGGACTTCAGTTTTTGGAACTGAACAGCGCGAAATTATCCAATTTATTGCCGATGACATTTGGATTGACAGCCGTGAGTTTTCCCAACAGGCCACTGAACTCTTACAAGAGGGGCCTACATTTAAGAAAAAGGATTATCTAAAGGCAAAAGAGATACTTGAACTTTACAATGACGCCTTTGGGCTGGATTTCAATCCTACCTCCGCGAAGCAGACGAATAACTACAACTTTTTGAAGTGGAAACAAAAACGCCAGCAAAAATTGGCTGATTTGTATCACGCTTTGCTTGATAGAGTAATTCTATATTGTCTGCGTCAGAAGTCACGTTGGGCAGAGGCAGAAGCCTATGCAGAAAAATGGCTCGGTAGTATTAATCCCAATGCCACACCCTTACAATACCTTATCTGGTTGGCAGCTAATCAACAAAGCCCTAGCCTCAGCACCTATTTGGAACAACTGCAAAAATACGAAAGTGAGTCGGGTGTCCTCGGTGGATTTATAGCGGACGAATGGCGCACAATGCTCAAAAGCCACCGTCCGCTTTCATTGAGTATTTTTGCTTCCCAAGCCCAAGATGAATCACCCGAACCTCTTCCAACGGGAGTGAGATCAGCACTCTTAGGCCGCACCGATACGATTGAAGAAATTTTGCAGCTTTTCCTAAGTTCGGGTGAGGCAAGTGTTTTTGCTATTACAGGTTTACCGGGTGTGGGCAAATCAGAAATTGCGCGGACTGCGGCGCAGGCTTTGCGCGAAAAAAGTAACACTTATCGCGTCGTCGAGCTTGAGCTGACTGAGGACATGAACCTTGAACAGCTATGCAACACGATTTTGAGTGAACTTGGCCGAAACGAAGTTCTCGGTCTTGATTACGGAGCCAAGCGGCGACAGTTGAAGCAGCTTATCCATTCGCCCAACTTATTTGTCATCGTTGACGAAGGGCATACCAACGCATTTACCGACTCCACGATGCTCCAAAACGTGTTGGATCTGGTTGATGGGGCGCGGGTGATGGTCGCTGCCCGCAAACTCCCCCGCTTTGATCGTTACTTGATCGAAATTGGCGGATTAAATTGGGAACACACGAAAACATTTTTTATAGAGCGTGTTCCCCGATTAACACATCTCAGTGATTCTCAGTTTAAAGACATTGCCATGCTCACAGGTGGACTGCCTCTCCTCCTACAAATCATCGCAGGCTTCATCAAAAAGGAACTCAGTCGGACGACAAGCCTGATTGACCGCCTCAAGCTGCTCAGTGAAGAGGTCGATTTAAAAGAAAACGCGGCATTAGCCTATGCTGCCATTTTGGATTGGTTGTTTCAGTATATGGATGGGCAAGAGCGCTACTTGCTCTATACCATTAGTTTATTCTCGCCAAGCGAAGGTGCAACTTTTGCGGATTTGAAGGCGGTCTTTTCGAGTATTGTTGTGCCAGAAAAAGTAAAAGGTAAATTGAACCGTTTAGTCGATCTTCACTTGGTCGAAACTCAGCAAACGGGCGATATACCTACTCGCTACCGGTTGCATCCTATTATTTTTGAATTTGTGAAGCGAGAGGCTCAAAAATCCCGGCGAGTTTATTTTCCATTCATTGAGAAAGCGTACATCAACACCCTATTAGATTACGCCAATACCTACCATGACCAACCTACGCGTTTAGATGAACATCAGCAGAACATTATCCATATGCTGAATATGGTGTTTTTAAACGAAGACAATACGTGGGCGCTCCCCCAAGCCATTGAGGTCATGAATAAAATCTACCCCTATTTTGAAAAGCGCGGGTTATATGTCCTCGCCTCAAAATTATTTAATCGCGCCTGCGAACTAAACCGATTTGTTACGCCCTCGCTTCATATCCAAACGGTATATCGTGCTGGAAAAATCGAATATCTCCAGACAAACCTTGACCAAGCCTTGAGGCGCTATGAACAAGCCCTAGCGTTATCTCAAGAGTATGAATCAAATGATCATTTGGGAAACATCTATTTCAGCTTTGGATCAGTCTATTTGCGCAGGGCAGAGTTCAAAACCATGACAGCTAGTCTTGAGATTGCTGAAACATGGGCGACTCGCAACCAACAGATCCCTCTTCTTTACAGCATTTGGTCGAATATGGGCGTATGTGCTCACACTCAAGGGCAGCTTGAAACAGCTCATAAATATTACCGTAAGGTGCTTGAACATCTTGGGAATAATCTACTTAATTTATCTCCTGAACTGCAACTCATCGCTCAGCACATTCAGACGACTTTGGGTTTAATTAATAATGACTTAAATAGACCAGATCAAGCTAAACATCATTTTGAGCAAAGCTTGAGTTTGGCACGGCATCTCGAATACCCTGAACAGCTTGGATACGTCTATTTAAATCTGGGTATCACTTATTATCAGACTAAGGATTACGACGCAGCAAATGATTGCTTTGTCCAAGGTGGAATTATCGCAGACCGTATCCAACATGTAGAGTTACAAACACAACTTCAGTGGAATCAGGGAGCATTGGCCTCGACTCGTTTTCAACATAAAGAGGCATTATATCTGCTGCGTTCAGCCTTAATACAGGCCGATAAATACGATTTACAGGGAATCAAACCGCGCATCGTGATTGGTTTGGGTAAAGCCTATTTGCGGATGGAAAGCTTCAATTCTTCCCTAGAATGCTTTACTCAAGCATTGATACAACCCTCTGCTTTGCTTCACCATTGGGCGCAGTCACTGTATGGAATTGGGTTGAGTGTTATGCTGCGAAAGTTCGTTATTGGCAATCAAGATGTGGAGATTACCTTAGAGCAGTTGACTCCTGTATTGAATACGCTTACCTTGCCAAAATTACCAGCTAACGAACTTTTTATTCCCAAACTTGAAGAAGCTGAAGCTGTATTCCAGCGAGAACTCGATCATTTCCCTGAATTAGGACGTTATCGTCTTGTAGAAGCATTAAAGATTTGGTTTGCTGACCGATCAGCGTGAATAAAAGAGATGAGAGGCTTTTCTGATAAAATACGAGAGCTTTTTAATTAAGCTTTACGATACAATTCTTTAGCATTTCGGGCAGGGATAAGTCCTTGAATGACATGGGTACAAATCATATCCTCGACAAAGCCACATTAGAGCCTTGTAATTTATTCACACAATTCTTCCTTGAAAAATTGAAATAGGATAGGCTGTAAATTGCAGCCTATCCTATTGGTCATACCGAATATTCTTAGTTTAGCAGCTTGGGCAAGGGCAAGAACCCGGATAGCCTTCACACAAAATGCGAATGTGGCGACCACGCCAATCCCCCCCATTAAACGATGCTGAGACTGCCGTGCTGCTGATCAATAGTACCGCAATCAAAAAGAACATGATGATGGAACGCATAATACGGGACATTTTCACACCTCATACTTCTACTTATACCTGCTTCTATAATATCGCGGATCAACATTTTTCAAAACATATAATGCGCAAACAAAAATGGGATAGGCTCTAAATTTCAGCCTATCCCATGCCGCTTTCTTGTCCGCATTTTTAAACAACTGAATATAAAAATGTCAATCGGATTGCATGAGCTATCGACTCATAAGAAGATATTTAGATGACATGATTTTCTGAGTATTCGGTAGATAAACCGAACGCGTTTCAAATTACCTAACTTGAAGACAATTTAAACCGATTCACGAACCACAAGCGGACAGTCAATCATGTACTGAATGGGTTCTGGCTGAGACTCTTTAACCGAAAAGACATATTCGACTGCCCATTTGCCCATTTCATAATGCGGAAGCTGAACAGTAGTCAAACTCGGCCACAATGCAGGTGCGAGATCAAGTTGGTTGTCAAAACCAACGATTGCAACGTCCTTTGGAATGCGAAGGCCGAGATGCGAAAGCGCACCATAACAAGCCATCGCAGTGCGATCATTGCCACAAAAAATAGCTGTAGGGGGGTTGGACATTTGCATAAGATGCATCGTCAGCTCGTAATTCCGTTGCGGGGTTTGCTCAGTATAGAGAATCAACGCCTCGTCGAAAGGCACGTCAAATTCTTCCAGCGCCTTTTTGTAGCCTTCCAAGCGACCTACGGCTGCCGGAATAGGCGAGGGTACAGTGGAATGGGTACTGCTGAGGTTGATGAAACCAATGCGTTTGTGGCCGGCTTCGAGCAAATGTTTGGTAGCAGCGTAACCACCCGCAACTTCGTCCGGCACTACCGAGGCAAACCGACGATCTGCGGAGAAACAATTGGCAAGAACAATCGGCACCTGCGAGTTGCTATGGGGTATTTCGACGGCATGATGAAACATAGCCGCATAGATGATGCCTTCAACACGACGCTCCAGCAAGGCTTCAAGCGAGGTTTCGGTCATGTTCGCACTGTTGGCGTTCCCTGCGTTGACGACGAGCATGACTTTACCCATTGCCCAGAGTGCCTCTTGGGCGCCACGAATCATATCGACAGCATAGGGGGTGGTGATGACCTCATCCGCCAGCAGGCCGAAACCGATGAGGTTGGAGCTATCAGTACGCATGTGACGCGCACTAAAGTTCGGGCGATAATTGGATTTTTCGATAGCCTCAAGAACTTTGGCGCGTGCTTCATCGCTGACGGCGGGATGATTATTGAGGACGCGCGAAACAGTGCCACGGCTGACACCAGCGATCTTTGCTACGTCTTCAATTGTGTATTTGGGCTGCATTAAACCTGCTTATACGATTGCTGAATGCTTTCTAATAATCTATTAAACCACACAGTTGATCTCGACGGTAGGATGGTTGCAAACCACAAATAGGCATGGTATATTCATCCATAGTTTGGGATCGATCACACAAAAAAATATCGATCATGGGATCGATCACAATATGATTTTTTAGAATTATATGTTGGGAATCAATGATGTCTAATGATGCTTTGGCTATTCGTCAGTCATTTTCAAATGACCTTCTGCGTCCACGCTATCACTTCCTACCGCCCACTAATTGGATGAATGACCCTAACGGGTTTATACAGTGGCAAGGCAAGTACCATCTCTTTTATCAGCATAATCCGTTCGGCCCGTTATGGGGCAACATACACTGGGGGCATACTGTCAGTGATGATTTGATTCATTGGACAGATTTACCAATTGCTCTCTTCCCAACAGCAGGTGGGCCGGATGAGACGGGCTGCTTTTCCGGCTGCGCGGTGAATAACGGCATACCGACGTTCATCTACACCGGTACACGCGGCGAACGACATGAAATCCAAACTCAGTGCGTTGCCACAGGAGATGCTGACCTGATTCATTGGGAAAAGCATCCGGCAAATCCGGTCATCTCGGATGTCCCGGCTGTTTCCGGTCAGAAGCGTGACTTCCGCGATCCTTATGTGTGGAAAGAATCAGACGCATGGTACATGGTGCTGGGATCGCGCATTCAAGATGGTGGTGGGGCGGTGTTCCTCTATCGCTCACAAGACCTTGAGCATTGGGAATATTTACATCCACTGTTGATCGGTGACTCCAAGCGTAACGGCGCAATCTGGGAATGCCCGAACTTTTTCAAGCTCGGTGAACGATGGGTGCTGGTGATTTCGTCGCATGTTGGCAATGCAACCGATACAGTCATCTACTTCGTGGGTGATTATAAAGATCACCAATTTACGCCTGTATATGAAGGTGTAGTCGATTTTGGACAGTTTTATGCACCGCTTTCGATGCGCGACGACCAAAATCGGCTCCTGTTAATTGGGTGGCTGCGCGAGTCACGCTCATCCGAGCAGCAGAAGGCGGCAGGATGGTCAGGTGTGCAGTCGGTTCCCCGTGTCCTCGAACTCCATAATGACCGTTTAACCATGACCCCTATTCCAGCGCTCGAAAATATTCACGGGCAGCGCCATTCATACAACACTTCAAACATTCCTAGCGATGGTGGTCTAGATGTAAAAGGGCGTTCGCTCGATATTGAAGCTACTTTCGAGGCAAATCTTGCATCAGACTGCGGTCTGAGTTTAGCACGTTCTGCGGATGGTCAGGAACGCTTCGATATTATTTATCAGGCCGACACACAGCGCCTTGTGATCCTCAACCGAACCAGTGAAGCCGAGGCTAGTCTGCTCCACGCAGATGGGCGGCGCACCGTTGGAGCACACTTCGGGTTCGCCGAGGAAAAAGCGGTAGCTCAATCATCGGTACAAGCAACCCAGTCTATTCCCCATCAACTCCAGCCCGGTGAAAAACTACAATTGCGTATCCTACTTGATGCATCAGTAGTTGAGATTATCGCCAACGAGCGCACCAGTTTCACCCATCGCTTATATACCACTGTGCCTGAGCATGAGGGTCTGCAAATCATTGGCGATCCGCAGTTGGTTAATCAAATAGATATTTGGGAAATGCCGTCAATCTGGCAATCGAGCCAGTAAATGATTGAGGAGGTGGTTCTGTAAGTCGATTTACAACCGATTCACTCATCAAATTTAGCGTACCAGTTTTATGTTTTTATGGAGGTTACAATGGCGGGTAAATTAAGCCGACGCGAACTGCTCAAACTAGCAGCAGCCAGCGCAGCAGCAGTCGGCACAGGTTTTATTCCAAGTATAAAGGTTTTTGCATCTCCAGCCGGTCAAGACACAGTAACACTGCGCTTCCAAGAAAACGCGGAAAATTACGGTGCGATTGTAGAAGCCTTCCGTGAAAAGTTCCCCAACGTCAACATTGAGTTCGTTAACGTAACCGGTGTTGACCATGCTGAAATCGCCAGCAAGATCCTTTCGCAGCTCGCAGCCGGTCAACCGGTGAATATTGGTTATGCCGCTACCGAGGCGACTCAGCTTTACGCGGGTGAAGGTTTGGCGATGCCGCTAACCGAACGCGCGGTGGCCGACCAAGCTGAATTGGCCGAATACTTTGCGGATGTCAGCCCGACACTGGTCGAAGGCATGATGTACGAGGGCGACCTTTACCAACTGCCGCGAGATTTCAACGCTGCCCATATTTACCTGAACAAGACCTTGCTAGCGGAAGCTGGCTTGGAAGTTCCGGGCGAAACATGGACAAAAGATGATTTCCTTGAATACGCCAAGGCGCTGACTGGTCTTGGTGAAGGCAAGGACTCATTCGGTTACGGTTGGACGAATCGCCTATGGGGTAGTTGGACACCGTGGTTCTTCGTGAACAACACGAATCTGCTCACCGAAGAACGCGCCCCCGGCGGTGAAGCTATCTGGAACACGTTCTATGCCGACGAACCACTGGCTGAAGGTCGTGGTGGTGGTTGGCGCTGGCCTGCACCGCAAGCCAATAGCCCCGAAATGGTCGAGGCATTGGAATTCGTCGTTTCGCTGACCGAACAAGGTTTGACACCTGACGTGCAAATCGGCGGTGGTGACACATTGGATGGCTTCTTCGTCTCGAATAAGCTCGGTATGACGGTCGCTGGTGGCTTCTGGGCTGGCGCACTCGTTGCCAAAGGTATGGAAAAGGGTTCGTTTGAAGTTCAGTACTGGCCGGAATGGAAGTCACAACGTCACCAGTATGGTACAGGTGGCGCGTGGATTTTGAATGGTGCTGGTGGCGAAGACGAAGCGTGGGAATTCGTGAAGTTCAATACCGCGACTGAAGTCATGCTAATGATCCCGTGGATGGCGAATGCCTCGACCACGCCAGTACGTCGTTCGATAAACACGCCCGAATACTGGGGACAGACAGGGCTTGAAAATGGTCATGTATTCTACGATGCACTTGATAAACGCCCTGATACCGCACCGATCCCTGCTCCGGTGTTCTCGATTGAAATGACCAATATTTATACACGTTTCACCAGTCTCGCCACCAGCCGAGAACTAACCCCCAAGGACGCGCTGGATGGAATGCAAGCTGAACTCGAGGCTTTGTACGCTCGCAGCTAACGTTCGCTTCACCGTATGGTAAGCACTGGTCAGCGGGGAGCCTGTGTTCCCCGCTGAATATTAGGAGGTAACAGCGTGACCAGCAGCGCAGTTCAATCACCTGCTTCACAGCGGGGCAACCTGTTCACCCGTTGGCTTAGGGCAGATACACTCGACGGCGTCCGGCGACAGCGCGCCATGTTGGGGTATCTGTTTCTCGCGCCAACCATCATCGGGCTTTTGGTGTTTATCATCGGGCCGATGATCGGATCGTTTGGTTTGAGTTTCTATAAGTGGAATGTGTTTCGCGCACCAGAGTTCATTGGTTTAGCCAACTTCGAACGACTTGCCAGTGACCCGCGCGTTTTTGTGAGCTTTAAAAATACGTTTATTCTGGTTGCCATGACCATTGTGATGCTCGAGGCACTAGCGATGGCGCTAGCCCTTTCGGTTTACCGGTTGGCAAACCGCGCATTGGCAACTTTCTTCCGCACCGCTTATTTTCTACCTGTTTTGCTTTCTGGTGCGGCGGTTGCCGTAACCTTAGGCTACTTATTCAACAAAGATTTTGGCGTCATCAATTATTACCTAGGGCTTCTAGGAATTGCAAAAATCCCGTGGCTGACCTCATCTGATGTGGTGCTGTTCAGCATCGCCCTAACGACTGTTTGGCGTAACCTCGGTTTCACTTTCATCATCTATTTAGGCGGCCTCAGCAGTTTGCCAACCGAAGTGCTAGAAGCGGCAGAAGTCGATGGCGCGACCGGCTGGCAAAAGTTCCTTAGAATAACACTGCCTCTGCTTAGCCCAACAATTTTGTTTGCGGTCGTGACGGACGTTATTAAGATGCTTCAGTTCTTTGACGAGCCGTTCATTATGACGCGTGGTGGGCCGGGTGATTCCAGCCGAACTGTGGTGATGATGATGTACGAATCCGGGTTTGGCAACTTGGAGTTTGGATACGCTTCAGCCATCGCACTGGTATTGTTTGCGGTCATTATGATCGTAACCGGATTTCAATTTTATTTAAGTCGCCGTTGGGTGTTTTATCGATAACAGAGGTTAATTATGGCTACTATCACTCAAAATACAGGCGTAAATGTAATAAAAGCGGTTCAGCCCAAGCGCCGGAGGGGCAATTTTACCAAGTGGTTATCTATTGTCTTTTTGGTCGTTATGGCTATTTTGACGCTTATGCCCTTTGTGTGGGTCGTTGCGACCTCGCTCCGTACACCGGCGCAGTCCTTTTCCGTTCCACCGAAGTGGATACCCACCGATATGGATTTCAGCAACTATGCGCGGGTGTTTGAAGAAATCCCTTTCTGGCAGCAAATTGGGAACAGCTTCATTATCACACTTTCGGTGGTCGCGGGGCAGCTCATTACGGCATCATTAGCCGGATATGCCTTTGCGCGGTTGCGTTTTCGGGGTCGTAATCTGCTGTTCGGCTTGGTTTTGGCAACGATGATGATCCCCGGACAGGCAACCATTATTCCCGTGTTCATCCTCATTTCACGCGGCCTGCACCTCAACGATACTTTGGCAGCGTTAATTGTTCCGGGGTTAGCGACCGCATTTGGTACATTCCTGCTGCGGCAGTATTTCATGGGTATTCCCGATGAATTTGAAGAAGCAGCGCTGGTCGAAGGCGCAAACCAGTGGCAAATCTTCCGGAAGATTTATTTACCATTAGCCTCACCGGGTTTAGCCATTCTCGCCGTCTTAACCTTTAATGCAAAGTGGAATGATTACTTCTCACCTTTGATATTTATGAATACCAAAGAGCGTTTTCCTATTACGCTGGGTATCGTAGATTTGCAGGGATACCTCGGCACAGGCAGCATTTCGGTCGTGCTGGCGGGCATCGTTCTCTCCACTATTCCTGTCATCATAATTTATATCTTCGGTCAACGGTATTTAATCGAAGGCTTAATGGCTGGTGGGCTTAAGGGATGAGGTACTGCTGTTCATGAAAGCCAAACAAAAGCCGGGGGTTATATTCCAGCCCCACGTTCATTATCACTTGCAACGCGGCATTGACAAACTTGTGAACGCGATCCGACCCACATTAGGGCCGTTAGCCTGCGGCGTTGCAATTGACCCCTTAAATGATGCCGAAACCTTACCCGAATTTCTAGACGATGGTGGTTTGATCGCTCGCCGAATTATAGAGCTGCCGAATCGCGATGAAGATATGGGGGCAATGCTCCTGCGTGGTATGCTCCTACGACAGTATGAACGAATCGGTGACGGCACAGCAACCGCAGCAGTACTGTTCAAGGCGATATTCGATGCGGGATTACGTTACATCGCGGCTGGTGGAAATGCGATGCAGTTACGCCGCCAGCTTGAAGCCCTAACCCCCTGTGTGCTGGATGAGATCGACCGGATGATCGTCCAATTGGATGGCGAAACTGCATTAGCCCGCATGGCGATGTCCGTCTGCCACGATGAAGCGCTCTCGGCGATTATGGGCGAGGCGTTCGACCTGATTGGAGAGTTCGGACGGTTGGATGTACGCGAAGGATACGGGCGCGGTCTCACCCGTGAATATGTGGAAGGTACCTACTTTCACACAGGCTTGCTATCGCGTACCAGCTTTCCTGAAGACTCGCCTCAAAAGCTGACTTATGAAAACCCGAGTATTTTCCTTTCCGATTTTGACATCACCGATCATCAAGAGTTATTCCCTATTTTGCAGGCCGCCAATACGGCAAATGTCGAATCTTTAGTCATCATTGTTCGCAGCCTATCGGAAAAAGCTGTTTCCTTATTGGTCGCCCACAACAAAATGGATAAGTTCAAAATAGCGGCAATTAAACTGCCCGGTTTGAACGCCGATGATCGCGTCGCGACTATAGATGACCTCAGCCGATTAACGGGCGCAAAAGCCTATCTGACCGTTTTGGGCAATCGCTTAGAGTCGATGACTGCCAGCGACTTCGGCTGCGCCCGACGTATCTGGGCAGACATGCGCTCGTTCGGGTTGGTAGGCGGGGGTGGCGATCCGGCAAAATTGCGTGATCATTTCCGTGTCTTAAAAAGCCGCTACCACAACCTTCCGGATAAAGATGACCGCAAAAAGCTGCAAGAGCGTATCGGTAACCTGCTTGGCGGTGGGATCACAGTATGGGTCGGCGGGTTTACCGAACCGGACATCAAAAATCGTAAATCAGTGGCAGAGCGTACAGCCTTAGCGCTTCGGTCAGCTATTCAAGAAGGCGTTGTTCCGGGGGGAGGCATCGCACTACTGAACTGCCGCGAGGTGTTAGAAAAGCAGCGTACCTATATCACCGATACAGATACAAAAGCCGCCTATAACATCCTCATCGACGCATTTACCGCGCCTGCCCGTGCGATCTTCCAAAACGCGGGCTACGATGCAAGCGAGGTGATGGCACAGTTGTATTACGAATGTGCTGATGTAGGTTTTGATGTGATGACCAACCGTGTGGTGAATATGCGAGAAGCCGGCATCCTCGATAGTGCGACTACCCTGAAAGCAAGCGTTCGTAACGCCATATCAACGGCTGCAATGGCGCTCACAATCGACTCGTTGGTGCATCTGTCCAAGCCTGAAATGATCGGCAAACCACAATGATACCCACAGCCGATGTAATCACCCAAGATACTGTTTACAGTTTAGCCAGTACAGGCAGCCTTATATACGCAGCGCGGCAGTCGGGCTTATGGTGCTCTCTCGACGGAGGCATAACATGGCAGGATGCATTCAAAACACTTCAAGAAGTACCAGCCTCACCCGTTACAGCCATTGCAGTACAGGGTGATACCTTATTCGCGGGAGTGAAGGGGGCGATCATTTGCTCACGCGATGCAGGCGTAAACTGGAATATCGTCGGATTAGCCTCGCCCGCGCCAACTGTGACGAGTATTGCCATCTCTCCCAACTTTGATGAAGATGCAACAGCTTTGGTTGGGACAGCCGACGATGGGGTATTCGTATCGATAGATCGGGGTACGAGTTGGACAGCATGGAACTTCGGCTTAATTGATGCCCATATTTATGCGCTGGCATTTTCACCGAATTACCACACCGATAAACTGATTTTAGCGGGTACGGAAAGCGGGGTATTCTCCAGCAAGAGTGGTGGACGTGGTTGGAATGAAACAGATTTCCCGATGTCTGCCGCACCGGTCATCAGCCTTGGCTTTGTGCCCACACTTACGGATGACAACCTGATCTTCGCTGGTACAGAATCCAACGGTTTGTTCCGATCAACCGCTTCCGGTACGCGCTGGCAGCCCGTTGAAAATGCGTATATATCAGGCGTCGTCAACGCGATTGTAATACGCGAAAAACCCTCAGGGCAAATCTACCTATTGTTGGAAGATCAAGTTATCTATTCCACCGATAACGGCATAACATGGCAGCAATCCCCATTGGGTGCCTCAAATGGAAAACTGCCAATAAGTGCTTGTTTACATTCAAGCAGCGAACCGCATCTCATTGTTGGCTTTGTAGATGGCGATATGCTGCCAATGTAATAACAACATCGGCAGCATTGAATACTATTTGTGAAACAAGGCTCTTTTCCTATATAGGCGAGTTTTATTCAATGCTGCTTGTCAGCGACGGTCGAAACATTTGGGTAAACGAACATGCATTTCTTTAGAGCATCGAACAAATTTACCGTATTCAGCATCACATTAACACTATTTCTTTTAGGGAGTGTCATTATGGCTCAAGACAATTTCTATCACGAACCTTACCGCCCACAGTTCCATTACAGCCCACCCTGTCAGTGGATGAATGACCCGAACGGGATGGTGTATTACGAAGGCGAATATCATCTCTTTTACCAGTTTAATCCTCAGGCAATGACACCCTTTAAGATTCATTGGGGACACGCGGTCAGCCCTGACCTCGTTCACTGGGAAACCTTGCCGATTGCACTTTACCCAGACGATATTGGCCCGATTTGGTCGGGCAGCGCGGTAGTGGATGCGAACAACACGAGTGGACTCGTCCCCGGAGGCGGCTTAGTCGCTATTTTCTCCTACGAGAATCAAGCACAGGGCATTGCCTACAGCAGCGACAAAGGCCGGACATGGACGAAATATGATGGCAATCCAGTCATTGGTGCGCTTGCAAAAGACTTCCGTGACCCGAAGGTGTTCTGGTACGAGCCAACACAGCGTTGGGTGATGGTCATCGCTGCTGGACCGGAACTCCAAATTTTTGTATCGCCGAATTTGATTAACTGGGAATTCACCCAGAGTTTCAGAGGCGGCATCATGGGCGGTGTGTGGGAAGTGCCAGACTTATTCCCACTGGAAATTGATGGGGAGACAAAATGGATATTCCTTGCAAGTGTCAGCCAATCGGCGCCAGCAGGTGGTAATGGAGTGCAGTACTTTGTCGGTGATTTTGATGGACGCACTTTTACCTACGACCTCACAGCCCCACAACTTTGGGTGGATTACGGCCCCGATAATTATGCGGGAACGACATGGAGTGATCTACCTGACCGGCGCATCTACATTGGATGGATGGATAATTGGCTGTATGCGACCAGTCTTCCTACTGCACCGTGGCGTGGAGCGAACACGCTCCCGCGCGAGTTCCGCCTCGTTCATACGGCAGAGGGTATCCGCCTAGCACAATCAATCCCTCCTGAATTTGAGACGCTACGCCAACCGCTTGGCACATGGAATGATTTAAGAGTTAACTCCGATTTTGTTTTAGAGGGGGTTGAAGGGCGGTTGTTGGAAATTGTAGCGGAAATCGAACCCGGTAATGCTGAACGTTTCGGTATTGATGTGCATCGTGGAACGGGTAGCAAAACGCGCATCGTCTACAATGCTCCTCAATCGAAATTGCTGCTCAGTCGTTCAGATAAACCAGCCAGTGGTACGATCAATAACTTCACCACTGCATTTGGTGCGCCTATCCCGTTGAATAATGAAACGCTGCGTCTGCACATCTTTGTCGATGAGTCATCAGTGGAAGTGTTGGCACAAGACGGCGTATTTTCAATCACCGGGCAAACCTTCACCGACCCGGCAAGCACAGAAGTGGCTCTGTTTGCTGAAAATGGCGATATGAAAGTTAAGCATCTTGAAATTTACGCCTTAAATTCAATTTGGGGCGAAAACAGTGATGCCGCTCGAAAGGCAAATTTTGACTTTTGTGCAGGCTAATGACGTGGCGCATAAGCGTGTATTGGTTGGTTTTACACAATTCGCACATTATGAGTAAAGTTTTCGCATCCTATCTGGTGAAATAGCAGGTAGGATGCAATCTCAAGGGCTAGTTTTTCCCCACTGCCAGCGTGCGCGTAATTTGCTCAATGTGGGCATCACAGTGGTTGTCGTAAGTCACCAGAATATCGTCGATGTTGACCTCACCTTTTTCTGAGTGAATGCCAACCCGTGCAAAATCGCTGCTAATCAAGCTGTCCAGCAGGGTACACCAACGGATATGGAGGTTTCGCAGCAGTTGCAGCGAAGGCTCAATCGGCAGCTTGTAATCTTCCAGTTCCGCCCATGCTGCTTGGTTGTAGCCGACCAGTGGGGGATGATCTGCGGTTAGGATCAAGCGCGTCCGTACATAAGCATTCATGTGCGAGTCCGGTAGGTGATGTATATTCTGCGCCACGCTCCACTCGCCGGGGATCGTCACACTGTATAATTCAGTATCGTTCAGGTGCTTCACTAATTTTTCAAGTTCATCAGGAAAGTGGCGTAAACGGGCAATCTTCGCCAACCGTTCTTCATGGGTTAAGGTCGTGGGCATGATCAATCACTCCTTATAATTTTTAGGTTGCGGGTGATGTTTGCATTCTAATTAGCATGGCTGATCATGCTAGCACCACCCCAGACCACCTGCTGCAAAAATTTACCCTAGAATTCTTATAAAAAGCCGCTACAATTCTACGCTACACATTAAATTTGTTAATCAGTTTGCTAGTCCAGCGGTTTCCCCGCGAGGTTGAGGTTGTAATTTATGGGATCATATCACGGGCCAAAGGCAAGAGTAATGCGGCGTTTCGGTGAGGTATTAATGCCCCGCCCCAAGTATGCCCGTATTCTGGAAAAGCGGTCATATCCTCCGGGAGACCACGGTAAGGAAAAGCAGTTCCGTTCTGGTCGTCGCAGCGACTACGGTATGCAGCTTACCGAGAAGCAAAAGGTTGCTTTCATCTATAACGTGCGTGAAGGTCAGCTTCGCCGTTACTTCATGAAGGCGCGTCAGATGCCCGGCAACACCGGTGCGAACCTGATCGTCCTGCTCGAACGCCGCTTGGATAATCTGGTTTATCGTGCTGGCTTCGCCGCGACCATCTGGGCAGCACGCCAGTTGGTAACTCACGGTCACATCTTGGTTGATGGCAAGCGCTTGAACATTCCGTCGTACCTGACTCGCCCCGGCGAGACACTCAGCATCGTCGAGAAGATGCGCAAGAATGCCCATGTGGTCGAAGCGCTGGAATCCAACGCTTACGCTCCCCAATACCTGACGATTGATACCAACACCGCCAGTGCAACGTTTACACGTATTCCCGAACGTGGTGAAATTCAAATTCCAGTTGAAGAATCACTGGTCGTTGAATTCTACAACCGCTTGGCGTAATCCGTCAGCAGTAGCAAGCATGTACAATGCCTCGTCTTTTACGGCGGGGCATTTTGATTCTAGGCGTTATTGATGAACTCACGAGTACCCACCATCATCCAACCGTTGCTAACCGACTACCTCGCGCAGGTGGGGGCACACCTCCCTACCTTGCTTGATGGCTTTTACATTCACGGCTCTATTGCCCTTGATGCATTTAACCCGCGTTCCAGTGATACTGACTGCATTGCCATCCTCAACCGACCTGCCACCGAAACTGACCTCGTGCAGCTTCGCCATGTTCACCAAGCTATTGCCGAAAACTTTCCACACTGGCTGCTAGAAGTCAGCTACTTGCAACCAGCCGACTTGGGTCGGACGCAGCCCCCGGCTTCTGCACCTTACCCGCTTTACCATGATGGTAAACTGGAACTGAGCAGCGACTTCGACCAGAATGCTGTGACATGGTGGGTGCTCAAGCATCATGGCATCACGCTCAAAGGCACGCCGGTTGGAGAATTGGGATTCGATGTGCCATTGGATATGCTAATCTTGTGGATGAGAGGCAACCTTAACGCCTATTGGGCAACCTACACGTATAAGCCAGCACGTATGTTGGGGCTGCTGAGCGATTTCGGCATTCAGTGGGCGGTATTAGGTGTCTTGCGCCAGTATTACACGTTCATGGAGCATGACATCACCTCAAAAACTGGTGCAGGTGCGTATGCGCTAACACAATTACCCCAATACTGGCACCGCCTGATCCACGAGGCGATTAATATTCGCGAAGAATCTGGCGTTTCAATTTATAAAACCAAAGTCGGTAGGGCGATAGATGCGCTACAATTCATGCGCTATATCATCCAACTATGTAACACCTTGCCGGATGAACCAAAGGATAGATGAACATGGACTTTTTCAAACGCTTATTCAGCGGCGGTGGCCCCAAACAGCGCGGTCAATATTATTATGTCAAGCCAACTGGCTGTACTGAAGTGGTGCGGATACGAGTTGATACAATGAATGAACTTAGCCAGAACGACGACAACAACGGTTACTTTGCCCGCAAGAGTGCGCGGGGTACGGGTTATAAATGTACCCGCACCGCCGAACTCTTGTTGGAGTTTGACTCGCAAAAGCGCTTGACCAATACCGAGATTCTGGGTGGCACGCTCGTCACAGAAGCTGATTATGATGCGTGGGTAGAATCAGAAGGCACACCGTCATAAGCAATAGGCGGGTGAACGCCCCCACCCGCCTTTCGATTTCACCTATTTCATATCGTCGAGGATTTTCTGGCGCATTCGGTCATATTCGCTGCTGGAAATGAGACCGTTGTCCTTGGCTTCTTGCAGTTGGCGCAGCTTTTCGGTCAAGTCGCCACCGCCTGCCGACATACCCATTTGCGCTTTGATATTTTCAGGATTGAGATGATCCATTTTAAGCTGCATTCCGCCGACCTTGAGTACACCGTCCTTAAATTCCATATTAGAAGCAGGCATACCACTGGTATTGACGACGTTATAGCCGGGATTCCCTAAGCTGTTGGCGATCCGCCGTTTCGCTGCTCGACCTGCCCCCCAAATTGTCAAGAACAGCCCGATCAAAAATGGAATAACGAATGCGCCACCACCAATGAGTACCCACTTAACCGTTACATCCTCGCGCTGACGCTCGCTGTTAATACAAGTTGGGGTCATGGAATAGGATGTGCCGTCATTATCGGTTCTTTGGTAAAGGTCACGCTCCAGCCGTTCGTTGGGCTTGCACAGGATAACTGCCAGCGCATTATCAATCGAGGCATTATCTGCCAGCGGTGGTAGAACAGGAATGACAACGATGCCACACATAGCCAAACAGGCGACGATAATGAGCAGGACACCTAGAAAAATACGCATGGCTTATACCCCCACTATGCAACGATGTTCTTCTATTAAACAGGCAGAATTTTTGCGGGGCAAGTAGTACTACAGGCAGCTTTCGCTAAATCGGCTACAATAAGAGCAACTGAGGAGATTGTGTTATGTTCAAACGCCTATTTATTCCCTTGCTGCTCCTTGTGCTGCTCATGGTCGTTAGTCTGACCTCGCTGGTTTCGGCACAAACGGCGATACCGACACTGACGTTTATCCCGACTATTACGCCGTTAGGGTTTATCTCGACCCCTGCGC
This sequence comes from Bacteroidota bacterium, assembly GCA_027492915.1. GTDB lineage: Bacteria > Chloroflexota > Anaerolineae > Aggregatilineales > Phototrophicaceae > CFX2. The sequence continues at coordinate 3,832 of JAPUDW010000072.1, read as the reverse complement.
CGACGACTTTTTACGTCATCACCTTAACGCCTTTACCCACACCCGGCTGTGCCGCACCACTGCCGCTGGTGATCGGGCAGGAGGCTTATGTAAGCGGTGGCTTGTATGTTCGCAACGAACCGAGCGAGTCCAGCCCGTGGGTGAATTACTACCAGAAGCAGGTGATCGTCACCATCACGGACGGCCCGATATGCTCCAACCAGCGTTATAACTGGTGGAAGGTTAGCGGCCCCGGTAACGACGGTTGGGTGGCGGAAGGCACACCCGCGCAGTACTGGATGCGCCCCGGCCCCGCACCTGTTGGTGTGGTCTGCCGGAACAACGCTAACCTGATAATCGGGCAAGAAACCCGTTTGCGGTTGGGGGTGAAGGTGCGGCAGGAGCCGAACTTGGACGGCTTTGTGCTGACAGTCGCGCCGATGGACACGATTGCAACAGTGCTGGATGGCCCGCGCTGTACCAACGGCTATAGCTGGTGGCAAATTCAGGTGACGGTGCTGGACGTGGTTTATACGGGTTGGGCAGCGGACGGTTTCGAAGGGATTGCCCTGCTGGAAAACCCGAATGCCGTGCCGACAGAAACGTGCTACTCGGTTAAAAATTTGCGCTTAGGATTAACGGGTTATGTACAGTATATCGACGAGATACCCAAGAATATGCGGGTCGCGCCTGATATAGAGTCCGAGGTTGCCGCCACACTGCTCGACGGCATCGGCTTTACGATCATCGGTGGGCCAGTATGTGCGGACGGGTATAACTGGTGGCAAATCCAAATCCTCTCGCGACCGGATGTAACCGGTTGGTTCGCCGAAAATTGGATCTCCGCCATCAAGCCAGAGAAGCAGCGACCTTTATAGTCGTTAGTCGATAGATTTTAGTCTTTAGATCAATACCCTATACATAGTTCAAGGTATGGGGTAGATAGATTTTTCGGCAGTGGTCATTTGGTATGGGATGCACTTCAAACTTAATAATTTGTAAAACCCCCATTCATTATTCACTTTGCAAGCACCGATTTTTCTAAAGACTAAAGCCTACTGACTATCGACTAACCAATTTCCCAACCGACCACTTATCCCAACATTGGGTTATATATCCCAAGAATCGCTCATGAATCTATCTTTCACAAATATCCGCCAAGTCTTATCGCTGCATGGCAAGGTGTCACCAGAAAAAGTATGCCTAACGGTCATTGATGAACAAGGCCGCGAAGAATTGACTTACGGCGAGTTCAGCGCCCGCAGCCACCAAACCGCGAACTTCTTGCAAGAGGATTTGGGTATCCAGCCGGGGGATGTGGTTGCCATATCGGACGATCAGCCTGCCAGTGGAGCAGTTTTGACAATGGCTTGTTGGTTAGTGGGGGCAGTAGTTGCGAAAGGAACTATTTGGCAAGCACAGATTAATATTAAGGCGCAGTTTATACGGCATCATGACCAACCCCAAGATGCCAACTTCGCTGAGATCGCAAAACTTGAAAATTCTAGATACGAATCATTAATACAACTGGGTGGTCTCCCTACGGCAAGTTACCCTCATTTTGATACATTGGTTCGGAGTATGCCAAATAGTTTTTTTAACGATCATCCTGAACCAACACAAGAGTCACCAGCATTTCAATCAACAAACAGACAGACAAAGTCAACAGTTACAATGACGCAAGGGGAACTGCTGACTCAAGCCGAAAAACTCGCCCAATTACAGGTCATTACAGGTAACCAGCGGCTCATTACTTATTTTCCATTTTCAGAATCTGTGCATCCCGATGTTATCTTACCTGCACTGTCGATCTTTATGGTTTCGTTGTTAGTCGGTGGTTCACTCGTGATTGACACAACTTTTGAACCAGCCACCTTCTGGCGCGAAATTGCTGCCTCGCGATTGCACATCGCCTGTTTGAAGGCGGCGCACATTCAACAGTTGATGGATTATGCCCACGAGCAGCGTACCACAGGCAAACCGATTTACGGCGAGGGTGTTTATCAGCAGGACATCACTCAACTGCGGCATATCTACTGCCCTGACGGACAAGGGCATAACGACCTCATCAAGCAATTTACAACGATCTTCCCCTTTCCGGTGGTGACAAACGGCTGATGCAGGTTGTGACATCCCGCATCAATCCGACTTGGCTTTAACACCAACGACCTCAAACCGTTGCACCTCGTCTAAGCAGTGTTATAATCAACTTATTCGCTCAACCGCTGAAAAAATGGTTTATTGCCCCCCCATTTTTTGAGACTAAGGAGTATTATTTTGACTTCGCTCGTACTGACCTTAACCGAGACGCTGCGTTATAAGGGCGCAATCGGTCAATGGAGTTGGGTACTGCACCGCATCACCGGTATAGGCGTGGTGTTCTTCTTGACTCTCCATGTCATCGACACTTCATGGGCTGTGTTTTACCCCGCACTTTATGTAGAAGCCATCGCCACCTACCAGACACCGCTGTTTACTGTCGGCGAGTTCGGGTTGGTTGCCTGTGTGATTTATCACGCGCTCAACGGGTTACGAATCGCCATCATCGACTACAAGCCGGTTTGGTGGAAGTACCAACAGCGGGCGGCGATGTACGTACTGGGTGGCACGGTCATCATTCTTGTTCCGGTATTTATCCTCATGTTCGGCCATGTGCTGAAGTTCTACCAAGACCCTGACAGCAAAGTGCTGGGATTGCTGGAAGTGATCCGCGCCCAACTACCGTTTGTGGCTGGTTTCGCGGTAGCGATTATCGCCGCACTGCTGCTTTCGGGACTCTACGGGTTGGTACGCGGCACACCGGCTGCTACACCGGGGGCGAAGTACGTTCCGAAGGGCAGCGGCATCGAACGCTTCTGGTGGCGGTTCATGCGTATGAGCGGTATTTTGATTGTGCCGCTGGTATTCGGACATCTGGCGATGATGCATATCATTCAAGGTGTATTCGACATTACGGTAGCGAATGGTTCGGTTGTCGGTTCAACGGCTGCAAATGTCAGTGGTACTTCGGTCGAATTCGTGGCAAACCGCTGGGGGCAGCTCGTAGCCGGTGTGGCCGTGTGGCGCATATACGACTTCGCCCTGTTAGCGATGGTGGTCATTCACGGGTTTAATGGTTTGCGCTTGGTGCTGACGGATTACACGTCGTTCAGCCCGTTCTTGAAGCGTGCGTCGATTTACCTGTGTGTGATCGCGGCGGTCATTCTGCTGACACTCGGCGGCCTTGCCTTGCTCAGTACTATTGACAGCAGCGCTATTGAAATCGCCAAACACGCAACCGAGGCGCTACACCAGTAGGCAGCATTCGACATCAAAAATTAAAGTTTAAACGGTGGTCAGATGAAGGCGAGGAAACCCGCAAGAATCTGACCTGCCGCCATATTTGAGGAGTTTATCGGAATGCAGACGCATCAATTTGATGCCATCATTGTTGGGGCAGGCGGCGCAGGGTTGATGGCTGCACTGTACGCCAGCAAAGGTGGCGCGAACGTAGCTGTAGTGAGCAAGCTTTACCCGACACGCAGCCACACCGGCGCGGCGCTAGGGGGTATCGGCGCGGCGCTGGGCAACCTTGATGAGGACAAACCGCTGTGGCACGCCTATGATACCGTCAAAGGCGGTGACTATTTAGCTGACCAGAACGCAGCCAAAATCTTGGCCGAAAATGCGGTTGACGCGGTTATCGAACTGGAGCACATGGGGCTGCCCTTCGACCGTACACCGGATGGGCGCATCAGCCAGCGCCGTGCAGGGCGTCGCCGGCCGCGACCAGCAGACGAGGCGCCCGGCCGAAATCGGCGAGTTCCATCGCCTCGTCGCGATTGCGGCATCCGTGCGCGTTGCGCACGAAGAT
>JAPUDW010000071.1 GCA_027492915.1 Bacteroidota bacterium | reverse complement strand
TGCATCAAAATCTGCGTTTTCATGGGTGAGGATAATATCCACGCCACACCGAAATTATGATTGAACCACCTGCATCACCCGTTTCGGGCTGAGCAGATACGGCGGTAAATAGGCAGGAATATTACTGAACAGCAGCACTTCCGGCTTGAGTTTGATACCTAAGACATTCTGCATAAAATCACGCCGTGCTTGTATACGGCTCCATGCCTCAGGATACTGCGCGGCAAAGGCTTCACGCAGTTCCTCATCCGCCAGCGCAATACCGTCTTCAATATTGGTCGTATAGTAATCACCACCGGTTGCCGGTATCACATCGACCTGTAAGGCCATACCTGATTTCAATGGTACAGTCGAGCCTTTATAAACCGGCGAATGCGCCCATTCATCAAGGTGAATAAGGTGACCGGGGTTCAAGCTCACGCCGAAGAAGGGGTCGCCAATGTGTTTATGAATAATGTCATAAAGTTCCCCACCCGTCACCCCGATACCGATATGCTCATACCAATCAACTACAGCCTGAAAGTAAGGCGTGACCAATTTATCTGCATAATCGCGAATGGATTCCGGCAGTTCATTTTCATCGCGCACCACAAAACCGGCACGTGCGTTCAACGAACCCCACAAACCAACAGCCATCGTAAATGGCTCCCCCTGCTCGATCACCTTCAGCGAGGGGCTAGGCAAACCATATTTCGCCCGTGCACCACTCGAAAGCATCAAATGGACGGAATGTGGCATCCCGTTCAATTCCATCAACCGCACCGCTTCATACTCGGTCATCCCCGGTTGCAGGCCAAATAGCACATTACGTAATGCCTGTGATGAATGTGTCGCGGCAAATTCAAAGGCCGCAAGTTGATCGACATCACTAATATTTTTGAGACCATCCACCGGATCAATAATTGTATCGGTGATATTCAGCACTTCACCCTTATCACCAACCATTGACCGCAGTGTGTCTGCGATATATGAAGGCACATCTAACCAATATTGATGTTTAGAAGAATCTTTTTCAGAGAAAGATTTCCAACCTACCACACCGACGCGCCCGCCTTCGCTGACGCCTGCTGCACGCAGCAATTCCACGAGTGATTTACTACTCTCTCGTGGCTGCCCCGGCAAACTAAAGTTCTGGTACAACACTTTGTTGACCGGAACTGGAATAAGATCTGCGTATCCCCAACCTTCATTACCTACTAATATGGTGGGGGTACGATCAGGCACTCGCACCGGAATCATATCCGTGCGAGTGGTATCACCTTCGGCAGTTTCGGGTTCGAGGTTAAAGATCAGCAGAGACTCTTCAAAACGCGGATCATAACCGGTCAAATAAGCCAAATTGGCGGCATGTTCACGGTCGCCATAAACTACAACCGCGCTCAATCGCCGCCAATACCATAGATTTTGGGCAACCTTAATGCGCGCTAGATAGGTTTCAGCCGGAATAGCAGGCTCAACCGTTGGCAATCCAAACTCAGGCAGTGTAACTTCAGCAAGTTTTACATCGTGTACCACAATACTACATCCTCCAAATCAAAATACTGTTACAGAGTATAACCGTATTTTGGAGAATATGCGGCTTATTCTGGCAACCACGGTCCAATTAGTCCCCGTTGGAACATACTTATTGATGTAAACATGTTAAAAAAGCTCAACAATGAGAAAGCAATTGCAGCACTGCGATCATCACGCCCACGTAGCAGCGAATACAAGCCCGGCATGATAATGACTAACCAAGCCATGTACAAAAAGTACACAGTGGTTCGCACTAAGCGTAAGCCCTGCGCCGTCATGATGATGCCCAACAGGAGCACGACGGATGCCAAAATCGTAGAGACAGCTACCGCGCCCCAATAATTACCAGAGATCGATTGATTACGTCCTGCCATGACAGCCGCCCATATGGCAAGCGCCAGTGAATAAAAAATGTGCATATTGAAGAGAATCGCGTGTATCGCATCGAGTGTCATGTTTTTCTACTTTTAAAACGCCGTATCCTTCGGCACTGTAAACACAAATGTTGCACCTTCGTTCAAATTGCTCTTTACGCCAATGCGTCCGCCGTGGCCTTCTACAATCGCCTTAGCAATTGCCAGCCCCAAACCGGTGCCGGAATAGCGCCGCGCTGTACCGCCATCAACCTGATAAAAGCGGCGGAAAATCTTCTGATGTTCGGCTGGCTCGATACCAATACCATAATCACGTATTGCGACCTGAACGACCGCGCCATTCGTATCTTGCAGCATCACATCAATCACACCACCAGTGCTGCCAAACTTGATCGCATTATCGAGCAGCTTCTCGAAGGTATCAGCAATACTCTTCGGGTCAACCATCACAGGAGGAATATCTGCTGAAACACGCAGATTAAACCGCAGGTTCGCCTCTTGAGCCTTTTGCTTATACTTACCTAATATTTCGGTCACAATTGGTACAAGGTTTACCGATTGACGGTTGAACGTCTGAGTCTCTAAAGCTTGTACCGACACAATGTCCTGCACGATGTCCGCCAACTTTTGCGACTTTTGCAAGATCGTACCGAGTGCTTCTCGCTGATCTTCATTGATTGGCCCGAACTCACCTTCTTGCAGTAAACCGCCATAACCGATGACTGAGATCAGCGGGGTGCGGAGTTCGTGCGACACATTTTGGATAAACTCATCCTTCGCTTTATCAGCCTCTTGCAACTCTTTATAAGCACTTTCAAGCGCACGGGCGCGGCTGTCCAACGATTGATACAAACGGGCATTTTCCATCGCGCTGCTCACCACGTTTGCAATACCTTGCGCCAAACGGACTTCATCATCATCAAATAAGCGTTCTTCCTGACTCACCAACTTAACAATGCCTACAGTAGAACCGCGTTCAATCAACGGTACCGCCATATACGATTGTCCGCCGTGATGAATGAGCCAATCGACCTCTGACGGGTCGGCTTCAATATCTTCGCGGGTTCCCATACGGACTTCTTGATGCTCGATAACCGCTTGCATCGTTGGATAGCTCTCAATTGCCAGAACAGTTCCGGGGCGCTTCGTCCATTCCGCAAAGCCTTTTTCGCGCAGTAAATAGGTGAAAGTTTCACCCGGCTGCCAAGCACGGAGCGTAACCCAACACACATTTTGTACGCGCATCAACTGCATGACTAAATCATCAATTTGGGCAGCAGACACATCCAACAAATTAGTACTTGCTATATCCTGCTGCCATGTCTGAACAATGGCATCGACTTCACCCGTATCGTCATCACTAAATGGCACCCGAAGATTATTGCTATAAACAGTAGCCGCGCCGACAATCGCACCCCCTAAGGTTATCGGTTGGGCGATGATGCTGATCATGCCAGTCGCTTCTAGACGTGAACGATATTCAGGCGACAACTCCGGTTCAAGCGTTGATGCATGAACCATCGTACCACCTTCGAGAATAATCTGGACAAAAGGCTCAGATCCAAATTCCCGCTTGGGTGCGTTTTCCATCGTCCATGTTAGGTCACTAATTTCAGCCAAAGGTTCAAGCCGCTTCTTTGATGCATTCCACGACATAATCGTGCAGCGTCCAACTTCCAACCCTTCCGATAAGTTGTTGGCGATCCCCTCTAACACTTGAGAGAATTGCAGCGTTGATGAAGCCGCGCCGCTGGCCGTCAAAATGGTTGCCAATTCATTGACCCGACGCTGCGTTTCATCGAACAAGCGCGCGTTAACGATGGATACTGCAGCCGTACCTGCCATGCTTTCTAACAGCCGCACATCGTCTTGGGTGAAATAACTCTCATTCATCTTATTGACGACTTCAAGTACACCAATAACCCTATCCGCGTTAATCAGGGGAACGGCAATAAGTGCGTGGGTACTAAGGCCAGTTTGTTCATCCACACCTTTATAATGGCGGGGTTCCAGCTCGGCATCGCCAACGAGCTGCGATTTGGCTTCGCGTGCTACATAACCCGCGACACCTTCGCCTACAGGGACACGCAGCCCTTGCAAAATATCCGAACCCGAACCGTCAGCAGCAACAACAATTAATTCGTCAGGATTATCCTTATTGATTAGGAACAGCGAAGCGCCCTGTGCCTCGACCACTTTACGTGCCGAGTTGAGAATATTTCGTAGAGTTTCGTGAAGCGACAAATTTGCGGTTATCGTGTGGGCGGCCTGGTTCAGCGCCAACAGCCGACCAGTCTGGCGTTCCAGTTCGTCCTCACGCCGTTTTTGCTCGGTCATATCACTCAGGACAATAACCTGTAGATCTTCGGACTGTGCCCGTGAGCGTGTCAGCCAAACCGGTATCACACGATTTTCGCGCGTAACTAAGCGCTGCTCGAACTTCATGGTGGCGATGCCTTCGCGCAGCAGACCGACCATCACTTCTACACGGTCATCGGGGTGAAATAACTCCCCTACCGAGTGCCCCTCTAAATACCCTTTTGGATAATTGGTCATCCGCAAGAAGCGGCGGTTGATGTAACTAATAGTGCCTTTTGAATCAATGACTACCAACCCATCGCTCATCGTATCTAAAATCATTTGACGGAAGGCTTGCTCACGGCGCATATCATTCTCACGCTGGGTTAAATCGCTGATTAAGCGTGAGTAATCCAGTGCGATAGCGGCCTGAGTCCCCAGCGAAGTCAAGATTTGACGGGCACGGGGAGTTTCCATATCGTGGGGCTGTAAATCACCTAATACCATGACTCCCGGTGTCTTACCGGCGGCTGTTAGCGGAACGACCGTCAAATAGTTCAAGCGTAAAAGCTCTGTCGCACGGAAGATCGGCGCAGTTAAGGGATCATCCTTGAGGCTGTCAGTCGTCAGATTCACTAGCATCTTACGAGTCGCCAGTGTCGAGCAAAATGGATTCACATTATCCGCGAGGGGGAATTTGGGTATCGATTGACCGTTCGCGGCAGTCAGTAAAAACTCGGTTTCAACACGCGCACCGCCGGTCGTGGCTAAGATACGGCTTTTCAGTACCTGTTCCTCACTATCCACGCCCAACAACCAAACCATATCGCTGGGCATAATAGTCAATGCGGAATGAGCCACCTCTTCAAGTAAGCGCTGTACATCGGCGGGTTCTTGGGTAGTGGTTGAAAGCACAGTCTCTATGCGCTTAATCAAATCGGTGAGATTTACTGGTTTCGTAATGTAATCGACCGCGCCAGCCATCATCCCTTCGGCACGGGCATCGCTGGGGTTTTTCGCTGTAACAATCACAACTGGAATGCTAGAGGTACGTGGATTTGCCTTTAAGCGACGGCATGTTTCCATGCCATCCATTTTAGGCATCATAATGTCCAAGAGAATAAGGTCGGGTTTCTGCTCTTCAGCAATATCGAGTGCTTCCAAGCTGCTTGTAACACCAATCGCATTAAACTCGTGACTTTCTAACCAGTCACGGAGGAGTTGTACGGTATCGGGAATATCATCCACAATAAGGATAGTTGCTTTTTTGCCGCCGTTAGCCATCGAACGTCATCCCATCGCCTATGTAAATGGAACAGAGGAATAGCCTCATTATAGGATAAGCGCCTATCATACGCCATGAAGATCGAAGTTGAATCGTAAAATCGCAACTCATCAGGAAATAAAAGCAGGGATGTGGTTACATCCCTGCTTTTATGTAGTCAATCTGTTCGAAAACTAAAACAGTTTGAGCTGTGTGGCGATGACCCACACCAACCAAACACCAACTGTCAGATTCGCAACCATCAAACTTTGAATTTGCATACCGCCGCTTACGTCTACCGCTTTACCGCCGCGCATATCAGTCTTGGGGCTAAGGACAATGCTAATCGGAATTGAGATCAGCACAACCAGACCCAACCACAACGGGAATGCCCCCTGAACAATAGCTGTAAGGAAGCAAACACCTGCTAAAGCAACAGCAGCATACATGGCGATTTTGGTGTTATTTTCGCCCAAAACAATGGCCGTGTTGTAAAGACCAGCAGCCTTATCCATATCGTAGTCGCGAAGTTGGTTATACAACTGACCATATACTGAAATAAGGGTGACCGCCGCTGCTACATACCACACAATACCCGGTTCACCATGATAGGTGAAATAGCCAGCAAGGAGCAGCAAGCCACTTAACATCAGCGAGTGAGAAACAATATCGGTAATCGGCCATGCTTTCAAGCGGACAGGGCGCCATGAATATAAGTGAGAAAGCAGCAAGGTCGCGATACCGATGAGCAGTGCCCAAAAACCACCCATCGCGTAGAGGATGAGCGTCACGGCTGCTACCGCGCGGCAAGCCGCATAGCCAAACCGCACTTCAATCTCGCCCATCGTAATCGGGTTACGGGCGGCGCGATCAGGGTCACGCGCATCGTCAGGAGCATCTTCAATGTCATTAATCATAAAGGCGTAAGCGACCGCCAAAATATTCGCGGCAGTTACTGCAATCAAGCGCCAATCCAGTAAAGCATCATTTGGACGTGCTGCTAACAAAGCACCTAATACGGTCAATGGAATAACAAAAGGAACATATTCTTTCCAGCGGGTAAGGCGAATTAAACCCCGTATTTGAGAACGAACAGACATTTCACACTCCCATTCTGACCAACATTGGCATCTTATACTGATAATAACACTGCGACTGCAAAAACGCTGCGAACCTATACGAAATAACGTCGGGTAATCGCCTATTGGCAAGCGCAACGGCTCACGGTAACATGGCGTCTATGCGAATTTCAAGGGTTATTTCATCGCTCATCTTTCTGCTGCTTACGGCCTGCGCATTTACGCAAGGAGCGGAATTAACGCCTATCCCAACGCCGTCGCCGGTCATATTACCGCAAGGTACGCCGGTTCCGACCCGCGCCCGCGAAATGCACCCTATCGAAACACCTGACCAGACTATCACACCAACAGAAGCCGCCGCAACATTGCTGTGTGATCCTACAGCAGGAAACGCGATCCCTGAGTATATTGTTCGCGCCGAACTGAATTACGCAAAACGAGCGCTTCAAGTTGCGCAAGAAATCACCTATACCAATGTTAGCAACAAACCATTAAATACTCTTGTTCTGAATGTTAAGCCAAACGCGCAAGCAGGTATCTTCAGTTTACAATCGCTCAATTTTATTGACGGACAATCTGTCGAATACAAGTTAGCCGGCCAACGTTTGGAAATTCCCCTTCCCGAAGCACTTGAACCTGACTGCTCACTTGAGTTTAACCTCACTTTCAATCTGCGTCTTCCGCCAATCGATGTAGGCGGCATTCATGCATATCAAGGTTATCTGGGCTACAGCGACCGTCAAACCAATCTCGGGCAGTGGCTTCCGGTGGTTGCTGTGAAGCAAGGCGATATATGGATTAGCCACGATGAAACCCCTATCGGTGAGCAGGAACTCCTTGACATCGCCAACTGGAAACTCAATTTTCGTATCACGGATGCACCAGATACATTACGTATTGCGGCTCCCGGTACGGTCGAAAAAGTCAGTGACAGTGAGTGGAACCTCAGTTTGTCGAATGTCCGTGACTACAGTTTGAGTATCGGCGAAAATTACCGCCTGCTACAACAAGCAACTACAAGCAACGTCTCGGTGGAAATCTATACTTTTGACGACGCGATCATCTCCAGTAACACGGGCAGCATGGATACGGCGGCCTATGCACTCAATACTGCAGTCAAAAGCCTCAGTCTTTATGAGTCATTGTACGGGGCATATCCACTTCAGCGGCTTGTCATGGTTCAAGGGGATTTCCCCGATGGGATGGAGTTTAGCGGTATCGTCTTTGTAGGAGGCGAATATTTCCGTGGTTTAAGCGGTGTCGAATCTTATTTGACCCTGATTTCGGTTCACGAAATTGCCCACCAATGGTGGTACAGTCAAGTTGGTAACGACCAAGCAATTCACCCATGGTTAGACGAGGCACTCGCAACGTATAGTGAATTTGTGTTCATTGAAAAATTCTATCCTACCCTAACCGATTGGTGGTGGGACTTCCGTGTTAACCGGCTGCTGCCGCAGGGATTTGTTGACAGCACAGTTTACGAGTTTACAACACGTCGAGCGTACATTAATGCGATTTACTTACGCGGAGTACTTATGCTGCATGACCTTCGCAAAGATTTGGGCGATGACGTGTTTTTTGGCTGGCTTAACCGATATGCGGCCACAGGAACAGGTCAGGTTATGTCACCCGATGGATTCTGGTCACTACTGACGCCGGAGCAACTTGAACGCACGCTGGCTACCCGTGAACGCTATTTGAAGCAACCTCAAATCATCACATTGGCTACACCTGTTTGTTTAGAAGCAACCTGTACACCCTGATAGGCTCTTATCCTCACTCGTGATTGATTTACAAGATTTACGAAAGTAATTCGCAATATGCAGAATATGCGGCAGAAAATGCAAATTTTGCAAATACTCCGCCGAATTGGCAGGCGATAAGCTCCCGTGTGACTGCCGAATTGTCATTTTGTGTCAGCGGGAGGCTCGGCTACATCCGCCGAATTGGCGTAAGTTCAGCGAATTGTTCCCGTATGGCTGCCGCCCCACAAGGGGACTATAGCCGTGTAAAAAGTGCAATTGCATCGGCGGACATGAGGGAAAAACACGCCAACATGCAAAACACTTTTCCTCCAACGAGTATGGCATATACAGAACAATAGAATGATGCTTTTGTTATTGTTGAGAAACAACTGATTTCGTCACATTTACAACATATAGACACGGGTGTGATTTGGCAGGTACTGGAACTCTGCGCAGTCCATCCTCTACTATTTGACCACTACAATGATAAGTGGCAATAGACCCCGCACCCCAGTCCCTCATGGCAAGGGGAGCCATTCAAAAGCACCACTTACTTTGCAACCATTATTAACCTAATTATAGAACATAAGTTCAAATACAGTCAACCTATTACGGTTAGAGTTTTCAAACTATCGATAAGCTACTTTATAAAGCTTGGAGGGTTGTCCCTTCAAGGATGCGGTTGAAGGTTTCGAGTGGAAAGTCTCCACCACCCACCGTTGTGGCATTTGCCGCGCCAGCAGCGACCGCGTGTTTGAGCGCTGTATCAGGCGTTAGCCCAGCCGCGAAGGCCGTAACAAGACCTGCCAAGAACGAATCGCCGCTGCCAATTGGATCTTGCACAACAATAGGAGGTGGTTTTGCCCACCAACGACCGGTAGGGTGAACCATCACCGCACCATCTTTACCTAACGTAATAACAACGTCGCCAGTGCCACGCGCCTGAAACTCATAGGCAGCATCAACCGCAGCTTGTGGTGTATCAACCGTTTTACCTAAAATGCCACCAGCCTCCTCACCATTAATCTTGATGGTCACACCGGTAATTGGTAGTACGGCATGAAGTGGTGCGCCGCTGGTATCGACCCAAACCCGTTTGCCAGCATCACGCGCGGATTGCACCAACGCGACATATCGTTCCAAAGGTGAATTGGGGGGTAAACTACCACTGAAGCAAACATCACTCGCTTCTCCAATCTGATCAAGGATAGTTTCTTGAAAGCGCACCCAATCGGCATCAAAAACTTTTGGCCCCTGCTCATTAATGACGGTAGCCTCACCCGTTTGTGCATCGGCCACAATGACACAGGTTCGAGTTTCGCCATCGATCCATGTCCAATCCCCTTCAAGTGATTCCTGCTGCGCGAAATCGGCAATTAAACGTCCGGTATGCCCCCCTAAAAAGCAGAATGACAAAGTACGCGCACCCAAAATTTGTGCCGCACGTGCCACATTCAAGCCTTTGCCCCCTGCTGCCGCAAGTGAGGATTGTGCGCGAAGCACAGTGCCAGCCTTAAAAGCAGGTACAACCAATGTGTGATCTAAAGCCGGGTTAGGCGAAACACAAAAAATCACAATAATCCTCACATGATAAAACTATTTTTAATCACGTTTCTATACTACCGAATAAGCTGGTATTGGGGAAGTCAGCTCGTTACAAATAAAAGCTCCCTAGTTGCCTAGAGAGCTTTTATTTCAATGATTTTCGGTTTAACCGTAACCGTTATCAAACGTTGGCGGTGCTACCGGCCCTGGTGTGGAGGTTGGCGGCGGCGTGGCCGTCGGCGGTCTCGGCGTATTAGTCCGAGTCGGCGGCCCAGGCGTCGGCGTACGTGACGGTGTCAAAGTTGGCGCGGGTGTATCGGTCGGACGCGGTGTATTAGTATTCCCCAGCGTCGGAACATTAGTCGGTGTCGGGTTATTTTCCGGCGTGATTACACCTGTTGGCTGACCACCACTAGTGCTGCCAGCGGTGCCGCCCGGTGTACCGCAGGTTAGTTCAAATTGCGAGAAATTGAAATCGCTCGGGCCACCATACCGAGGACTTGTCGAACTTACATAGTCATCGTAACGGTAGATCCCTTCAAAGTCAAAATAGATCGGCGTGATCGACGGTGCACCGGGGGCACCGGGAGCCAATGTGTAGTTCGTCAGCCAAGTACCTTCTGTCCGGCTGTTGGTGGGCGGTGTGGCATCTTGATTGACATTACCAGAGTCCCATACCACCACAGCCCCGGCTTGCCCCGGAGGCGCACCCAAACTGACTTTAACGAGCCGTTGGCTGTTGACATACTTCTGCCAATTAATGATGAAGCTCACCAAAGTTGAGGTCGTTCTACGTTGGCTCAGAATGTCATAGCGAACGAGACCAAAGTTATCGAACGAATTAAAACGAATGCCGATCAAGCTACTGGCGCAGTCAGGAGTCGGCGTGACCGTTGGCGGTGGCTGCCCTGCTACGGTGGGGGTCGCACTAGGCACGACGACCGGCGCTGTCAATATACACGGCGCAGCAGCATCCAACGGGTTATCGATTGTGAATGTCACTGCATATTGATTGGCATTGACGTATGAAGCCAGCACTCCCGGACCGCTAAAGGAAGCTGAATAGGTTGATTCATCCGAGCCTGACAGTTGGCGAATTGACGTCGATGTGCTTGCAAATGGCGGGTTACCCGGTTTACTGTCTGTATCAGTGGTGGTGGTTGAGCCTGATGATTGCGGGTCACTACCGATCCAATTTGGCGTGGAATTCAGTGCCATCTGGGTCAAGGCCATTTGCGCAAAGGACGCAATATTCGGCCACGTTATTTGTACTCGTGTTATATACGTGTTTTGAACGTTGTCGTTCTGAATATCAATCTGGAATTGGTTACCTATCAGACGCTTATTCGCAACAAAAAGCTTTGTACAATCAAATGGCGCATCCGGCTCACGAGTTCCGGTTGGAGTCGAGGTCGGAGTACGTGTGATTGACGGCGTATAAGTTGAGGTATAGGCCGGTGTGTCGGTCGATACCGGCGTCAGTGTCGGTGCATTAGCACCAATAGGCGGGCCAAAGATCGTACCTTGACGGTTACCCGAAGTACGGAAGGTTTCAATGATCGCAGAACGACGCGCTTGAAGGGGGATATAGGGGGCAATACCAAGCGGTGTAATCAGCGGATGATTAAATGAAACCGTTACGTATACGGTATCTTCAGGACCACCGGGATCCATCCACGGCGTACCGGCGTTATTGAAACCACCAGATGGCATGGGATTCGGATTTTCGTTCAAGAGGCATGAAGGTGCCCACGGGTCAACAACCGCCCCATTCACAATTAAAGTATCTTCACCCTGATAAGGGATAAACCGCAAATCATCAGCAGGGAAGGTACCAGCCTCGGTTGTGACGCTGTACTTGGGCGTGGAATTCTCATACAAGTATTGACGGTCGCTACAAACCACGACATTGAACCAATAACGTTGATCGGAGCGAGGCGGCGGATTCGTCTGCCAAACCTGGAACCAAGGGAATGCCGGCCAATTCTCTTCAATCTTTGTTTTATCGGGAGGCAATGTCCATTTATTATCTTCAAGTTGAAGGCCAGCAGCCCCACGACGAGCTTCGAGCATGATAGAGAGGAGACGCGCCATGTCTTTACGACGGTCTTGATCGTCCGTATCACGAGGATCGCAGTTTCTACCGTCATACCATGTAGCAAATAAGCTTTCGAGGCCGCCGGTATAGACGTTGACAACACCATTACCGACACCATTTGGCTCGACTATTGTTTTTGTACCGCGGCGGTCAATATTTTTAGCAAGGCCATCACCGACAAAGGTACGAACGCCTTCAGGGCCATCATCAACACACGCGATAAAAGCATTCATATCACTTGGATTACTCTCATTTAGGATGGTTTCCATCGGGAATACATCTGTAAAATACTGCCCCGTGCTGGCATAACGCGCAGCGGTACGTGCAGCATTTTGCAAGGAAACCCATGCCTGAAACACACGCCCAAATTCGATAACACCAAACAATAAGATCAACAATGTCGGCAGTGTAATGGCAAACTCCGCAAGGGTTTGTCCTTGTCGACGTTTTCGATTACGTGGTTGCTCTATTACCGTATCCATCTGCACCCCCTATCGTCAGGGACCTAATAATACTAGCATTTTCTAGTCAAGATGATTGATTCAACTTGTCCCTGTCAGCAGTGACAGGGACAAGATAACACGTTACTTCGTGATACGTGTGAACATACGAGAAGCGATTTCTTCGAATACTCTGGTCAAAGCAGCGCCATTTGGAGCGTTATAGTAGTTACCGCAGCTTTCACGCAATTTAAAAGCGTTAAACTTCAACGCATTGAAATTGCTGGTAAAGACACCTGCCGCAGCGGCTGCCTCGGCATTGGCATAGCTACCGATTGGCGCTTCGCAAGGGCCTCGATCGCCATATTTAAAGGGGCCATCGGCTGTTATGCCGTTGATCAGACCATCGTTCAGATAATCCTGCTGATAGTCGGTATCAATCCGGTTGTTATCGCCTACATCCGCGATGTAGCGCAGCAGTTCTTCACCAAGGCAGTCGTTAATGTTGGTAAACTTAGCAGGGCTAGGATCATTACCAGCGCAAGTATCGCCTTCAGGGAATTCCAAGCCAAAGCCAATAGTGAAAATAGTTGGTAGTTGCAGCAAGCTGCGGGACGACTCGGCACCAGCTAAACCTTTAAATGGACTAATTGCCGGCAGTTCCGTCAAACCGATGAAGTCTGCCCAGTCGCGAGCATAATCATCAACATCGTATTTATCCTGACAATTTGCCTTATTTAGATCAATGGTCGCGTTGTTGTTATCACCGACAGCTGCACCGGTGCAGGTATGGCGGCTCACAGGGCCAGCATAGCCACGTACGCCACCATTCGAGGGTTCGCTACCATCGTCGCTGCAGCGAGGCGGACGCGTTTGCCAACCTGCGACCAAGCCCATTGGGTCATCGGGCGTACCATACGGGCATAAGCCCAAGCCGCCATAATTGCCGGCAGAGGTTGGGCCTCTCGGATCATCACCATAGGGATTGGCCACGGCTATACCCGAAGAACCACGTTGAACCGGGTCGCTGGCCGCCGCCGCACCATCGCCCAAGAGAACCATAACCCAGACGGCACCCGTATTACCGATACGGACGGTACGCGGGTCGAGCAAAGCGTTGCTGCCTACACGTAGTGCCGCACCCACATTATTGCCTGCACAAGCCGCACGGAATTCATAGCTGTAAAGCGCCTTACCCACCTGCCGTGAAAGCTTTTTGGTCGCATAAGCCGCACTAAATGTCTTCAAACTATTATCCCAATCGGTTCCATTCAAATTGGGATTCATAATTGGCGTTGCATTCATCGGTGCCAGCGGATTAGGCCAACGTGCCTCGATCGCAGACTGTCCGGGATCGGGATCATATGGATAACTCAGTTGAGGATCTGCTGAATTAATACCATAGGCGATATTGTTGGCCTGAGATGCCTGCGAACTATAGAGGCTAAAGGGGTATGACATGGTTGCGTTGTTGTAAATGCAATCGTATCGCACACCATAGTAGTTTAGTTTGCCGAGTGTAGTGTTATTCAAACCTGCATTCGTCGGTGCTACAACCGCATCTTGCCAAGAATTGGTGTTAAAATTAAAGGTTTGGGTATAAGTCACAGGTGTCCCGCCCGTTGATGATCCAGTATAGGCGGCTCCGTTTTTTACAAAGGCATCCCACGTCCCATCGTTGTTCGTATCAGCGTAGTAAGTAGGCTCGGCGCGAACACCGACGATTCTCCTTAACGCCGCTACTGCATTTTCCTCGGATGTAATCATGGGCAGTTGAGGCCCAGTGGGTCCATCCGGGTCAATTAAGTAAGCTCTTTGGTCAAAGGTGACCAAAGCCACACGATCACCGCGTACAAAGTCCACACGCTGAAGGAATCGCTCGGTCGCCTGCCGAACTTTTTGGAACGGCTGGCAAATCAAATCATCAAACTTAAAGTCGCCGTTGGGGTCATTGCAGCAGCCATAGAAATCATAGGCTGGCATAAAGCCATCAAACCGAACATCATAGGATTGAGCGGGGGGGGTGGGGCCTGATGGCAAGACAGGTACTCCCGTACTCGATGTTGTCCGGAGCAACGCCGTATACGAATTTTGCAAATCTTGAGGAACAGTTACCGATTCCGTCGTCAGCCAAGTCATCGCGCGATCCCCGGCCGTATCCGCATAAGGGAAAAAGCGCACGCGACAGTCTTTACGCGGCGGCGTTGCCGGATTTGGCACGTAGGTCGCGGTGGTGCCGTTCCATGTAAAAGGAACCTCAGGGAAGTTTGTAGTATCTGCGTAGATCTGCTGCTGGGTCATATTCAAAAGCTGACGCCATGCTTTTACGTAATCGCCGCCAGCAGCAGGCCACAGGTCATAAAGTGCGGAATTCCCTTTCCAATTTGGAGCGCGATTCACTCTCACAGGGAGGTAACGAATGCTTTGATCTTGATAATTCGCGGGCGTAATACCGTCCGCGTTGTAGATCACAGAACCCGTAACACCGTCGGTAAGCGGCACCTTCTTCCACTCATTGTAGGTCGTCTGTTTCAGCATCGACTCAGCGGCATCAAAGATCAACACAACATCCAAAACGGCCGTTTCAGAAATCGCACTGGCTTCAAGTGTTACCGTTCCCCAACCAATTAAGCGGAGGAAAACCGTTGGTGAGGGTAATTGCGCAGTCACCTGTACCAGCTTACGGGGTTGATAAGTATCGCCACATTGCAAAACGGTAGCAAGTGCCGCATTATCCGCAGGGTTTATCGTATCGCAGCTATCGACCACGACATTTGATGGGCTTAGGCCATAAAACTCGATGAATTGGCGAGCTGCAAGATTGATGTTTGTAATATTGCGTGCAAACGCAAAACCCGCTGCCAATTCCTTGTTATTACCCGCCCGTGTCAGCTCATCTGCCGTAGGTACGGCACGACGCACCTGACCTGCCGCCGCCACCGCCGCCGCATCGACTGCACGGCGTAAAGTGGTATAGCGTACAAACATCAGAGAAACGTCGGTAACGATGCCGACAAAAGCCAGCAAGACAATGAAGCCAAAAGCCATAATCACAATCGTCTGACCAACTTGTCCCTGCCGGAAAGCGCGCTTCGCCATGCGGGATAAGAGAGATTGTCTCATTGTGTCTCCTTCTCTCCTAATTCTCGACCGCGTATTTAAGGCGCGGTTCAACGGTTGGCAGCGGGAATGCCGCCCAAACGGAAATGACCGTTCCTCCCCCATTGGGGTTACTGGGGTCATTCAACATGGTAAATACCGGGTTAAACACCGGATTACGGAGTAGTAAACTGTGCTGCCAGAACATCTCGACGAGCACAATGCCCTGACTGGGTAGTCCAGTACGCTGCGCTCTATTGACATCATTATCTGAGTTCACAAAGGTGAACCCCTGCACATTCACCAGCCTCTCTACACGGTCTATTGTCCATTCGGAGCCATAACATTGTTGGGCAGGCGGCAGGCTTCGAGTTGAAATAATAATATGTTGACCACTAAACACAAACCCGCGCTGACGCTCAGGCCCAGAGTCGTCTCCAACATATTCGTAGTACAGGAAGTTAGTCGGGTCATTCGCTAAACCACTCGGCAAGATGTAATTACGGCTACCATCAGTGTTGCCTGCGCCGGTATAACTGATGTAATTAAAAGGATCGCGGGTATCTTTGTCGGAAGCCGTATCATAGGTGCATTCATTCGCATTTGTGGGATACCGACTGACAACCAGCACTTGTTGTCCGGTTTGCGAAGCAGCGGGTAGATTCATATTCTTAGCAATTGTGCTTCGCATTGCAGGGAGAATATCGGGATCTGATAGATTAATGGTTTGCAAACCAAAAGCTGAAACCACAATGTCATCGACGCCATTTCCCTCATTCAAAGGGTAAGACAGTAATGAATTCCCGCCATTGTATGATAATGGAGCCATAGCATCAAACATGCGGCAAACCAGTGTGTTATAAAAACGCCGTGTTTCGGGGAGCGCACCGATGTTTGCACAAACGCGGAACTTTTGCGCATTTGTAGCAGTTGCCGCATCCGGTTGCAATGGTGGGATCAAGCTGGCCTGATTGGGCCATACCATTGGCGATGTATCTCCCGTTTGCACTGCGCCATAGCGTGCGCCAACACGGGTTGTCTCAAGCAATATCAGGTAATTATTCGCAAACCACCCGATTTCGGCTAAGCCCATCAGCATGATGATAAGCAGAGGTGTCACGAGCGCTAACTCGACAACACTTTGCCCGCGTGTATGTTGACCATACACTGCCGGGGTTCCGTCCAGAATTTGGAAAATCTTCCTTGGAACGCTATGCATAGGACGTCCTCAGAAACCAGATAAATAAACACTTGATAAATCACAACAAAATTATCATACCACAAGGTTTCTCTGCAAGAACGCGGGGAGTGATAAGAAGTTGATAGGGTTTTGTAAACAAACAGGGCGAGGATATGACCTCGCCCTGCGTTCTTCTGTACAAATATCGAGAAGCATTAAGATGAAACGGCCATTGGCCCTTCAACTCGTATACTCGCGCGTACCGCATAACCACGTCCATGTCGCGACTGGATAATCGCCGGACGTTCGGGGTCGTCCTCAATTTTGCGGCGCAAATTACGCACATGGTTACGAACAAGCGCGGCATCACCTGCCCCACGCGGGTACTGCCAAACACCAGCCAGCAAATCTTCGGTGCGGTGAAGTTGATTCGGTTTACGGCACAAAAACGCGATGAGTTCAAACTCGACTTGTGTCAACGATACTTCACGTTCATTGATGTAAACGGTCTGGGTCTCTGGCATAATGCGCAACATCGGCATTGCTTCGTTCAAGTTACCAGACACGCGGCGTAAATGAGCGCGAACACGGGCGGCTAACTCCCGTAGGGCAAAGGGTTTAGCGATGAAATCATCACCACCTGCTTCTAAAGCACTGGTGGCCGAGAAATGATCGTTTGAACCCGTTAACAGCACGGGTAAGTTTGCAGTCCGATTAGATGAGCGAATTTTGCGGCACAGTGCCAACCCGTCAAAACCAACCACAGCCGTATCAATAATGCACAAATCCGGTGTGTTCTTCTCAAGATGAATCAGAGCATCCCGAACATTAAACGCCGATAAGACTTTGTACCCTTCACGACGAAGGAAGTGTTCGATCATATTCACGGTTTCAAAGTCAGTATCAATGACCAAGATTTTATACATTTGACTACCCGTTAGAGTTATACGAATTTCTTAGTTTTAGTATAGACCTCTAAATGGTCAAAAAGCCGTGTCCATCTCTGAAACTTTTGTGAATTTGTTTAAGGCTGTGCGAAAGATGTAAGCGCCTAATAAATAAAAAAGGCGCTTGTGATAAACGCCTCTTCTATTTCATGAATGAGTTTTACATCAAATCGAAATCATATAGCCGACGCCATGTATAGTACGGATATAACGGCGATCAGAATTCTTTTCAATCTTCGACCGCAAGTTGCGTACATGCGCCCGAACAAGGTCTGGATCTCCCGTATTCGGTGGGTATTCCCAGACAATTTGCAACAAATGGCTGGGGGAAAGCGCACGATTCGGGTTTTCCATCAAATAACGTAACAAACGATGCTCGGTGGAAGTGAGTTGAATACGGTTTCCTTTAATTGTCACCTGATACGTATCCGAGTCCAGCCGCAGATCATTCACTTGCAGCACTGCACCCGACCCACCATCACGCACACTACGACGCAAAAGCGCGTGAATACGAGCACGTAGTTCAGCCAGTTCAAACGGCTTCACGACATAATCATCGGCACCGGCATCTAATCCGTCCACGACATCTTCGGTGCTGCCTTTGGCCGTCAAAAACAAGATCGGCAGCGCACTAAACCGCGGATCACGCCGCAACTGCCGGCACAGCGTAATGCCATCCATACCAGGCATCATAATGTCCAAAATCAATGCAGACGGGGCACGCTGTTCGAGTAATTCCAACGCTTCAGCCGCCGACTTCGCTAATGAAACATCATAGGATTCGCGTTGCAACACGCGCCCTAAAGTATCGAGAACTTCTGGATCATCATCCACCGCCATAATATGAGTCATTCGTCTAATCCTCCTCGTTTAACCGGGAGCAAAACCAAAAAACGCGCTCCTTGACCGGGCTTACTATCTACTGTAATGCTACCACCTGCCCGCTCTGCGGTTTGCTTACAAATATGTAATCCCAAGCCTGTCCCCTCACCCACCGGCTTCGTCGTAAAGAACGGTTTGAAAACACTTTCTATAATTTTCTCCGGTATGCCCGGCCCATTATCCCAAACGTGAACCTCAAGATAATCTGCATTCGGAGTATACGAAGCTGAAATCCCTAGCTTAGCACCATCTGTACCCATCAAGGCATCATGTGCATTTAAGAGCAAGTTGAGCCAAATATCATCAAGCTGCCCCTGTACCGCCCACACGGTTGGCAGCGGTTCGTCGGGCAGATCATCTTCAATGGTGATATGGTCGCGCTCGATATGAGCCTTCACTAATGAAAGAACACCCTGAATAGTTTCAACCACGTCAATCCGTTCAGGTGGTGCTTCTGGATCATCCGGTCGTGAAATCGCCAGTAACCTGCGCGCTACCCCTGATGCCCGTTTACCCGCGCGGTGGATAGCCTGAAGTGATTTGTAATTCTGCGAATCGGGGCTTTCATCGAGTAACATCATTTCCGAATCGACCATAATAGTCGTCAGCGGATTATTGATCTGATGCGCAACCGCCGCTGCTAATTCGCCCATCGCCGACAAGCGTGCAGTCTGCACTAAGCGATCCTGTGTGTCCTTCAGTTCGGTAAAGCTGCGTTCCAGATCGTGCAGCAAATGTGCATTCGACAAGGCGGTGGCTGCCTGTGCCGCAACTGCCCGTCCCATATCAATGTCACGCTCGATAATTGTGCGACTGCGACGCGAATCAGCGAAAACGACTAAGCCTTGTGTCCGCCCGCGCCGTAAAAATGGAATAGCGATAACTGACCGGCAGTGTGTTGCATCAAACAGGTGGCGTATTCCACCCGTGACTTGTTTACTATCGGAAAGCTTCGACAGCACGGGCTGAGTCTCAATGGCTTCTGCCAAATCCGTATGTTTGAACAAGTCAACATACGGGTGACTGCCTTCTGACCACACACCCATGCCCACTGCCACCTGTGTTACCAATGACTGGCGGTCAGGTGTCAGCAACGCAACCTCACACCAATCAGCACCGGTTAATTGGTTGGCGTTTTCCAGCACCCGAAACATACCCTGCGGTCGAGACAAATTACTCTGGCTCGAAAGCATAGCCAACACTTCGAGCGTCATTAACTGAACACGGTGAATCGTTTCAGCAGTCGGCATATCGAACGGCGGGCGAACAAATGAAAATTGAATGATACCCAAGACCTGATCACCACCGATGATCGGTACCACCTGAATGGTATCGACTCCTGATTGCGTCAAGAATTCGATTTCGCCATCCGGTGTGGACGCATCACGCCTTGTAATAACGGGCGAGGCGCTCTTATCGAGTGCATACTGTACTACAAGGCGGCTTTTGAGGTCGATAATTGGCCCTTGCCCCGAATGCCACAGGGTACGATAGCAGCGGGCAACCATTTTCAGTTGATTGGTTGTTCGATCCCATTCGTGGATTGCAGCGTAGTTGACGTTCACCACACGCAGTAGTTGTTCGCAGATATTCGGCAGTGTTTTGTCTAGAGAGAGTGACGAGTTCAGCACTTGGCTAGCCTCAACCAGCGTTTGCAATTCGCGCGTTCGCTCCAATGCTTCCTCATGAATGCGTGCGTTTTCAATCGCAATCGCCGCAAATGCGGCCAAGTTCATCAACAAATCTTGATGGCGAGGGTCAAACACCCCTTCAGTGTTTTTGTTATTGACACCCAGCACACCAATACACTTGCCTTCATAATTAATCGGCACATAGAGCAGCGCATTAACAAGGTATTCAGTCTTTACCTTTTGCGGTCCTTGATCGCCAATCAATACAGGCTGCCCGCTGCCAAACACACGCCCTGCTAAACTATCCTCCGTTTTAACGCGGAAGTTTCGTGCCACCTCGACATCGATACCCACTTTCGCCCGCAGGTAAAGCTGTCCACTTTCATCACCGGGCAGCAGGATCATGCCTTCTTCAGCGTTCGTTAATCGCCGGGCAGCTTCCACCACGCGGTTCAATACTTCACTTAAATCCAACACCTCGGTTAAGGATTTACTGAGGGCAAACAGGGTTTGCAGTTTATCCGCCGAATTACCTGTCACATCTGGCAGTTCCGCTGTTACGGACAGCGGGCTTGAGGTAATGACTGCGCCGTTTGATAAAGGCTTAGTGATTTTTTTGGCAGGTAGTGGGGGCGCAACCTTCGTCACCATTTCAAGGCCAACTGCCATCAGTGCCGACTGCTGAATACCGACTTCGGTGGGTGTTATCAACGAAACATTTGCGGGCAACCCTAAATCGCGCATTGCGGCAGGTTCAGCCGCCAACCCGATAATCGGTATCGCTTGATTCATCTGCGCCAAACTTGCTAGTGTTAGATGTCCATCACGATGATTCGCCAACGTGCCATCGACGATTACCGCATCAAACTCACCGTTTTCCAGCGCATATAACCCGTCAATATGGCTGTACCCGATCTGTAAGCTAAGGTTCGGATGAGTCAGTAACTCCCGAATAGTACGAATTAAAGCGTAATCATTAGCTACGATCAGGATTTTTTTAGTCATCTGAGTCATGTTTTAGTTGGCACTCATTCCGGTTTTGCTAGACGTTGACGGCGTTTGGCTAAATCATCGTCAACAGTCTTGGCTTCCGGCGCTGCTTCAGTTTCCGGTAGATCAGCCGCGACTTCTGAACGGGCAGATAATTGGTCGCGCAGTTCGGCAACCTTATTACGCATATCGTGTAAAACCACGCCCAGCTTCGCATCAAGTGTCGTTGGGGATGGCTGCTGTTCGGCTGTATTTTGCTTTGCGGTAGCTACAGCCGCATCCAATGTGTTCACATGGAAGATCAATTCTTGGGTTACACGTTCATGTTCCACAAGATCTGAACGAGCAATGTTCAAACGTTCTTGAACACGTTGCATCTGTTCTACGGCACGACGCGCAGTCAAGTCCTCACCATTACTAACTGCCGTGTCAGCCTGCTCATTCCAGTTTTCAGCTTCAGCTTCTAACGTAGCGATTTGGCGTTGAAGTTCATCCTCAAACGCCAGTGTTTCTTCAATTCGCTTGCGTAACTGCACCACTTGTGCTTCAGCGTCACTCGTAGAAACCGGCTTGGCAGGATCATCCCCCGGCAGCTTGGAACGGCGGCTGTCACCCGTCAGCACGTCGTTAAGCGTCGCTTTGACAATCACATTGAGTTTTTTGAATAAATCGTCCATATGGTTATTTTACAATTTTCACAACTTATAGTGCAACAGGCCAAACCTTAATACTAAGGGCAGTTGCCATCCCACGCCAATCGGTATACGGCCATATTAGGGCCGCCGGCTGCAATTGATGCCGTTCCGCCGGTCGTAAACACCGGACACAAACGCGAATCACTGATGTCATCCCCCGGCACTTGATCGGGGAAAGCCATCAAGTATTTGGCATCATGCTGCTGCAACCACTGCCACAGGGGTTCTTCATCGAGTATGAAGGGAATAATCTCAGGGCTGACCAATCCTGCCAGATCC
The DNA here is from genome assembly GCA_027492915.1 of Bacteroidota bacterium. Taxonomy (GTDB): domain Bacteria; phylum Chloroflexota; class Anaerolineae; order Aggregatilineales; family Phototrophicaceae; genus CFX2. Next base: position 2,180 of record JAPUDW010000071.1, on the reverse strand, counting down.
AACATTGGGCGCGGTGCAAAATACCCGACAGCCCCAATATCGTGTATTGCCAGCATTTGGTCAAGCGGTATATTCTCTTTAATCCAGTTAGCAGAGGCAACCATTTCCTCGTCGATAATGCGAACATCACGCCCGTAAACCGATGCGCCCTGTACAAAAAAGACCAACACCCCCAGCAGCGCCGACAGCGCCAGCGAACGGCTCAGTACCCGCCCACCAACACTACGCCGCCCCGCGTTAACAAGCTGCCATGTCCCGACCACGCCAACGGCAATGAAGGCAGGAAGCGCGGGGATAACATACCGCCCATGTTGATAATAAGCGGGCAGCCGCGCCGCGTACAGGGCAATCAGCGCCACACTCCACAACACCGGCACGATTAACAACAATACACGACGGTTTTCACGCAAACCTTTGAATTGCACCCAGAGGAAAAACACCACGCCGGGGAAAAAGAATATTTGCGCACCGGCCACTAACGGCTCGACCATTTTCAAGAAGCGCGTGGGGAAGCTGTCAAGGAGCAGCGGCGCATTTTCAGCCAACTTTGCCGCTGCGGTGTCCGGCAGCAAACCGCCGGTTAAACTCAGGTTAAGCGCGAAATAAGGACTAATAGCGATCAAAAACGTGATCGCTGCCCCCACACCCCAAAGGATGAATAGCCGCCATGATTTTTGAGGGCGTGCCACAAGTAGAGCAGATCCCATTAAACCTGCCAGCACCACACCTTCAGGCCGCGTAATGGTCGCCAATGCGGTCAACAATCCAAAAACACCACCTCGCGCCAAAATATGTGTGGTTTTTTCTGAGCGGTCATCCAGTTCGCGCCATCCAACCACGATTAGCAGGAGTGTCCACATGCTAAACAGCATGGTTTCCATACCAGAGGCCGCCGCCCAAACCAGATGCCACGCCAAAATGATGGAAATCCCCCCCACAAGGCTGACATTCTTTTGTTTCGGCAGCAGCCGTTCAGCCATCCGCCCCGACAGCATCCCCGCGACCCATATGGAAATGATGCCGAGCGCATACGTCCACAACTTAAATGGGATACCCAGTTTATAACCCGTGGCTAAAAGCACTGTATATAATGGAGATGTCGAAGCCGCACTCGGCACACCCGGCACAAATGCCCACATCCCCGTTTCGGCTAAGTTGCGCCCATACACCTGATGTATCCAACTGTCATCTAACGGAAATCCGCCACTCGCCGTCACCACATAAAAAATAACGGCAAGCAGCGCCACTGCCAGCAGGATAAAATCACTACGCTGAAACCACTTAGTAACGAATCTCATAAAGTCTCGCATTCGGAACATTAAAAGGTTGGGGAATCAGGAAATCCGGGGGCGTTTCCAACAATGGCTGGAGCGTTTCGGTTAGTGCGATAGAACTGCGGCCATCGGCTTCAATGCCTTCTATAACCAGATACTTTACCCCATACTTCCGCGCTATTTCGACAATCATATCAGGCGATTCGTTCGGCAGCACCACACCACCCAACCCTGTGAAATAATAAAGTTGAGCCGGATCATTAATCATAACCCGCGCATCCGCAGGCAGCGCCGCTTGCAGCGCGGTATGAAGGGGTGTGGAATTGGGTGGTGGCACGATGTTGCCGCCACCAATCATCACACTCAGAAGAATAGCGATACCCACCAACCCGACCGAAAACACCCACTTGGCCGCACTTGCATTCCAACGCCGCCGTCGCCGTGCGATCCAATCAACCACATCATCCAACCCGACCACGCCTAACGCCGCCCAAAAAGGGATCAAGGCCGCTGCCGAATGCAGCAAGCCACCACGATACCCCGGAAATGGAAACGCAAAGGTCATCGCTAGGTGCAGCCCGACCGTATAAACCCAGAACGGTTGAAAAAAGCCTTCGCGCCGCCGCCGCCAAAAGCCAACCAACATCAGCGGGGTCATCACCACTAAACCCTCGACCGCCACCAGCGTGCCTAAATTATTCGTCAGCGCTAACCAGCGAGATGCGACAAAATCACCAATCCCGTTAGCGAATAAAGTCGCTGGACTTGCATCCGGTGGATAATTAAACAAGTCATCGTAACTCGTGAACCAGATCGTCTGCGTTCCACCTAACGGCATGGGTGCGCCGATCACACTCTGGTTACGCATAAACCACGGCAGCATGACGATAATATAGGCGAGAGTCA
>JAPUDW010000070.1 GCA_027492915.1 Bacteroidota bacterium | reverse complement strand
CTGAATTTCGGGATCAGGCGCAGGTTCGGCGATCAGGCGAATAATCGAGCCGCCGCCATAATCCACCTGTGCCAGCGAACCATTCAGTTCGCCGATGCTGTGGTCAATTTCGCGTTCCTGCTCATATAGAAAGCTCGAAAATACCTGAATCCCGCGCGTCACTGTTCGATCCAGCATTTGTTTGAAGCGGTCTTCATAGCTGGGCAAATCGTCATTTTCCAACCGATTATGGATCTGCTCAAAGGTTACGAGTGCCACCATATCTGCTGTAAGTGATGCGCCCTCGTCAGGATATTCGCGGCGGAAGGTGTTCATGGCATTCAGAATATCGGCCTCAGAGCGGGTTTGATAACCCTTAAAAGTCGTAATGCTACGTTGAATTGATATTTCAAGTTCGTTGGTGCGGTTATTTAGGGATTCTATGGTCAGCGCAGACTTGTCAACTTCCACTAGAACATCTTGTACTCGTTCCCATAATGCTTCGGTTTCCCGTGTAATCCCCGCAAGCTGCCGTTCCGCTTGATGCAACCGATTGCGATAGCCATCAATGCGATCTGTCAAGCTGCGCAATTCACCGGTAATTTTGTCACGGCGGCTTTCAGCTTCCTTGATCTGCCGCTGTAAAGCATCGCGCTGCTGTTCAAGCTGCTGAAGCTGCTGCGACTGTTGGTTGAGTTCAGCCAACCTGCGTTGAAGTCGGTCATGTTCGGATTGCGGTGTGCGCCAATCGATATCTTTGAACAGTTCAACTGATAGCAAGTTTTCAAGGGCACGCATATTGCGCTGCCCACGCTCCAATTCCTCTTGACCCCTTGCAATTTCTTCTTGCAATGTGGTCAACTGGCGATGCAAATCATCCAATTCTCGCTCAAGTTGGCCCAGTTTCTCGCGGTTGTCCCATCCCAGGACATAATTGCGACGATCATGTAAATCACGGCGATCATCTTTCTCGTGGCGAGACGTATTATGCTTAATTTGTCCCTGTGGTGTAATCGCTTTTTCGGCCTGCCGAAAATCATCCATGTTATTTGTGCAGACATGAGCAAATTGCTTCATAAGGGCTACAGCAAGCCAATCATGGTAAGGGGTATTTTCGACAATCTGCAATTTGTCATAGGCTAATTCACCTGCGACGCGCTGTTCCGAACGTTCTGGAAGCCGGCCAAATCTTAACTTCGGATCAACACGTCGGTAGACGAGACGACCATGGAGGTTTTTATCATTTACATAGCGGCTAACTTGATGATAAAAATCCTCAGCAATAATTAGCTCCTGAGCAAAACTATTTAGTAAACGTTCAAGCACACCTTCCCATTCCGTAGCCTCTTCACGCACTTTGAGAAGTTCACCAACGAATTGAAGGGCTTCAGGCGCAATATTCAGTGCGTTAATTATTTCTTGACGGATACGCGCAACATTGGCCGGTATATTGCTTGGATTTGCTTTTAGGAACTGTATTTCCTTATCAAGATCTCCACCTCTGGCAACGAGTTCCCGTAGATCAGTTTGCATATCTAGGCGTTTCTGATCAAGTTCACGAGTTTTTGATTCGATTATCACATGATTCTGTTCAGCGTTTTCACGATTATGAGAGAAATCATCCTCATGCTGATAAGCTGGAAATCCGAGGAGACGAGCATTTTCATCGTAGCGATCCGCTGCTCGTTTCAGTGCTTCGATTTCACGCTTAAGGGGATTAATGCGCCCTTCAATTTCGCGCTTTTCCTGACCGACATTATCCTGAGCGATAGAAATTCTGACTCGTTCCAGGTCGTCACGCAGGTTTGATAGTTCGCTATCGACCACTGCTAAACGGCTCGTTTCCGCCTCGTGCTGGCTTTGTGCTTTACGCATCGTTTCATTCAGGAGATTGCGCGCCTGATCAGCCACATAAAAAGGAACCAGCGTTTTCGCGGCATCGTAGCGGTTCATCTGCTCTTCGTAGCGGCGATATTCGCCCCCGGCTTTGACGAGTGGGGCGAGGATTTGAATTTGCTTGCTGGCGCGTTGGATCGCAGCATGGGCTTCGTTCAATTCGCGGTATTGGGTGCGCAGAGCATCGACCTTTGCTTCGGGGTCGCCTTTGTCCAGCATATGATCGCGCACAAAAGTGTTCAGGCTGGCAATATCCTTGACGGCGACAGTCTCATTAAACAGGTCGAGGGCTTTTAGCTTGCCAGCCAAGCCTAGGGCTTTCCGAGCAGCCACAATATACTCACTAAAGGAACTGCCAAAATACTCCAAGTCCTTAGGCAAGTCGCGTGCAGTGACATGTCGTTGGGGAAAGTGCTTTTCGATGGTCAGTTCGCATGGCGCGACATAATAACGCTTGTCCACCCGGTCGATATTGCTAATCCACAAAATCTGAGCCAGAGTCACAACCCGATTTTTCGAAGCGTCCTCAAATACGCCGAGCAATACACTGTGGGATTGCGAATCACGTAGTGTATTGGCCTTGGATTCAACCGCACTGTCTCCGCGTGAACGGCTGTACTGACCGCGCACATACGTACGCTCGGAACGTTCGCGGCTGCTGCCCGCGCCAGAAGCAAGATTATAATTACGCTGGCGTGGCTCTACCAAGAGTGACAGCAATGCATCAACCACCGTCGATTTGCCCGATCCGTTCGCGCCAGTTAACACTGCCGTCTGGCCTTCGGGTGTCATCATCCAGATTTCGCTGTCAAATGTGCCCCAGTTATAAATTTCCAACCGCGCGAGGCGGAAGCCAATCTGCTCATTAAACAGGTTCGCCACTGTCATCTCCCGTGTCATTGTTACGTCGTAAAAAGCCAATCAGCCGGGATTTGATGTCCTCAAGTTCATCCGCGCCGATCTTAGCACGCAGCAAGGGGCGCACTTCAAAACGCCCATCGCGCCGCTCTGTTAGAAATCCGTAGCGCACCAATCGCCGGATACTGGACTCGGTATTCTGTTCGCTCTTCTGTGCGTCGGGGTGATCAACCATAAAAACAACGATCATCTCTTTGAGTTCATCTAGGCTCAAGATCAATTTCGAACCATCTAGGTCGCGCATTTCGTGCTCGTCCAAGCGCTCCCGCAGCAGCACTAATAGCAGCGTATCGTGGAAAGACAAATTGCGGCGGGTGGTCAGGGCAGGCAGCGTACTCTGGTTGTCATCATCGCGGCTCATATCGTGGAGATAGGCAAAATTGCCAATTTCATCGAGATATAAGGCTAACCCAATTTTGCTTAGGTACTCGCGAATAGGCAGTTCATAGTCGCGAATTTGCATCCATACTGAATCGTCATGATAGATAACGCCCTTCAGCAATTTTCGTACAGCAGCGGCATAAGGTTCAAATTGCGGTAGCGATTCAGGCATGGTTAGTCTCAGTTAACTTAGCAGTACGGCGAAAAATCACGCGCGGCAGGATAATATTGCGCTCATCACCATCACGGGTTTGGATCAAAATCGTGTCCTGTATAGTGCGGTCAACTGTGTGCTGCGGCTCGTCTACTGCGATCAGAAAATAAGCGACCAGTTCTGCCATTCCCTGTTCTATCGGATAACTGGTGATCAGTTCCGCCAACGTGATTTCCAACCGGCTCATTAACTGGCGCTCGATGTTCTCGTGCAGTAGGGTTTCATCAATAAAAAAGGTGTCATATAGCGTGATAAGCGCATCATCGTCGATGACCATGGATGCAGGGCGTGGACGTTCGCTTGCGATAAACGGTTCAGGGGGATCAAATAACGGACGTTCCAGCGGCAGTTCGACCTCGGGTTCACCTTCAATGGTATAGAAGGTATGGTACAGACTCATCAGCGGCACAAGATCAGCACCGAGTTGACTGATAACGTGTTTAATCTCGCGAGAAAGCCCTTGCACACGTCGGCTTTCGGTTATATTACGAGTATCGACAACCCGCCGCAGATGTTCAGCAAGCCGTTGGTTCGATTGGTTGACACGTTCTCCAGAATCCAACAAATGGGATGTCAAGCGCTGCAAAACAATATTTTCACCAACCAACGGAGACAAACGTGGCATTTGAAACACGGCTTCAACCAGCGAGTCGAATTTTTCGCGCTGTTCCGGCTGAGTCAGTAATTCATAAAAGGCACGAAAGCTCTGCCCTTCATCGCTGACTTGAAGTTGTTCGTCGGCATCTAATGCCGTACCGAGGATTTCACCACGCCGCATATCGGGGTTCAACTGTGCCTGTTGGATGCCGCGTGCCATCTCACGAAAGCGTTCTTCGACACGGCTAAAATCACGTAGAAGTTGACTAGCCATGCTGCTAATTTGCTCAAGACGTTCACGGATTTGTACCTCAGTGAAGCCTTCAACCTGCTGCGTCTCCTGAATACGGCGAATTTCAGCTTCGATTTCATCACGGCGGTCATAGAGTTGGCGCAAACGAGCCTCAACATCTTCGGTACTGCGGGTAACAACCTCGTCCAAAAGGGACAAGATTGTTCGTAGCCGAGACTCCGTACCAATCATGCCGCGATCCTGCATGTCCTCAAACCAGCCGATGAGCCGCTCCGCGTGAGGTGAAAGCAAAACCACATAGCCATCGTCGCGGTTCCGCACACGAATCAGATCATCTTCTCGACTCCAGCGTTCAACATAGTAATTAGCATCATGGCGATACTGCTCATTATTGGGGAGCATCGTATTGATGTTTTCAAGATAGGCATCGAGTTGTTCACGGAAAACGTCGCGTGATATCTGAACTTCATGTTTGCGTTTGAACACGTAGTGCAGGAAGCTAATTGCCAGCGGCAACCAGTCCTTGCGCAGGGCTAGAATTGCAGGGTCATTTTTTTGGAGTGTCGCAACTAAATTGTAATCCATCAAAAATTACTTGCTCTATTCTAATAATCACCGCCACCGCATGGAGAATGATCTAACAGATGAATGAGAGAGTACCAAATACAGTGCTAAAGGTATAACATTTTTCACAAATATTTCCATAAGAACACACGAATTTTCTGTAAACAAGAGATTTCGACAAAGTCACATTAGAGATATGTAGTCAATTGTAGGAAGTCATTTCAGATCATTTTTAAGGTCAAGACGGCTCAAACAACATAACTTAAGTCGAAATAACTGATGATGCCAAACTGAAAATCTGTAGGAAGTCATTTTACGATGGATGAAAATCACATCTCGCCATTTTAACACATAGATAGACCTATAAAATCAGTTTGCAACCTCTATATTTCAGGAAAGAATTGTGTGAATGGATTACAGCGTTCTAATGTGACTTTGTCGAGGAGATGTCAGAGTCTCAATTAGGCAGGACAAAACTGTTCGAAGCAACAAACTTATTGGTTACATATTGCATGTCAGTCGCAACAAAAGCAAATAGCTTAATATGTATGCTTTTGTGTTTATGGAAGCTGGTTTCACACTTCGCCCCTATCCTAGATTGCAGTTGAGCGTTCAAAGGCATACAGAATGATAAATTGCCGCTCTTGAATCAGTCTCACAGAATAACATTCAGGATAAGAGCAGTTGGGAAGTGAAGGGAGGGTGTTGGAAAAGTCATAGGGCGAGCCGGTGATGGAGTTGGCAATTGACCAAACCAGCGACGGCACAGGTACGGGCATGATGGTTGCGCGTGGAACGATGTTGACGGTCGCGTTGGGTTAAGGACTGAAAAGAACGTAGGCGGTTAATGGTATTTTCAACAATGATGCGACGACAGGCAAAGGCATGATTGTAAGCAATTTGTTCTTCAGAAAGCAGCGGGGCATTTTTGCCCAAACGCTTGCAGGGACTAAAACCCAAATGATGGAGCTTGGCAATGCCTTGGTAAGCGGTATCGCCTATGCAAGCCATGTCGGGTGGCAAGCGAGACAACAAGCCCAATTGGCGCAAAAGGGTGATGTCAGCACTGCGCCCTTCGACACTGTCGCTCACATCGACCAACCAGCCAGTGTTTTCGTCAACCACGACTTGCGTTTTGACCGTATGCGCGCGCTTTTTGCCACTGTACCAAGCCGCACGCTCGGCTGCCTGTTTGGGACGTTGGACGGCTTGTTCAAAAGTGTCGACCACCACCGCCAATTCTGGAATATCTTTGACCAAATCCGGCAGTTTGCGGCGACGTTTGCGTCCCGGATCGGGCAGGCGTATACTGGCTTGTCCGGCGCGTTCCAGCACCGGCAGCACATGCCGAATGTAGCGTCCGACCGTCGGTTGGCTCACGTCAAACAGAAAGCCGAGCACATCATGGGTGGGATACATCCGCAACCAGATGACGGTCAGCAAAATTTGATCGCGTACCGACAAATCCGCTTTGTCACCCCCACCGATGGCGCGCTGATGTTCGGTTCGTTTCAACCGTCGGGTTTCTGCGTCAGCAAAACGCGGCAAGACCGCATCCAACAGCGCGTCAAATTCGCGTGGACGCAAACCTGTCATTTTCACAAATACATTTCCGTGTGCTTTGAGGCGTGTATAAGTAATCATGCCGCTGCTTTTAACGTACTTTTATTATCCTGAATGTTATCTACAGAGGTTCCGAGTACAAAGTCATCCAAGTGCTGATGATTTCCATGACCATTCTGTGTTTTGAAGCTGAAAGGCGATTCTGAGATAGGTGTTATAGTTCACCTGACAAAGATAAATATAGAATTACTCTAATAATGCGGAGTAAAAATAAACTGCTGTTTCTATCATTTCAAAACATTTGCAACGTCTTGTTGTCAAACTTACAAAAGGAGTTGGATCGCCGTTAACGTAAGAAATATATTTACTATACTTTCAAATACAGTACAATATAATTGTTGCGAACGGGTCGCCGTACCTATCCTAGATATTTCAAACTTGTTTTTGTCTTCAATAGGGCAAAATACAAAGCTCAACCCCGCTCAGTTGATCCTGCAAAACAAGAACTTCAAGTACAAGTCATTGAACTTCGCTCAAGAGGATGGAGTTATCCAGCAATTGCAAGACATCTCAATATTAGTGTTGGAACGGCGTGGAATATAGCTAAGCTGAAAACCTAAGAACACTATTTGCAAATTTAAACACATGATTGAGACAATCGTGGAGTTTTCAATTCTTTCTGCACATCTCTATGCCCCTCTGCTTTTGTTAAACAGATAAGTTTTACAGATTAAATTGCTGTTCTTGAATCGCCACTAGACCTTAAAGATGCTGATTTACCGACTTAATCTGTGAGTATCGAGATTTAAAACCACCCGCCTATTATTACATTGTTGATCAATTTCTAAAGGAGAACTCAATGATGTATAAGCGCGTGCTGGCGCTTGCCGCGAGCGTATTTTTGCTGACCGTGTCCGCAGTCGGTGCCCAAGATGGTTTGGCTCCCTTAAGCGCAGATCAAAATGTTACAATTACTTTCTACAGCTACAATCTCGCTTCAGCAGGCATTGGTGCTGACGGTACAAAACAGCTTATTTCCGAGTTTGAATCACTCCATCCAAATATCACTATTGACGGTGTTGGTGTTCCTTCCACCGAGATAATGTCTCGCACGCAGGCCGATTTGGCTGCTGGTAATCCCCCAGATGTGGCACAGTTGATTTTCAACGACCTTGACTTTATCGTCAATAATTTTAATGCTACACCCATGGAAGATATTGTTCCGGTACAGGAATGGGCTGAGCATACTGAGGGTTTCCACCCCCGTGGTTTGGCTCTCGGACAGCTAAATGATAAGACTTACGGGATGGCTTATACCTTCAGTACCCCGGTGCTTTACATCAACACCACTATCTTCGAGGAAGCTGGTATTGATCCTGCTACAGTTCCGGCGACATGGGATGAAGTCGAAGAAATCGCTTTGCAAATTGTCGAGAAGACAGGCAAAAACGGCGTTTCGATTTATTCACCGAGCTGGGTTGCCGAGGCATTGGTTATGAGCGACGGCGGACAGATGCTTAGCGATGACCGTAAAACTCTGATGTTTGGTGAACAAGAAGGCCAAGATGCTATGGCCCGTTTGCAGCAAATGGTCATGAGCGGTGCTCATATTCCGGCTGGTGTCGACACTCTCCAAGCATTCCTCGGTGGTCAACTGGGTATGATGTTGAACACGACCGCTGTTCTGAAATACACGCAAGATGCATTCGCTCAGAGTGGTCAGGTATTGAATATGGGCAAGATGCCGGCGTATGGTGACAAGCCTACGGTTCCGGTCAACAGTGGCAGCGCTTTATACATCCTCTCTAATGACCCGATTAAGCAGCGCGCCGCTTGGGATTTTATCAAGTTCATTACCAGCGAACGCGGCTATACCATCATCACCAGCAAGATTGGTTACCTGCCTTTGCGCCCCGCAATTGTCAACGATCCGCAGTATCTGGGCGAGTGGATTAAGGAAAACCCGCTGTACCTCCCTAATCTCGAACAGCTCGATGCGCTTACCCCTTGGGTTTCGTTCCCCGGTCAGAACTATCGCCAAATTGAACAAATCATTACCGAATCACAAACTGCCGTCATTTTCAGTGGTGCTGATCCGGCAACCTTGAAAGACGCACAGGATCGCGCACAGGCGTTGATGCCTCAGTAGTGAAACGTTCTTCTGTATTCAGCTCAATATAGCAGTAATTCCTCATCCTCATGTGGGCATAACATACTGAGGATGAGGGGTTTGATGGTCTTTACGGTTGCCAATAAGGTATCCGCTTCTCGTCAGGCAGAAGTATAGGGAAGTGAATTTTCATGGAGCAAGAACTGCCACTGGTATCGAAGCATGAACGTGCTGTCACGCGGACTATCTCACGTCAAAGACTCATTGTTAACATGGAACGTGTGCAGCCCTATTTATATCTGCTGCCTGCGTTCGTATTGGTGTTTATTTGGGTCTATCGTCCACTGATTGAAATCATTGGATTGAGCTTCAGCCAATGGAATCTGCTACCAACATCTCCTAAAACACCCGTCGGTTGGGCGAATTATCAGCAAGTGTTATCCCTACCTGAAATTCAACGGGCACTCGTTAACACTCTCGGCTATACAGTCGGCCTGCTGCCGTTTTCGCTGATCTTACCGGTTATCATCGCGATTTTTACACATGGCATTCGTAGCAAAATCAGCAGTGTTTATCGGGCGATTATCTTCACTCCGATGATTATTGCCCCCGTGGTTGTCACAGTCCTATGGCGATGGATTCTTGACCCATATACAGGGGTTGTGAACGCTGGACTACAAGCTGCTTTTCATGTTCGTCCTATTAATTTTATGGGCGATCCAATTTTGATGATCCCGACCATCACATTTATCACAGGATGGGGACTTATCGGTTTTTGTACGCTGATATTCTCTTCTTCGTTGGCGGGTATTGACCGCAGTTACCTTGAGGCAGCCGCTATTGATGGCGCAAGCTATTGGCAGACCGTGCGCTATATCATGCTGCCGTTGCTGTCTCCATCAATCTTGTTTGTTACCCTTTTGACGGTTTTGTTTTCGTCACAGTGGACGTTCGTTCATATAAACGTTCTCGGGATTAGCAGCTTGAGGGTCACCACGAGCAATATCTACACTGTTTTGTATGACTATGGCTTTAGGTCTTTCAATATCGGGGTAAGTTCAGCAGCAGCCGTATTGATGTTCATTGGTTTCGGTGCGATTGCCATTGTGTTCTTGTGGCTTCAAAACCGTTTTTCGTTCTATGACGCATAAAGGAGGCCGGCATGATCGGGGTGCGCAATAAACCCACAGCATCAAACGTGATTGGTCATGTCATGCTCATTGGTTTGTGTTTTCTGGTGGTGTTTCCTTTGTATTGGATGGTCATTACATCACTGCGTCCACAAGGCGATTTCTTCAAAGTGTCGCTTGTGCCAAGTGCGCTAACGCTGGAGCACTATAACTACGCATTAAATCAACTGCCGCTTTCGAGATTGTTTTTGAACACGACAGCGATGGCTATGGCACGTACCTTTGCACAGATTATGACAGGATTACTAGCGGCTTACGCTTTTGCACGGTGGGATTTTATGGGTAAGCGCGTCTTACTCACGTTATTTACCTTTACGTGGTTGGTGCCGCTGCAAGTGACGATGATCCCGAATTATGTGCTCGTTTCGCAGTTAGGATGGCTGAACACGTTGTTTGGCCTGATCGTTCCATCAATGGTTTCGACATTTGCTCTTTTCCTGTTGTTCCAACAAATTAAGGGCTTCCCGCGTGATTTAATTGATGCGGCTCGTGTGGATGGTGGTACGAGCTGGATGATTTTGTGGCGCGTAATCGTTCCTAATTTGCGAGCTGTTATCGCCTCGTTGGCGATTCTCCAATTTATCAGCGCATGGAACGACTACTTTTGGCCGCTTTTAGTCAGCAACCGTATGGAAACAGGTGTGCTTCAACTGGGCTTACAAGGATTTTTCACCCAAGAAGGGAATTTGTGGGGCCCAATGATGGCCGCTGCAACTTTGACCGCGCTGCCTATCTTCATCGTCTATTTGATTCTTCAACGACAAGTTATCGACTCCTTTGTTAAATCAGGACTACGCTAATGACTCAAAACCTAATCAATGATTCTCGCTGGATTGTACTCGAAGGTGCTTTCAATGTGCGCGATGCCGGTGGTTACTCGCTGGCTGACGGTGCGGTCACCCGTTCAAAGGCTTTGCTGCGTGCAGACAGCTTGCACAAACTTACACCGCCTGACCAAGAAATCTTGATGTCTTATGGTCTGCGGAGCATTGTTGACTTACGCCATGAAAGTGAGTTTACAGTTTCCCCCAATGTATTCGCACAATCTGATAAGGTGGGCTACCACTCAATACCCATATTTGAAGTTCAGCCAGATGCGTCCAATGGCTCTGCGGATTTGGCTGTGATCTATCGTCACATGATTGATAAATGCCAGACGGGACTCCTGAAAGCGCTGCAAACCATTGCCAATGCCCCTGAGGGTGCGGTGCTGGTGCATTGTACAGCAGGGAAGGATCGTACCGGCGTGGTGATGGCGCTGACACTTGAAGCTATTGGTGTTCCCCGTGAAACCATTATTGAGGATTATACGCTGACGACACAAGCTATGAAGAAATTGCGTCCACAACGTTTGGGAAATGCAGATATTAAACATGAAATGGTGGCGTATATCGAGAAGATGCTGGGCAGTGAACCCGAACTAATGGCTGATTTGCATGATTATATTGATGAGCAATATGGCGGGACTAACGCATATCTTGCTCAAATTGGATTCTCGTCTTCTGATCATGACCGCTTATATGAACGTCTTGTTCAAACCCAATAGGAGATTGAAATGGCTGAGATTTTAGCAACTTTTATCCATATCAGTGACACGCACTTTGAACCCGCTATCCGTCTGGATCAGCAAGCAGCATATGGGTCAGCGCGCATTGCGGCGTTTTTTAAAGAATTGAGTGAGAAGGGTATTGATCTCGGTGCTGCTCATCGCGCATCTGTTCCGGCTGAAGTGGCAAATCAGGCATTGATTGATGCAGTGAATGAACTGCCATTCCCGATTGATTTTGTATTACATACCGGTGATGTGATGACTGATGCCGCTGATGCCGACCAATATGATGCTATTAAGGCAACGATGGATGGCTTCGGTGTGCCTGTTTATTATCTGCGCGGCAACCATGACAACCGTGAAGGTTTGCGCCGGTTGATGCCTTCTGTGGAAACAGCAACCGACACACTAGATTATGTTATTGAACACAATGGTGTGCGGATCGTATGTGTAGATAGTGCCGCCAACGGTGTTGATCATGGTGGACGATTGAGTGATGAACAACTTGAATGGCTGAGAACGCAACTTGCTGCTGATTCGGAAAAACCGTTGTTGGCCGCTATCCATCATCCGCCATTGCTCTTGGGTAGTGATATGATGGATTTCTTCGGCGTTACTAACGGTGCCGACGTTCATGATGTTTATAAGACGGCTGTACCGCGTTTACAGGCTGTCTTTTTCGGCCATATTCACCAAGTTGTTGATATGATGCGCGATGGTGTTTATTATTCATGCGTACAATCGCCAATTTCGCAACCAGTATTGATCCCCGGCGGATTGAGTGCTGACGGATTGCATCATGAACCAAATCCCGGTTTTACATTGGTTGTAGTGACCTCTGAACAAACCTATTTTCGCCGCGTGAATTATCCGATGCCGATGCCCGAAGCTGTATAGTCTATTCAACTTTGCTTGGATAGTGTCATAAAAACAACTTGTACCCTATGAAGCACAAGTTGTTTTTATTTACAGTTATGAATGACAACATCTATTCAGCACTAGTGTCTTGAAGGGCAGGGCAGTGGCGGAGTTCGTCTATCAACTCATTGATGAGCTAATCGAACCTTTCCACTGCATCTGGCGACACCCAACTTTTTTTACCTAAGGTGACTTCGGTTCTAGCACTATAAGCTAAAAGATGGGAACAGCAATAAATCCATCTAAAGGCAAATCGAGAATTTTGGCAAAGCTCGGCGCGACCTGAACTGCATTTGCGGCGGGAATGCAACCCTGCGGCACATTTGGTCCTGCAAATATGGCAAAGCGATCATCGCCAGTCATCCCCGGTTTCAACCCATGAGTCGAAGTTGCCTTTGGGTGACCGGTTGGTTCGGTTTCATCAGGATTGTCATTTTCGAAGCTAATCTTGGGTGGGGCGACAAACACGTAGACTTGATCTTGCATTTCAGTCGGAATGCATGTGTTCGGGTAAGGCTCAACCCCATATTCGGCTAACTTTTCAGTTACCATTTCTAATTCAGATGCATCCTTGGGGGCGACCAGTAAACTTCCGCCTTCGCATTGGACTGTCACACCGGGGATGATGACCTGCGGGTGCAGAGCGGTTTCGATTGCACTGTGACCGTGATCGCTCATTACGGCTATATTCCATTGGTCAAGCTGATCCGCTTCGCGCAGATAATGCAGGATTTTCCCGACTGCCATATCGGCTTGTGACATGATCCAGTGAGAAATTTCACTTTTGTAGCCTGTGTTGTGCTGGAAAAAGTCGGTCATGAGGAATTCTGCCCAAATTAAATCGGGCGCATGTTCACTGGCGGCAAGTGCGCCGACCCAATCCGCCGCCATTTGGTCAGCAATCAACCCAAAAAATGCGCGTTGGAGTTCTTGAGCTTTATCCATCTGGGGAAAATCGGCTGGAATACCTGCTGCTTCACAGGCTTGGATGAATACGTCACTCTTGGGCGCATTGATGACATTTAACCAACTGGCGGTGGCCGGGCTAGGTTCCACGTCGCGGGCGCGTTGAATGAATACGCCATCAATAAACCAAGGAGCCTTCATAATGTCGGTGTCTTGTTGGCGAATCATCGCCGCATTCAATGACGCGACGGTTTTCCCGGCGGCTCTGGCACGAGAGGGAATGGTCGGCACACGGATGTCATCAGGACTGGAATAGCGGAACTCTGTTCCATCCCAAATTTTGTTACCATACACACCACTCATGTCGGCAGTCATGCCAGTTAGCATTGAAGTGCGTCCCGGCAGTGATGTTCCCAAGGCTTCGGCGTGGAGATTTTCGATACGGAAGCCTCGCCGTTCGAGGGATGCAATATGCGGGAATCGTCCCGGTTCAGTGCGGTAGTGTTCGGCTGCCACGCCATCAATCATATAAACGATCAATTTGTTGGACATCGTTTTTCCTTTAGGTTGTGAGGGTTTCAGAGCATTAAATGTATGGAGGCGACACGGTTGTCGCCTCGTTTGTTTCGTGGTGAGAACCGGTTAGTCGATGGTGAACACACCGGGGCGCAAGTTGATGTAAAACTCAGGATGAGATGTCCATGTGATGCCATCACGCATACCATAGAATTCGACGCTTTGGTATAACGGGGCAAACGGCACATCTTGATCTAAAATTTCAAAAATGCGGCGGTAGTTGCCAAGACGCACTTCCGAGTCCAGTGATGACGCAGCTTCGTCGGCAAGCGTGTTAAATTCCTCACTCGGTTTGTAGTACATACCGGGCCACGAAATCCAGTTCGAGATTGCCCCATTGGTTGCCGGATCACCATTCGTACCGAAACTTTGGAGGGTGACGACGTTGTTGCCCGCGACCGAACGATCTGCCCATGCGGCAGTATCCAACGGTTGGTACGAGACGTTAATACCGATGGCTTTCCACATTTCGCTGATAACCTCGGTCACAATTTGACCGTTGGTGTAGTAGCTGGCAGGCGGGGTAAATTCGATCACTTCATTGTTATAGCCGGCTTCTGCCAAGAGTTCTTTCGCTTTTTCGGGGTTGTATTCAAAGATCGGGCGTTCGCTGTCATAGCCGAATTCACCCGGCAGCAGGTAATCGTTCATCACGCGCACACGCCCTTCCCACAGCGAGTCGGTAATCGCCTGACGGTCGATGCCGAGCGACAACGCTTGCCGGATGCGGGCATCGGCGGTGATGAAGCCTTCATTGGTGTTGAACCAAATATTCATGTAATTCAGAACTGGAACGGTGTCGACGTGCAGGTTTTCGGTGGTATCGACACTTTCAATTTGATCTGGCGGGATGGTGGTTACAAAATCGACCTCGCCAGCTTGGAGGGCGGCGATACGGGTAGCAATTTCGGGGATGATGCGAATGATGACCTGTTCGGCATCAGCCGGACCCATCCAATATTCGTCGTTGCGTTCCAGCACAATGCGTTCGCCTGTGATCCAATCCACCAAGCGATATGGGCCAGCACCCACCATGCCTTTTTGCAGCGTTTCAAAGTCGTTGGCTTCGACATAAGCTTTCGGTACGATCACGGCGTAAGGCGAAGCGAGGCGCAGCGGCAGCAGCGGGTCAACTTTGGGAGTGGTAACCGTGATTTCCAAATCTCCCGTCACTTCGACCGACTCGATGTAAGGCAGAATGCCAGCACGGACACGGCTTTCTTGATCGCTAAACAGCAACCGGTTCAGGCTGAAGGCGGCATCTTCGGCTGTCATAACCGTACCATCATGAAACTTGACATCCGGACGCAGGGTAAAAATCCACTTGGTGTTGTCCACATTTTTCCATGCGGTTGCCAGCATTGGCTCTAATTCGCCCTGCGGATTAGTGGCGACGAGTTGATCGAATACCATGCCAAAGACACGGTTATTGACAATCGCGCTGCCGGAATGATGTGGGTCGAAGTTGAACACATCGGAATTTAAGCCAATGGTCAGGGTTTTCCCTGCATTATCTTGGGCAGCGGTCACGGATAAGGTGAGGAGGAACAGCAAAATCAGTGATAAAACACGTTTCATTTTCGAGGCAATCTCCTTATACATATGGGCATTACTCAATCATTTCATTACCTATCCGATGGTTACATCCATCAGATCACGTAACCAATCTCCAAGGGTTCCAACTGCCATCGTCAGCAAAACCAATGCCACACCGGGCATCGTCGCTAACCACCATGCAGTTGACAAGTATTCGCGTCCTTCGTTAATCATGTTGCCCCACGAAGGAGTCGGAGGCTGTACGCCAATACCGAGAAAGCTCAACCCGCTCTCCAGTAAGATAATGCGTCCGATACTCAAGGTGGCGAGTACCAACATCGGAGCAACCAAATTTGGCAGCAAGTGATGGAACATGATCTGGGCATCGGTTGCGCCAATAGCCCGCGCAGCCAGTACGAACTCCCGTTCTCGCAGGGTTAAAACCAACCCGCGTACTACACGGGTATATACCGGCCAAGTGGCAAGCGCTGCTAAGAGAATTAAGACACTGAGAGACGTTCCCAGAACGAGGGCAACGGCGACCGCCAGTAGCAAATAGGGCAGCGAGAGTTGGACATCCACCAGATACATGATGAATTGGTCAAGCCAGCCGCGTGAATACCCGGATACAATCCCCAAAAACGTTCCAAAGACCAAGCCGATTGCGGTGGCAATTCCACCGACTAACAGCGAGATTTGCCCACCGTACAAGATGCGGCTTAGAAGATCACGCCCGGTTGCATCTGTGCCGACCGGAAATTCCCAAGTTCCGCCCTGCCAAACAGGTGGCGCAAGGCGTGAGCGTAGGTTCATAGTTGTCGCATCATGTGGGGCGATTGAGCCAGCAAAGCTGACGGCTAGTGTAATTACGATCAGCACCATGAGGCTGAGATTGACTGCGATGGTAGTTCGTTTGAGCCACGCAGGAAGTCCCACACGGTTGCGGTGTGATGGCTCCGGCTGAATGGGTTGAGAGATGCTTGTCACTTTGCCGATCATTAGACCACCTGTATTCTTGGATCAATGGCTACGTAGAGGAAATCAATCAGCAAATTGGTGATGCCAAAAGCGGCTGCCGTAATAAGCACAATTGTCTGAATAACCGGAAAATCGCGCCCGCCAATACTTTGAACGGCTAATTGACCAATGCCTGGCCAAGCGAACACGGTTTCGACAATCGCTGAGCC
The DNA here is from genome assembly GCA_027492915.1 of Bacteroidota bacterium. Classification (GTDB taxonomy): domain Bacteria; phylum Chloroflexota; class Anaerolineae; order Aggregatilineales; family Phototrophicaceae; genus CFX2. The sequence goes on along the minus strand of JAPUDW010000070.1, from coordinate 7,984 downwards.
GCTTAAAATCGCTGCCACTTGAAGCCCAACGACCGTGATGACCGGAATCAGCACATTTCGCAAGGCATGGGTAACAATCACACTGCTCATAGGCAAGCCTTTGGCATGAGCTGTGCGGATGTAGTTTTCGTTTAGAATTTCCAGAATGGAGGAGCGTGTAATGCGGATGATGAAGGCCAACGGATAAATGGTCAGGGTGATGGTAGGTAGGATGTAATGGCTGGGGGTGTCGCGCCCGAAAATAGGAGTCCAACCTAAATTCACGCCGAAGAACAAAATGAGTAGGATGCCGATAAAAAAAGAGGGAAGTGATTGTGCTGCTAAGGTAATGGTCATCATCAAGCGGTCAAACCAGCGGTCACGCTGGATCGCCGTTAGAATACCGAGCGGAATACCTGCAATGACTGAAAGCAATAGCGCCGGTATGCCAAGTTCGAGGGTTGCCGGAACACGTTCGAGTACAATTTTGACAGCGTCACGACCATAGACAATTGATGTGCCGAGATCGCCCCGCAAGACATCACCCATATAGGTCACGAACTGCATGGGTAATGGTTGATCCAGCCCCAACGCTGCTCGCATGCGCTCATAATCTTCCATCGTAGCGGTTTGAGGCAGCATCATCGCTACCGGATCGCCGGTAATGCGACCGAGAAAAAAGGTGAGTGTTATTACACCAAATAAGGTTAATAGCGTGCGTATCAGACGAACTAGAATGAGTTTGTTCACCAATAAAATCTCAGATAGATATTTTGTTGGTGAACTTATAACGAATAGGTATTAACGGGGATTTGAATTCAATTTAAGATCCAATACCAAGATATTAAGTGTAACCCTCAAGTATGATAAGAAGAGGCTTTCAGGTAATTTATCCTGAGAAAGAAGTAATAGATTGAAATATGGGCAAGATTTTTTAGATTAACTTAGATTTCAGCAAATAAATCTGTTCATCCTCGTTTCAAATACAGTGCGGCATAATTTTTCGAACGGGTAATCGCACCTATCCTCGATATTTCAGAGTTGAATTCGCCTTCAATAGAGCAAAACACAAAGCTCAACCTCGTTCTATCGACCCTTCAAAAATAAAGCTTCAAGCACAAGTCATCGAACTGCGTTCAAGAGGGTAGAGTTTTCCAGCTATCGCAAAACACCTCAATATTAGTGTTGGAACGGCGTGGAATATGTCCAAGCGCAAAAGCTAAAGACGCTATTTTGTGTAACACAGGTTATTGTAAACGTTGCAGGGTAGAACTTGGTTTTATTTTCAAATGCACACTGGCTTCGAGCGTTTTTATACTATTTATTTTTTGATATTTTAGAGACACAAGAGAATACTGTGTATCTTTTCAACATATCGAGGACTCAGCTGCATTTGCTTCCATGGACATCGACTACGTCTGATCGTATCCATGTCTGATCTTCAAGCTGCCGCCACAGGTCGCTCTCAACCGTCTGGCTGTTAATAATCGCCATCCGATCGGTCGGTGTAAATGTGCCAGCTAATGCACTATAGGCGCTAGGTTTGACACGGCGATTCACTTCGCGATCAGTCGTTGCCCAGCAGTCCGCGACACCATAGATTTCAATTGCGGCGTTTGAGTCGGTTAGGATGCGGGCAAAACGATCTTCACGAGGGCTGAAGGCAAACGACCGGCCAATGCTGTCCAACCGGTCGGAGAAGGGAAACGACACCACAAAATCACCCGTTTGCGTATCCAGTACTTTGACGCGCCCGTTGACGATCCCAAGCAGCAGCGAACCATCATTAGTAGGGATCATGGTCGGCCAATCATCACTGTACGCCCCACGCGGTATGCGTTTGATTTCGGCAAAGGTCGTCGCATCGTGCAGGGTGAAGTTGTAGTCAAGCCATTTAGACTCCTGTGTCCGTCCAACCACCAGCAGCAGCGAACGGTCACCGCTGGTCGAAATATAGTCTATCAGCGGCAGGGTATCGGTTAGTTCACGGACAGGGCTTAAATCAACACTCGAACGCAGGTACGAATAACGCGAAAAGGCACAAAATATCTGCGAATTGTCAGCCAATAACATATGGTTGTCGCAGCCCACTTCGGGAGCCAGCTGGTCAATTTCGCGACCGCTCGACACATCAAATACGCGATAAAAATTTTCACGTCCGGTCATAAGTAATACATGTTTAGAATCCGGGCTGAAACCGCCGAAATTCGGTCTTTGATAATCTCCCGGATTATTTTTAAAATCGAGACTGTTGCTGCTGACAAATTCGCCTGTGGCCGCTTTCAAAACGGCGAAGGAATAGTCACCCGCTACCAGTAAATATTCCCCGCTCAAGTCATATGTGAGAATAAAGCCGGGGTACATGCGCTGTTTGGGTTGTGTCTGCCACAAGATCGCTGTTGAATAGGGATCATAGGCGATGATGATGCCCTCGCTGGTGGATGCCGCAAGCTGCTTACCATCTGGACTGAACGCGATCCGCCAATAAAAGGGCTGTGGATAGTCTTTTGGGGGTGGTGGCAGACGTAGTTCGGCTAACCGAGCCATATCACTAACAGTTTTGGTCGTAATTGGCACAGATCCATGATCTGCATTTTGGGCGCTGATCGGTACAACGACCGCTAGCAGAAGAAGCGTCACCCGTGATAAAAGAAATGTACGCATGTTATTGATCCTGTTTGATGGCATAAATCTCAATCGACCCAGCGGTGCTGCCCGTTGCAATCCAATGTTCGCTGATGGCAGCTACTCGCCACCATGCTGAACGGACGCTAGCGTCCAGATCGGCCCATAAGAGCTGTTGATCACTAATGCGGAATACTCGTGTAGGCGAAGAGACACTGCCTAAAGAGGCTGCCACATAAAAGCCGCGATTGAAATCATACGAGCGCAGTTGGTACTCGAAATTTTCGTTACTAAAAACTGGATACTCATAAGCGATGCTTTCCAGATTGGACTGCGCTACCAGTCGTCCGGATTGTTCGATTTGCCACACGTCGCCCCGATAAACAAGCCAGCGTCCATCCGGCGTAAAGGTAGCGGTGTTCGGCACGCGTAAATCATCATATGTACTGTATGGCAGGCGGTTGATGAGTTTACCTTGTGCCACATCCCAGAAGTGCAAGCTTTTGTAGCCGAACACCGTCAGCGTTTTTCCATCCGGGGTAAAGGCCATTGCCAGCGCCGCATCGTTATTGGACAGCACCGATGTGACCTTTTCACTCGCCCAATCCATCAGTTGAATACTGCCGTCTTCGTCCCCAATCGCCAACCGGCTGCCGTTATCGGAGGCCAACGAGCGGTATTTTTTTGCAGGATCGCCCAGTACGATATGAGAAGTGCTGTCCTGCGGCGAATAGGCTGCCAACTCCTGTTCCGACAAGACCATCAGACGGCCTTCGTCCGCGCTGAAGGCCATGCCATAGATTGGGCCGTGATGATTGTTCAATAAGGGTATAGCACCGTCGGGATGGTTAACATTCCATATACTGGTGCCGCCTTCCACGCCAGTGATGGCGACCTGACTCTCATCAGGGCTAAAAATAGCGCGAGCCGGCCAATCTGCGGTGTGAATAACACTGATTTTTTGACCTGTAGTTAAATCCCAGATCGGAACTGTGTAAGGATTCTGGTACGGTTTTCGCCCGCCGACCACAGCGCTAGGATAAGCCATCGCCAATTTGGTCGGGCTGGTTCCAATGATCGTATTGGACGAGTCGAGGTCGGTTTCGGAGAGCAGTTTCCCGCTGGTCAGATCGAGGATGCGGAGTATGTTTTCAGGAAACCCTGTGTTACGCCCCTCCATACAAATCAGCCGTGAACCAATAATCTGCGTCTTTTCCGCCAGCGTTTTTGTTTCCTCGTTCGATAAACAGGTCAGCTTATGTGCCGGAATATCGACTTTACGTTCGAGGGTGTTCGCTTCCCACTGCCAGACCTCACCGGAATGCAACGTGGCTTGCAAAAGGGAGCCATCGCCAGTGAAAGTCAGATTGCTGAATTCGAGGCGGCCCAGCGGCAGATAATCATCGGCGTAGAGGGTGGTGCCTTCGCCCGTGCGGATATTCCATACATGAATAATGGCCTGATCACTGATATTCGCTCTCAAGATGAGCGCTACTCGGTGCGAATCAGAACTAACAGCCAGGTGTTCGATGCTGTAACCAGTGCGGTTGGTAGAGGGATAAGCAAAGACTTCACTCTCATCCGCCGGAAGATGCCGCCAGACCGTCACCGCATTATCCATGACCTTAATTAGGGTGTTATCCGGAAGCCAGCCTACATAGCGTAAAGGACAGGGTTCGTATTGACAGGCGAAGATCAGACCAAAACCCGGCGCAATCGGGTCATAAGGCTGTAGAGGATAATTTTTCCCAGTGGCAGTGTCCCAGATGATGAGGCGGGCGGCTTCATGGTCGCCCAAGCGTTTGTCGTAGCCAGTAGCGGATGTGAACCATTTGCCATCGGGTGAAAAAGATAAGCGGCCTTTATCAGCCCGCCAGTAGTCGAATGAAATGAGGTCACGCACGACAAGGCGTGGATTGGACGAGGTACGCAGGTCATAAAACCAGACACCATTCGTGGTGTTAATTGCCAACTGGTTATTATCGCCGCTGTACCACACCGTATCGGTTGCTATACCACCATTGAGCATGTTGGTCAGCGAAAGCTGAGGCAGGTTGTCGATAGTCAGTGGTTGTATATTGGCAGGCCATTGGGTCGGGTAGGGCAGTGGGGTAACTTCTTCATAGACAGCAAGTGTAAAGCTTAGGCCAAGTCCGCTCATCAGTAGGAGCAGAGATATAATGAGATGTTTTCTAAATATGCCGCGGCTTTGATGACTATTAAAAGAAAGGCTGCTCTTACAAGCAAGTTTGCACATACAGTGTGAGAATCCCTAAAATTGGTTTTTAAGAGATTATCGTCTAGTGGCAATTTCTACTTCTACGTTTGCCTATCGTTTCTCCTACGTCTCCGTAAAATTCGTGCAATCTTCATATGTTTGGCTAAATGATGTATTAGCCTTTGGTTACAAATAAAATAAAAATGATAGATTAATTTTCAAATACAGTGAAATATATATTTCGAACGGGTCGCCGCACGTATCCTAGATATTTCAAATTTGAATTTGCTTTCAACAGAGCAAAATATCGCGCTCAACCTCGTCCGCTTGATCCCACAAGAATGCAACTTCAATCACAGGTCATTGAACTACGTTCAAAAGGGTGGAGTTTTCCAGCTATTGCAAAGCACCTAGATATTAGTGTTGGAACGGCTTGGAATATGGCGAAGGAATAAAACCTGAGGCGCTTTGAATTTTTTACCCTATGATAGTGGCTTCGTCATGAACCCGTAGACAATACAAAAAGATCATTACTAGTCAGGTTACTAGTAAATCTTTCGTTCTTCCAAATATCTATATATCTGAGGCGTTCCTTACTATCGGGCAGAGCCTGTTTTCCATCTTTCCTTATAGCGTCAAAGACACTTACGCGCCAAGCGTTTGGTTCTGCTCCTAGTTCTGTTATTATCCATGGATACAAATCGATCCAACGTGTTTCAGAATTTATGAGATCGACAATATAAACATGGTTCGTCTTTACAGGTTTTTCAGATCGAATTGTTTGGTGTGGAAATGTTATATTATGTCCCTTCAATATAATACTTTCGACATCAAATCCTTTGCCATCATGACGAAGAGATTGCGTTAAAAGTATTTCCAACTTTGCACGTTGTTCAAGTTCGGCGAGTAGTCTATTTAAGGGTTGAGAGTATTCGTCCAGTATTTTTTTTGCTGAACTTTCTGAAGGCATTCCACCGTGGTGCATATCATTGCGAGTTTCGATGATTCTAGATATAAAACTATTGTCAATAGTTGAGTTTATTTTCGTAAAGTAACCTCGTAAAATTTGTGTTGTAATTTCCCGTCTGACACTGTTCCAAGTTCCAAGAGAAGGTGAAAATAGATAATTAGCAAACGTTTCTTTTACTTTTAAATTTTGCTGAAATTGGGCAAGTTCACTTAGACCAATTATTACGGTAAAACGCAATAAACCCTCTAGAAATTCAATCAATCGGTTCAGCTTGTCGTTCGATCTGTCACTTGTTACATAGCGACTGTAAAGCAGTGAGATAGGGCTGGGAAAATTGGTCAATAGGTTACCATTACGTTCTTCAATGCTTTCAGTTATGACAACATCTATTCGTTCAGTTAATTCATTTTCCAAACTTTCTTTTAGTACATAATCTTTGGCTCCTAATCGAAGAGCTTTTATTGTCTCTGCTTGGGTTCCTTCTCCTGAAATCATGATTACTGGAACACGTAAATTGAGCTTAGACAATTCCTCAAGAACCCATAGACCTCCCCATTTATTTGGGAGCATAGCCAAGTCAAGTAAAACTAAATCGAAATATTCGCTTTGCAATCGTCGAATAGCATCCTCACCATTGTTGACAAACTTTACAGAATGATTAGGTATTATACGCTTGTGAAATGTTTGAGAAATTTCTATCTGATCATCTGCCCAAAGAATCTTTAACGTTACAGGCATTTGTTAATTTATCTCGCTCTCTCAGTTCGAATCAATAGAAGTATCATTAAGAACTTCTTCGCGCTGGTCCGGGATACGTAAAGACCAGCAAGTTCCTTTTCCAAATTCAGATGTTCCAGAAATATCTCCCCCAATTCTATTTAGCATCGAACGAACTGTGAGCATTCCCAAACCTGATCCACCTTTTTTTGATGATTTAAGTCCTTCGCCATTAAGCAACTTGTATAGTTCTTCCTCGTCAATGCCTATGCCATTATCCTCAATATTCAAGAAAAGTTGGTTATCAGTGTAAACCCAGTCAATTTTAATTTCGCCCCCATTGGGCAAAGCCTCGACTGCATTTTTGATAAGGTTTTCAATAATTGATTGCAGAAAAATGCTTGATGTAAAACATGTGCAGGATGTCAAAGTCCTAGGAGGGTCCAATCTAATGTTTGGAGGCAATGATGTGAATTTTTCACTAACATAAAAGCGAAAGAACTGCGATAGTTCTATTTCCTCAATAGTTGGCGCGTTTGTTGCACGCCCAATAGTGGTAAGAATTGTGCAAAGTGAGCGTGCTTTAACAATATGCTGATTCGCTTCATATTTTGCTTTGTAAATAAACTGAGGTGTACCTCCACCTGAAGTTGAAGCTAATTGAAATGCAATAAGTTCGTTCTTTAAATCGTGTAACACAGAAGCTAAAGTTTCATATTCTATATCTTCGAGCGTTTTGTTTCCAAAATATTGCGTCACCAAATTCAAAATATCTATTTGATTGGCATGTACAAATAAGGGAGAGGTAGAAAATTCTAACCTGTTTTTATCAATTTGTATTTTGCCGAAATGTAATTGTGATTTAGCGAATGACCAGAACAGATTGCTCTTGAATTTTTCCTCTAAAAATTGAATGATGTCTTCGGTGATTTGGGTAGGGAAAATAAATTCAAATACTAAATTATTTCTTGATTGAATATAGACATCTAAAATTAAATCCTGTTCTCGAATGAGACTGAAATTTTCTAAACTATTCATTAAATCCGTTAATACTTCTGCATACAAATCCTTGTAACCAAGGATGTTTAGACCCGGACATTTACATTGCAAATTCACCGTAGGTTTTCGCCTATGGCGGAGGATTAAAACGTCGGCCAGAATTTCGTCAAGATTGTAGGTTGTTACTTCTTTTGAAAGTATTCGCGTTATTCGTGCAAGTGACAACAAATTCTCAAACTCTGAGGACATTCGAATATCGTGATCTTGCTGCTCTGGACTGAGATTATCTACATACTTACTTAACACTGAAAGTGCCCCAGAAAGAGTTGTAGAACTCATACTATTTTTTGTCGACTGTCTTTGATATTGAGTATAAAACTCGTGAGTTTGTGTGGCAGATAAAAGTTCCTTTATTTGGATATTGGTAATCTCTTCTACGAACATAATCCATTGGCTAAAAGTGATAAGATCACCAT
>JAPUDW010000069.1 GCA_027492915.1 Bacteroidota bacterium | reverse complement strand
AGTTTTCCAGCACACGCGGCGGCTTCCTCAACGGAACCAGCGCGAACTGGGTGGATGACCTACTGCCGCTGGTGGTCGAAGATGGTATCGGCACGTTCATCTTGATGGCGGATGACCCGAAGTTGATGGAGCAGTTCGCGGGTGAAGTGATACCCGCCCTGCGCGAAGCCGTCAACCGTGAAATCCCCGAACCCATGCTGGTCGCGCTGCGTTCATCCGCAGCCCGTGCCAAGCGGCGTGAGGGCATCCAATATGACAATATACCGGCCTCGTTGGCGAACAGTGTTATCGAGCCGGGGGATGTGCAGTACGGGCGGGTGAAGTCTACCTATATGCGCGGCGGCTCCCCCGGTATGGTCATTCAGGCGAAGAATGTGGACGAAGTGATCGAGGCATTGGCCTTCGCACGGCAGCACCCCGATGTGGCGCTGTCGGTACGCAGCGGTGGTCACGGAATCAGCGGTCGATCAACCAATCGCAACGGGATTGTCATTGACGTGTCGAAGATCAACCGTATCGAAATTTTGGATAAAGTTACCCGCCGCGTCCGCATCGAACCGGGTGCGCGTTGGATGGATGTCGCGGCAGCACTCGCACCGTATGGATGGGCGCTGAGTTCGGGCGACTACGGCGGCGTGGGTGTCGGCGGTTTGGCGACGGCAGGCGGTGTCGGGTGGTTGGTGCGTGACCACGGCTTGACCATCGACCATCTGAAAGCGGTGGAAATCGTGCTGGCAGATGGCTCCATCGTGCGAGCGAGCGCGGATGAAAACCCCGATTTATTCTGGGCGGTGCGCGGCGCGGGCGCTAACTTCGGCATCGTCATCTCATTCGAGTTTGAGGTGGATGAAGTTGGGGCGATTGGCTGGTCTCAGTTGGTGCTGGATGCCACCGATACGGCGAAATTCCTCGAACAATGGGGCGCAGTTATCGAATCGTCGCCGCGTGACCTGACCAGCTTCCTGATTATGGGGCCGCCGCGTCGTGGGCAGCCGATGGTGGCGCAGGTGATGTCGATGGTGAATTCGGACAAGCCGGAAGTCATTATTGACCGCCTGCAACCGATTGCCAATATCGCGCCATTGTATGACCAGAATGTGGTGATTACCTCCTACGCTAACGTGATGGCGAATGCGTCGAGCGATGATCATGACGGGCAGGGTGATCCGGTCGCGCGGTCTGGCTTGATTGAGCATATTACGCCGGAGTTTGCGGCAGCAGTTGCTAACATGCTGCACAGCGGCGCGATCTATTTCTTTCAGATTCGCTCGGTTGGCGGTGCGGTTACGGATGTTGATCCCGACGCGACCGCTTACGGATACCGGTCAGCCAACTTTTCGGTGGCCGCGCTGGGCGCAAACCGCGAACGGGTGAATGCCGTATGGGACTCGATGGCAGATCATTTCAACGGGTTGTACTTGAGCTTTGAGACAGATTTGCGACCGGAACGCTTGAATGATGCGTTCCCGCCCAAAACACTCAGCCGCCTGCGCGATTTGAAGCAGCAGTACGATCCTCAAAATGTCTTTCGCGACAACTTCAATGTTGCGCTCGAACGCTTACCAGCCTTGTAGGGTGATGGCTATTCACCTGTTATATGTATTTAAGGAGTATTTACCATGACCGATTATGGGCAAAACCTGTTGTTCGGGACGTTCATTGCACCGGTAAACCAACCACCGCTGCAAGCCGTTGAACTAGCGCAAGTGTCGGATCAAGCCGGTCTTGATCTTGTGACCTTTCAAGATCACCCTTACCAATCGAAGTTTCATGATACATGGACGCTGCTTTCGTATGCAGCTTCACGCACCAAGAATATTCATGTCAGCGGGAATGTGCTGAACCTGCCGCTGCGGCAACCGGCTGTGCTTGCCCGCAGCGCCGCTAGTTTGGACTTACTCAGCGGCGGACGCTTCGAAATGGGCATCGGCGCAGGCGGCTTCTGGGACGCGATTGAAGCGATGGGCGGGCGGCGGTTGGAACCCGGTCAGTCGATAGCCGCGCTTGAAGAAGCGATTACCATCATGCGTGACATCTGGGCAGCCGATGAGCGCAGCGGTGTGCATGTGCGCGGGCAATATTACACCGTTGATGGAGCCAAGCGCGGGCCGAAACCCGCCCACGACATCGGCATCTGGATCGGCGCGTATAAGCCACGCATCCTGAACCTCACCGGACGGATGGGGGATGGTTGGCTGCCCTCGTTGGCTTATTTGAAGGGCGGGGTTTCAGACCTTGAGGAGATGAACAAGCATATTGACGAAGGTGCAGCCACCGCAGGGCGTGATCCATCGGCTATCCGCCGGATGCTCAATATTTCCGGCCAATTCAGCAGCACAGGCCGTTCGCTGCTTAATGGGCCAACCAAGCAGTGGGCAGAAGAACTGGCGGATATGACTCTGCAATATGGCATTACCGGTTTCATTTTAGCGGCTGCTGATGCGCCGACGATTGAGATTTTCGCCGCAGAAGTTGTTCCTGCGACCCGTGAACTGGTGGCCGCCGAACGGGCGAAGCGGGTGACAAGCACGTCAGCGGTGTAATACCATTCATTTAACCACCAAGTCGCCATCCACAGGAGGCTTCGCACAGAACGCCAAGGGTTTTGGCGGCTTTGGCGGCGGCGGCGGCAGCAGAGCGCCATAAACGGTTGAAATGATGCTGTTGAGAATCGCGACAATTGCAACATTTTGAGGGAGGAACTGCGAAAAACCGCAAATTCCGCAAACGCAAAACCCCTTTTATGTCGTCGAAGGCGGCGAAGGCGACGACATAAACGTGTTTTATGTCGGTAATGTCGTCCCACGGGAGGCTTCGCATTCAGAGTCTTCACTGTCGGAAACCTCACCTCCAGCCCCTCTCTCCAATTTGCTGAGTACAGCTTGGAGAGGGGAGCAAAGAGGGTTGGCAAAGTTGGCAGCAATGGCGGCAATTTCAATACTGGCACACCTATTTTTTGTGCCGATTCGGCGAATTGCTCGGCTACGGGCGCTGCAATTTTGGCGATGGGTGTGCTGCCGCCAAGATTACTAACCTTTTTATTTGCAGCGGTAGCCCTAACTATCTGCCGCTGCCCCACAAGGGGACTATAAGGGTTGTCCGCAAATGAGGAAGATTTCCAAAA
>JAPUDW010000068.1 GCA_027492915.1 Bacteroidota bacterium | reverse complement strand
CAATCGTCGGGCCAAGCAGGGCGAGGATGACGATAACGACAACGGCGACCAGAACGAGGATCAGAGCGTATTCTACGAGGCCTTGGCCTTCTTCACGGGGCATGTACAACATGATAAGAACTCCTGAATTGATTAAACGATACTGATAAATCGTGGTGAATAAGAACCACTTGATATCATCATACGGATAAATAGATTCTGAGTCAATACGTCAATAATTAATTTACAAAATCTCAACTATTTAACGACAATTCCCAATCACGGTTTAATTGGGCGTTGTCCATGATTACGCACCTTAAAATTCGGTAGAAATCGTGTATTTGCCATAATACAATCCATTCAGCATTCTGCAACACGATATGTAATCATCTTAAGGATGTTGAAAATATTGCAATCGGTTGGCGAGTATAAATGAAGCTGGGGCAATGCTAATGTTGCGCTAGGAAATTGTTCCTGTACCGCAGATGTCTCAAAGCAATTCAGATCACGCTTCTCACTTCGAGACATCCTTACAATTAAGCGCTAAACCGACTCTCGCGTCTGGAAGTAACCTGTCGCACCGCTGGGGCGGGTATCAGCATACTGCTCAATTTGCGGGGTGCCGTTACCCTCAACACAGCGCACAGTAAAGATATGCGAACCGGACGTGAACGGCCAATCATAGCGCCAGATCACCCATGTCGTTTCAGAAATAGGTGCCCGTAGTTGGGCTTCTGCCCATTCGCCATCATCAACCTGCACTTCAACTTTTGAGATTCCACGATCCCCCGCATGGGCAATCCCGCCGATGGGAATTAATTTGTCACCGGCATCGGTCGTCATCACAGCATCGACCGCAACCGTGTCGATCACCGAAGTCGCCCGCATAATCGCATCTTTGTCCCAGCCGCGCCGCACCCACCAGCCTTCTTGCCAGCCTTCGACGACTTCGATTGTCGTAATCCACTTGGGCTGCTTCATGCCGTAATGGTCGGGGATATAGATACGCAGCGGAAAACCGTGATCAACGGTTAGGGGTAAACCATCCCACTCATAGGCTAATATGACGCGCTCATCATTGTTGATCAGGTCAAGCGAGACAAACTCATCAAAATTATCAACCGACGTAATCTTCAGGTAAGTCGCGTTGGGGCTAATCTTCATATCCGCCACAAGGTCTTTCAACCGGATACCCGTCCAACGGGTCGTGCTGGTCAAGTCGCCACCAATCGGGTTAGAAATACAGGCCAACGTTACGAACTCATCAACCGGTTCATATTTCGCCTTCAATTCGGCTAAAGACAATTGCATAGGTGCTTGAACCAAGCCGCTGATCGACAACAGCCATTCCTCCTCAGTAATACGGGGTGGGATCGTATTAATATCAATGCGGTAATGCTCCCCAACAGGAGTGAATTCGGGGCGTGTACCGGGAGCAGGAACCAGCGGATCACCGTCATTAGGCAGTTTGTGGGTAGCTGACCACGGTTGTGCCGCCGTGCTGGATGCTGAATTAAGCGCGACTTGAGCGGATTCTTCTGGCCGCCGCAGCGCTGCGCCCAACCCTGCCCCTACAACCGTAATCGCAGCCGTCGCACCGCCTAACCGTACCAAAAATTGGCGGCGATCAATCGGTTGAACCGCATTTCCCGTGCTGGCCGCAAACACACCTGTCATACGTTCATAAGCCCAACTCAGCAAAAAACCCCACACTAAAAAGCCCAACATGATCCAAACCGAGTTAACAAATGGGGATTGCGTCGAATTTCGATCTACATTCGAACTAATCAACATGACTGGAAGGCCGATGACCAAGCCAGCGATCAACCCCGCCATTTGATGCTGCTCAGGCTTGAGATGCGGCAAAATCGCAAACAAGATCCCGCCAACAGCCGCACCCGCAGCGAACATACCCATGATGGCTAGGCCTAATTCAATATTCTTTGCCGAACGCGATATTTCACCCAAATTAAGAATTTGGATGGTATTTACAATTTGGTCAATGCCAAACGTGATGAAACTACCGGGTGCAACACGTCCGACCCAATCGAACACATCGAAGGGAACGAAAACAGTCCCTGCAAGCTGCTGTACAAAATAAAAAATAGCGATGAGCGCGGCTGTCAGGAAAGCCCCAACGATAACGCCTGTCCAAACGGTTGGCTTATGTGTAATGTTCATAGTGTCCCCACTCGAAATTTGACTGCTCTCATTCTAGACCGCGATCATTAACAATCCATTACGCCAATTTTTCCACTTTTGGATTTTTATCGCGTGATTGCATACAATAGGGCGATGAATAATCTTATTCCTAAATGGTCAGCTAGGATTCTCAACTATGATTATCGTTGATGCTCACGAGGATATTGCCTACAACGCCCTATGCTATGGGCGCGATTACCGCCGCAGCGCCCTCGAAACGCGCCGCCTCGAAAGTGACCCTGCGCTTACCGCCCGACGCGGCAGTGCTACGATTGGCTTACCCGATTCGCTCTTAGGCCGTGTGGCAGTGGTCTTCTCTACGCTGTTCGTCGCCCCGGATGACGGCAAAGAAAATCAAGCATGGTCTAATTTTACTTATAAAACACCGCAGCAGGCGTATAAGTTGGCATCCGACCAATTGGATTACTATAACCGGATTGCCGACGAAAGCGACAAAGTACGGTTGGTGAAAACCATTGCCGATTTGGACGCGGTACTGGCGACATGGGAGGACGGCAAAACAACAGCCGACCACCAGCAGGGTTTGGTGCTGCTGATGGAAAACGCCGACCCAATTTTAGAACCGCGCCAGTTCGAAGAATGGTACGAACGAGGCTTGCGGATCGTCGGGCCAGCGTGGGCAGGCACCCGCTATGCCGGTGGTACGGGCAATCCGGGGCCACTGACCAAGCTGGGTTACGAACTACTGAACGTCATGGCGGATTTTAAAGCCCTGCTCGACTTATCGCACTTAGCAGAAGAAGCCTGCTTACAAGCACTCGACCATTATGAAGGCCCGATATACGCCAGCCACAGCAACCCGCGCACCTTCAAAAATAGTGACCGCCACCTGACAGACGAGATGATCCGGCAGCTTGCCGAACGGGATGGGGTGATGGGTATCGTGCTTTACAATCGTTTCTTGAGCGATGATTGGGCAAGCGG
>JAPUDW010000067.1 GCA_027492915.1 Bacteroidota bacterium | reverse complement strand
GATGCCTGCTTGATGGCCGTGACCGATGTAGCCGTCATGCTTGAACCCTATGCCGACTACGTATTGTCGTCGCAGGAAGTCATCCCCAGCAACGGGTGGGAATACGCCCAGAGCCTCACCAGCCTCAAAGCGAATCCTGATTGGGACGCGTTTCAGGTTGGTTCGGCCTTCATCGACAACTACATGAGCTATTACGCTGGTAAAGGCGGGCGGACGAAGCTCGGCTTGTCACTTATTGAGACAGCAGGGCTGCCCACACTCATCTCCTCACTAGAGAATTTCTCGTCGGTCGTCGGTGGCGATACTGTGGAACTCCTATCGGCGCTCGGTACTGCCCGTAACAACAGCCAGATCTTCGGTGCGTCGTTGGGCGACCGTGCCAACACCTATTCTTATGTTGATCTCAAAGACTTTATGACATGGTTTAGCTTGCAAACCACCATCAGTGAAGATGCCTACAACGTGGCACAAGAAGTGTTGGCTGCCTATGATAGCGCGGTGGTGTATTCGCTAGCAGATAGCAAGCTGCCCCGTGCGACCGGCCTAGCTGTCTATCTGCCATCCAAGCCGGTTTACTACGAAGCCTACGGCACGGATTATCCGGCATCTGCACCGTCGGCGTTTGCCTTCTGGCAGGATTATCTGGGACAGTTTTACAGCACGATTGCCACTGAACTCGATGGTAGTGCGTTGCAACTGGACATCGGCAGCGTGTTTACGCTCAGTGGCACAGGTAGTTCGCTGGATACACCGGTGGTGTTTTTCGACGCGGCGGGTAAGGGGGTAGTTGACCTCAGTTATACCATTTCCTACCTACAACCGGATGGCACCCGTGCGATTGTAGACTCTTCGCCAATTTCCTACACCACAACCTTGCCTACTGGCGAAACAGTGATCGAATATCCCAACGAATTGACCGCTAGCAGCTTTACGTGGAGTGTAGAATTCCCCTTTGTCAGTGATGGCACGAACATTGTACTCAGTTTGGCGCAGTCAAACAGCAGCTCGAATGAAGCCATCGTACAGGGTACGTATATGAATGCCGAGGGCAACCAACCCGCGTATTTGATCTTTGATACGACCACCATGACTTACAGTGGCATGTTGGCCTTAGCCGATGACTCGCCGTATGAAGTTAGCCCGCAGCCCGGTGATCAGTTTATTGTCGATTTGGTTACGCTGACGGCAGAGGGCGAGGTCGCGATCCAACCCCAGACGAACTTCCCGCTCATTTTCGGGATTGAACCCTTCACTTTCAAGTACGGCCCCGCCATCAATGGCAGCTACGAAATCAACCTGAGCATGACTGACCTTGCGGATAACCGTATCACCAAAAAAGTTGAAGTAGCGGTTAACAATGATGGCGTCGATGGCAGCGTGCGTGGTTACACCGATACCAACGAAGGCATCCACTTCGTTTACCCGTATGTATGGGGCGCAAGCTACAGCATCACCAACGATGATGGCACAACAACCAACGCCCTGAGCGATGTGGACGGTGCCCAGTCGGTGTATCTACAGTCTTATCCTGATGTAGATGCACAAACCGCGCTCGACACCCTATTTAGCACCTTGGAGGTCGAAATGGGCGAGGTGACAGAAATCACGTTCGGCGGCTTGACGGCCTACAGCGTGGCTTACAGCTTCGATAGTGAGGGCAGCACCGTTTCGGGCTTGGCTGTCAGCGTGGATAATGCCGAGACCGGTTCAGCAGTCGTGTTTCAGTTCGAGACATCGGGTGACGCGGCGGCGAACGAGGCTATTGCGGCACAGATCGCCGGCTCACTTGTGTTTTTCGCCCCGCCTGCTTAAATGCATGTGAGTGAATAAAAAAGAGGCGAACGCTTTATATCGACGTTCGCCTCTTTTATTTTGCGTGATTAAGCTTTATGTGTCTTTTCGAACTGAATCAGAATGGTTTCAGCAATATCGCCTAACGAATCAAGCTGGTCGGGTGTCAGTACGTCGATTACATAATCCCGCAGTGTTTGTTCGTAGTGAACACGCGCTTCATCGGCGAGTTTGCGTCCAAGTTCGGTTACGCGGATGACCGCCCCCCGATAATCTTCCACACATTCTTCTCGTGCGACCAATCCCCGCGCTTCCATCCGCTTGAGCTGGTGCGAGAGGCGGCTTTTCTCCCACTCGAGGCCGCAGCGTAAGGCAATCGCCCGAACCGACTCGGCCTGAGTTTCGGTGAGGGCGACGAGTATTTCGAAATCCGCTTCGGAAAGTCCTGTTTTCTCGGTCAACTGGCGGTTCAATCGCTCGGTAAGGCGCAGGCGCATCCGCTGATAATTCGTCCACGCATTGATTTGTGAGTCAGTGAGTTGTTCAGTTTTCATACTAAAATTATATATTGGATATGGTTGACACGTCAACTAGTGTGCTACAATGGTTGATACATCAACCAAAGGATTGTGATTATGAATTATGGGCATCAGCTTCAATTTGGAACGTTTATTACACCCACCAATAAAGCACCGGAAGCAGTCGTTGCGCTGGCGAAACACAGTGAAACACTCGGCTATGATCTGGTGACGTTTCAAGACCATCCTTACCAACCGGCCTTTCTCGACGCATGGACGCTGATGTCGTGGGTCGCCGGACAAACCAGCCGCATCCACATCGCCGCTAACGTGCTGAACGTGCCGCTGCGCGCGCCTGCCGTTCTGGCGCGTTCTGCCGCCAGTCTCGATTTGCTTTCCGGTGGTCGCTTGGAGATGGCGTTGGGTGCAGGGGCATTCTGGGATGGCATCGCGGCGATGGGCGGGAAGCGGCTTTCCCCTGCCGAAGCGGTGGATGCCCTGAGCGAAGCAATTGATGTTATTCGTGGCATGTTGGATACCGGCGAAACCTTCCCGTTGCGCTATAACGGGGATTATTACCGGCTGAAGGATGTGCAGCGCGGGCCGATACCCGCCCACAACATCCCCATCTGGCTCGGCGCTTTAAAACCACGAATGCTGCGGCTGATCGGACAAAAGGCTGACGGTTGGTTGCCATCTTACCCTTATATGAAGGCGGGTGACTTGCAAAAAGGCAATCGCATCATTGACGAGGCGGCGCTTGAAGCTGGCAGAGATCCCCGCGAAATTCGTCGTTTGCTGAATATTGTGGGGCAGTTTTCCAGCACACGC
>JAPUDW010000066.1 GCA_027492915.1 Bacteroidota bacterium | reverse complement strand
AAGCCTATCCAGAACGGCTTACAAAGGTTCAAATGCAAACATGCACCATTGGTTACTAGGTCAATATCGCAGCGTATTAGATAACGGTGAAAGGCACATATGATATGTGCCTTTTTTGTTGTCGATAAGATTCTTGCCGATGCTGTTCGTCTGTTAAAGCCATCAAATCACATGCCACACCTGCACACCTAGGCGTTCGAAATGCGGATCGAGGCGCTGTGCTAACTTCGCAAGATTATGACCCGGAACTTGCGGGTAAAGATGATGTTCAAGGTGATACGTCAATTCGAGAAATAGGGCGGGAATCAGCCGACCGCGCAGGGGATGGGTTTGCGTCAGGGGGTTGTCGCCGTAATCTTTATGAGGCAGATAGACGGTGAGCAGTGGATAGACCCAACTACCGACAATCGCTAAACCCGCGTAGATCAATATGGCTGGATGGTTAGGCCATTGGGTAATACCGATGAGGATCACACTGACGGGAACGAATGCTTCGACCACAAGCCAAAGCCGCTGATTGGGGCGCTGTACAAATGCCCATATCCACAACCGCACCAGAAACACGGGGCCGTAAATAACGGCACCGAGCAACCCGATCTTCGCCGGATAACCTTCAGGGTCATTATCGGCGGGGAAATGGGTGTGATGCTGATGATGGGTGATGCGATAGGCGTGACCACTTTCCATCAAAACAGCACCCATGAGCAAGAGCACGACATCCGCATAGCGTTTGTGAAAACCGAGCGAGCCATGAACCACATCGTGCGTCACCGTGACCACCGATACAAAGATGAGAAACACGATCAAAGGCGTGAGTACCCACCAGCCTAAGGACACGGCACCGATATACACGAGCAAACCAATAAAGGGTCGGGCGACTGCCAACCAGCGCTGGGTAGGCGTTGTTTGCAGTAAATCGCGCCCTAATGCTTCCACACACGGCAAGCCTAATTCGGTCACATCTGGATGCTTATTCATGATGCTTCCCCTTCGTAGTGTGTGATGATTTAACCAGCCGGTGCTGACGCTGAACGGCTTCAGCCACAACACGGCTGCCTAAAACACAAGCAACTGTCCCCAAACCCGGCCACGTTCCATCCCCCACCAGCCAAAAGCCCTTGGCGCCGATGTCGTTCGGTACGGCATTCTGGTTGGTATTCGAGAGGGTTTGTTTGACACCACCGACAGCGCCGCGCGGCCTTCCGGTAAAATGGGCGTAGGTTTGCGGAGTACCGATTTCATACACAAGGGGGTTGGTGGCGAGATTTGGATAAACACGACGCGCGTAATTCACCAGACGGTCACCATAAGCACGTCTCTGTGCCTCATAATCAGTCGGTGAACAGTGTTCCCAATCCTCAATGGCGCAGTGGGTTGAGATCATTACACTGCGGTAACCAGCCGGTGAACTGAGTGTATCGCCTGCCGCTGAGACCGACACAAACATGTTGTTGCCATCGCCCAAGGGTGCGTCATAAGTTTGCAGCAGTTGGTGATGGGTGAACGATTGCCCCGCGACTTCAGAATCCGATACACCTAAAAATACAACCGCTGCGCCGCCCAGAGACTGTTCATCACGCTTGAGGTAATAGGCAAGCTGCCGCCCAACAATGCTCGGCGCAACGGCTGCGGTCACAGGTAAAGGCAGCGCACTAACCACCTGCCGCGCACCAAATACGCCCTGTGAGGTGTAGACTTCATATCCGTCGCCATACTTTTGAACATGTTCAATTTTGCAACTAACATGAAGAACACCACCTAAGCCTTTGAAATGCTCCACGAAGCGCTTCCAGAAACCATACATGCCTCCACTGTGGCGGGTAAGGCCAGCACCACGAATGGTGATTCCCAGCGCGGCATTGATTAACGGAGCGTGGTCGATATGGGAATGCACGGTGTCCTCGATCAACATACTCAGGAGTGCGCACAAAGCAAGGTCATCCCTTAAAGTGAACGTGTTCAAAATATCACCCATACTAAAAAGCATATAGCGGGTCAAATGCAAGTGGCTCAGGCCAACGCAGCGGACAGCATTCAGTACATCCCCAACGGTTTGCAACGGCAAGTGAATACCCTTTCGGCTGGCCTCCCAAAAGACACAGGCTAATTGATCCAGAAGCGCCCACAGCCGTTGGTGTGCCGCCGAGCTGCCGAGCTTTTCGAGGCGTTCATGCGCCCACAAGTGTTGATCACGGTAAAGGGTTACGGTGCGGTCGGGCAGCCAAGCCACATACCCCGGTAAAGCCTCGCCGGAGAGCGGGGACATGCCGATAGACTCTAGGAGTTCGCCACCCACACCGCCGGATTCAAAGTCGACCAGCGTTGTTGCGCCGACATCGAACGAAAACCCGCGCTGACGAAAATAACCCGCGCAGCCACCGACTCGACCGTGGGCTTCGAACACTTCGGTCGTTAAGCCGGCAGCTTGTAAGCGGGCAGCGGTCGCCATTCCTGCTATCCCGCCACCTAAAATCGCAACGTCCTTCATGGTGAATCCTTTATTGTGTAATTCATCACTTACTGAACGATATAAACATCGTATGCTGGATTCGAAATTTATGCAAGCAAGTTGCAGCCGTATCTTCGATTTACTTGGCGCGCTTACGGGGTGTGAACTGCTTTATCAGGCAGCCTTTGGCAGAGTCGTCAATCAAGCTGGCGAGGCGTTTGACGCGGGTGACCTCTTGCTTGGCGCTGACAATCCACCACAGGACGGCTTTGCGGTAGGAACCGGTTTGGGCTTCAAAAAATTCCCACGCTTTGGTGTTGGCTTTGAACTGCTTGGTTTCGGCTTCGAACAATTCAATTTTGTCGCGCTGTTCGTGGGAATAAATGCCGGACTTATTCTCTTTGCGGACTTCATAGGCGGCTAAACCTGCCGGTTTCATACGGCCTTCATTAGTGAGGGCTTCGATACGGGCGATGTTGACGGCGCTCCAGATGCTTGTGGGGCGGCGTGGTGTAAAGCGGATGGTGTAGCTCTCCTCACCCAAACTCCGGCGCACCCCGTCGATCCAGCCGACGCACAGGGCTTCATCAACCGACTGCGGCCATGTGATGCTGGGTTTACCGGAGTCTTTTTTGTAGTAGCCCACCAAGAGCTCCTTCTCGGTTTCGTGGTGCTTTCAAACCACTGTTGTAAATCAGCG
>JAPUDW010000065.1 GCA_027492915.1 Bacteroidota bacterium | reverse complement strand
TATGCAGCCAGATCGGGTCGGGTTGGTCACCCGCCCAACCAATCGGCCCGCCCATCGCTTGCGGGTCGAGCGTGTTGAGGAACGTGATAACCTGCTCATTGGTGAAGCCCAGCAGCGAGATCAACAGTCGGCGGCTGATGCGTCGTGCCGCTTTCACCCAAAGCGCGTTCAGGTCATCAATCAGCGTCACCAGTTCGTCCCAGCTATCCACCTTCACCCACTGCCCGTCATTGTCGCGGAAGCCCGAAAGCAGCCCTATCCGCGTCCCCAACAGATGCAGCGCCACATCCCGCACTGCCCATCCGGTGCAAACCGTCGGGTATTCCCACTGCTCATCCGTCAGCGACTCTAAAACCCGTTCCAGTTCAACCCGAATATCGGGGAATAGATTGGTCGCGATCACAGGCTCAAGCGGTGTGCGAATGCTCATAAACGCTATCCTCTAAAAATTAAACTTTATGCCGAAACACAGGGTTGTGTATCATGCATCACATTCGTTTTCTCGTCGGGCGAGATTGAATGATCCTTTTGATTGACTCCTTTCTCCCTTATTACTGCGGGGAAGAAGGGAGGCGCTAGGAATGAGGAGGTAAGAAGGCTTACTTCAAAAACGTGATGCTCGAAATATTACTAAACGGCGTGCATCGTTCGCGGCTGCCGTCGTTCCACGGCTCGCTGAAGCACACGTAATCCGCGCCCACAGCCGAAATGATCCGCCCTGTGCCTTCATCCGGCAGCGTCCACACCCGTTCACCCGTCACCACCGGCACAATAAAATCGAAGGTAATGTGCGTTTCGCTGATGATGGCTTCATTTAGCAGATCAGCCATCGTACTTGCTGCGGCGGCACGCACCCGTGCTGGCGCAGGGCTGGGTGTAGGGGTCTCTGTCTGTGCGGAAACTGCCGCAACCAGTATGCCGAGGATGAGCAGAACACCAATAAGCGCAGCAGTTGTTTTTGATTTCATCATCATGATTATTTGCCTCTAAGTCGCATTGTTAGCATCATTCTACTGAACCCTTCTGGCACTTCCAACACTAATTTTCACTGATCCGTTGATATTCCATGCCAGTGATACCCATCGCCCGCAGTGCTGCCTTAACCCGTGCGACATCGGCGCTGTCATCTGCATCCCGTGTCCGTACTACAATTACCCGTTCATCGGCCTTTCGACCCTTTGTCGAAATCGTCGCCACTTTTGATTTGTAGCCTAGTAACCCCTGCTCGGTCGCCTCGCGGATTTTCACCCACAGGGCATCCACCTCGCTGTGTGTGGTCAAGATGAGCCATTCACCCGCCCGTGCTGTGGGTTCTGCTGCTTCGCGCAATGGTTTCGATTCAATCCAGTACACGGCGTTGACCTGTGATGGAACAACCTCGCGGTCATGCATCATCCGCGCTTGCTGCACCATGCGAATAAGATCCATATCAGGCGGTGTTGCCTTGGGCTTGGTCATCATTTCTCTTTCAAGTTGTAAATCATCAGATAATTTTGGTGAATTTGTTAATGTTTAATCTTACGTAAAACTTCTTAATTAATCTTTAGAGCACCTTAATGCAATAATCTGTTTATAAGCAATCACAATATAACAATATTAAAGTCATAGGAGCAATAGTGTGATCCTTCTCGAAGGAACTGAACAGATTGACCAGCTTAGAATACGTGTTGCTGATCTTGAAGCCCAATTAAAAGAAAAAGATTATCAACTAAATCAAGAACGGAGTAAACGACAGGTTCGCACCCTGACTGAAAACCTTCCGATTATGTTGTATGCCGTTGATATGAACGGTATCGTGACCTTATTTGAAGGCAAGGGGCTGGAAGGGCTGGGCTTGAAACCCGGTGAAGCCGTCGGTGCTAACGCTTTCGAGTTGTATAAAAATGCGCCTGATATGGTGGCTGGACTCAAACGCGCAATGACAGGTGAGAGCTTCCAGTTCATTCAACATGTCGATAATGTATATATCCAAACATGGTATTCACCCATGAGCAGCGAAAGCGGCGAACAGGTGGGTGTACTCGGTTTGGGTATCGATATTTCCGACCGTGTTCAGGCAGAATCCGAATTGCAAGAGTCGCGTAACCTGCTTCAATCCGTGCTGGACACCATTCCGGTGCGCGTGTTCTGGAAAGACCTCAACTCCGTTTACCTCGGTAGTAACAAACTATTCGCTCAAGATGCTAAGGTCAAGTCATCCAAGTCATTGGTCGGCAAGACCGATGTCGATTTCTACCCCAACGAGGCCGAAGCTTATCGCCTTGACGACAAGAAAGTCATTGACTCCGGCAAGAGCAAATTGAACTTCGAAGAGCACCAAACCAGCCCGGATGGCTCATCCATGTGGCTGCGTACGAGTAAAATACCCCTGAAAAACGTAGCCGGTGAAGTTGTGGGTGTCTTGGGCACCTATGATGATATTACCGAACGTCGTCAGGCTGATATTGAACTTCGTGAGTCGAAAAATCGCGTCGAACTGGCGTTTCAAGTCGCTGACCTCGCCAGTTGGGATTGGAACATGATCACCAACCACACGGTATATGACGATGGGTTTAACCGGATGCTCGGTTATGAACCGGGTACTTTGGGGAATGAATTAACGGTTTTTCAGGAGCATCTGCACCCTGACGACATCGAACGCACCTTTAAGGCGGTTGCCGATTACGCCGAAGGCAGCGCCGCGAAATACGAAACAGAGTTCCGTCTCAAGCATAAGGATGGTAGTTGGCGTTGGGTTCTCGCGACCGGCCAAATTGTCGAACGCACTGCGGATGGCAAAACGGCACGGATGATCGGTGTCAATCGTGATATTACCGAGCGTAAACAGGCTGAACTCCAACTGGAACAGTCCAAAAATAACTTGGAAATGGCGATGGATATAGCCCAGCTTGGTAGTTGGGAAGCCGACCTCACCTCCAATAAGACGCTGTTTGATGCCCGCTACGAAAAGATGCTCGGCTTTGCCCCCGGTGAATTAGCGGGTGCCAACCCGACCCATGTCAGCAATGTTCATCCCGACGATCTGCCCAAGCTGTTTGAAGTCGTAATGAACTACGTCACGGGTAAAGCACCGGAATACGTCGCTGAATTCCGCACCGAAACCAAAGACGGTGGTTGGAAGTGGATTTACGCCAAAGCCCAGCTTACCGAACGTATGGCTGATGGTACGCCGCTGCGCTTAGCTGGCGTGAATCAAGACATCACCGCTCGTAAGGAAGCCGAGCAGGAACGCGAAGTTCTGCTGAACAACGAACGGGAAGCCCGCCGCGAAGCGCAGGAAGCCCTACGTATGAAAGACCTGTTCTTGGCAACCATGAGCCATGAACTCCGCACCCCATTGAATGCCATGATCGGCTTCCAGCACTTGATGTTGTTTAGCGAACAGCTTAACGCCGACAATGTCCACATGGCTGAACGTTCAATCGCCAACAGCCAGCGCTTACTCAACCTCATCAACAACATTCTGGACATCTCTCGTATCGCCACCGGCGGTTTGAAGATTGTCCCCGTTAGCATGTCGGCCCGTCTGCTTGCAAATAACATCGGTATGGATCTCGGCATACAGGCAAAGGAAAAGGGTTTGACCCTCAACGTTGAGGTTGCCCCCGAAATTCCAGAGAACATCACCCATGATGAAGAACGCATGGGGCAGATCATGCTGAACTTGGTCGGTAACGCGCTGAAGTTCACGGATAAAGGCGGCACTGTAACCCTGAATGTTTATATGAATGCAGAACGGCTGGTTATCGAGGTTAAGGATACAGGCATCGGTATCCCTGCCTCCCAGAAGCACGTCATTTTCGACGACTTCGTTCAATTGGATAACAGCTCGACCCGCAAGCATCAAGGCGCAGGCCTTGGTCTAGCCATTGTCAAGCGTTTGGCGCTGCTGATGCAAGGCAGTATCACCGTAGAAAGTGAAATTGGTCAGGGAAGCACCTTCGTCGTCACCTTACCATTGAACCTTAACCCTGAGTCGTATCAGTAGTCTATAAAGGATTTATAGTGATGAATTCACCAATACCGCGTGTGTTAGAAGGCTGGCGCGTCATGGTTGTGGATGATGAACCGGATAGTTTGGAAATTGCTAAGCGTCTGTTGCAAATGGCCGGTGCGGATGTCATTACCGCTGGTGGTGGTCAAGAAGCGCTGAATATCGTTCGCTCAGCGCGTCCCCAACTCATCATCAGCGATCTGTCGATGCCGGAAGTCGATGGCTGGACATTGTTGGAGCGCCTCAAGCAAGAGCGTGACACGTTGGAAATTCCCGTGATCGCCTTAACCGCTCATACCATGCCCGGTGACCGTGAACGGGCGATTGTGGCTGGTTTCCATAATCACATTTCCAAGCCGCTGGACCCTCGACGCTTTATCTCACAATTAATGCATATCGTCGTCGATATTCCCGAATTAAAAGGGCAGTTCACCGCGATGACCTAACTGTTGGGATGCAGATATCGGCTAAATGAAATTGGGATGCGTACGTAGCGCATCCCTGTAATGATGAGGAGTCGGAAAATGAATAATAAGCCTTTGCAAATTTTGATTGTTGAAGATGAACCCGATGGACAGGAATTAGTGTCGCGTCTGCTGGCACAATTTAATGTACATGTCGATGTGGCCGGTAACGCCGAAGAAGCATGGAACTTCCTTCAGTCGAACACCTACGCCGCCGCCATCATCGACCTTGCCTTGCCGGAGCGTGACGGCTTTGAACTGGTGACCGCCATTCGCGGCCAGTCCGACCTGAACGATTTGCCCTGCTTGGCGATGACCGCCTTCCATACGCCTGAACTCAAGCAGCGTGCTATCAACGACGGTTTCAACGCTTACTTCCCCAAACCGCTGGATCGTACCCGCTTTTTGGGCGAACTTGGCCGGATCATGGTGGACTAATCCGGTTATCATCACGCCGGTAAAAACACGGTACAATGGAGTGCATTAGCCTGTTTTAACCGCAAGGATGAGCCAGATGAGCAAACAAGTTGTTGCAACCAATAATGCGCCGGGGGCAGGCGGCCCATATTCACAGGGGATCGTCGCCAACGGGTTCATATTTGTGTCGGGGCAAATTGCTGTCGTACCCGGCACCAAAGACTTTGTCGCCGGCGGTATCAAAGAGCAAACTGCTCAGGTATTGAACAACATCAAAGCTGTTCTAGAAGCTGGCGGCAGCAGTATGGATAAAGTCGTCAAGACCACCGTCTACCTCAGCGACGTGAATACCTTCGCCGAGATGAACAGCGTGTATGTTACCTTCTTCGGCGACCAACCACCTGCCCGTTCGACCGTGCAGGCCGTCCTGCCGCGTGCTGGTGCGCTCGTCGAAATTGATGTCATCGCCTTAGTCTAATTTCAGCCTGACCTCCATTCAAGCGGCACATCCAGTAAGGTGTGCCGTTTTGATTTCTCTCGATGCTTCCGTAGAAAATAACGTCCGCAGCATGACGGAACACACTAACAGCTTTTCCTTATTCATTCGATAATAAGCATCAGACGATGTAGGCGCGGATATCCGCAAAGAGGCTGAAATGACCTATCGTATCTTGGTTGCTTACGCCAGTAAATATGGGGCAACTGCTGAAATTGCCCGTAAGATTGGGCAGGTTCTGACGGAAGCTGGCCTAAAAGTGAATATCCTCCCTGCCGAAAAGGTGACTGATCTTTCCCCGTTCGATGCGGTGGTGCTGGGCAGTGCTGTTTATCAAGGTCATTGGCGTCAAGAAGCTGTTACCTTCCTCGAAGATTACAAAACCCTGCTGGCGAAGATTCCGGTATGGGTGTTTTCCAGCGGCCCGACCGGTAGTGGCGATCCGGTTGAACTTAGCCGGGGGTGGCACTTCCCCTCCGAGCAGCAGTCGATGGTTAACCGCATCCATGCCCGTGATGTTGCCCTATTCAATGGGGTATTGGACACGAGCAAACTCAATTTTGCTGAACGAAATGTCGTCAAGGAATTTAGCGCTCCGGTTGGCGACTTTCGAGATTGGCATGCCATCATCAGTTGGGCAGTCAGCATCGTCGCCTCGTTGCGCCCCGAAGTCGGCGAATAAACCACATCCCCACAACAAAATAAAACGCCCCGACTATTCCAGTCAGGGCGTTTTTGTTTTGCCTTCTTCCCCCTCTCTAAGCTGTACTCAGCAAATTGGAGAGGGGGCAAGGGGGGTGAGGTTTCTTTGCTCCCTTCTCCCTTATTACTATGGGGGAGAAGGGCTGGGGATGAGGGGGTTACCCCACCACGTTCGTCGCGGCACCGTCGTCCGCTTGGTACGCCGTGCGGGCGTACTTCGCCATCACACCACTGGCGTAGTTGGGCTTCGGCGCGGTCCATGCGGCGGCGCGTTTTTCCAGTTCCGCAGCCTCCACTTCCATATTCACCGAGCGGTTGTCGATGTCGATCACAATCGTGTCGCCTTCTTGCAGCAGGCCAATCGGGCCGCCGAGCATCGCTTCCGGTGCCACATGCCCGATGCACAAACCACGGGTAGCACCGCTGAACCGTCCGTCCGTAATCAGCATCACGTCACGGCCTAAACCTTGTCCGGTGATGGCTGCCGTAACGCCGAGCATTTCACGCATTCCGGGGCCACCAACCGGCCCTTCATAACGGATGACGACCACATCACCGGCCACAATTTGCTGGTGTTGAACAGCTTGCATCGCGTCTTCTTCGCGGTTGAAGATACGGGCGGGGCCACGGTGCAAACGCGGTTCGTCACCTTTCAGCTTGATGACACAGCCGCGTGGCGCGAGGTTCCCCTTCAAAATATGCAAACCACCTTCAGCACTGATCGGGTTATCCCAGTTGTAGATCACCTTTTGACCGGGGGTTTCGACCGCCGTAGCCGCTTCTTCTGCCAGCGTCTTGCCGGTGCAGGTCGGCGCGTTGCCATCGACATAACCGCCGTCAACCAACCGCTTGGCGATCAGGCGGTTGCCACCGGCCTTGTGCGCATCAACCGCGTTGTATTTACCCGTTGGCAGCATATCAGCGATCAGCGGTGTGCGTTTGCTGATGGCTTCGATGTCATCAATCGTGAACGGGATGCCAGCTTCACGGGCAAAAGCCAGTGTGTGCAAGACCCCGTTGGTCGAGCCGCCAGTCGTGGCGACGGCTGCAACCGCGTTTTCCAACGACGTGCGGGTGATAATCTTGCTGGGGCGGACATCGTTTTCGATCATCTTCAGGATCAGTTCACCGACCTTATACGACATATTATCCTTGTTGTCGTCCATAGCCGGAATATCGGCATAACCCATCGGGCAGATGCCCAAAATTTCGCCAACGATACCCATCGTGTTCGCCGTGAACTGACCACCACAAGCACCGGGGCCGGGGCAGGCATGGTCTTCAACTTCCTTAAATTCGTCGGCGGTAATCTTACCGGCGGCGTAAGCACCGGCGGCTTCGAATACACTTTGCACCGTCAAATCTTTGCCGCGTAAGTTACCGGGCATGATCGAACCACCGTACAGCATGACCGACGGCACGTTCAGCCGGATCAGCGACATGATGACACCGGGCATGGTCTTGTCACAGGCGGCGAGGGCGATAACACCGTCGAAATAATTCGCACGGGCGACCAATTCAATGCTGTCGGCGATCATTTCACGGCTGATGAGCGAAGCCTTCATGCCTTCGGTACCCATCGTGATACCGTCGGAAATACTAATCGTGTTGAATTCAAATGGCGTACCACCGGCTGCGCGAATACCTTCCTTCAGCTTGTGGGCAAGGCGGCGCAGGTGAAAGTTGCACGGGCCAACTTCCGTCCATGTGTTGGCGATACCGATCAGCGGCTTGGCGAGGTCAGCATCCGTCAGGCCAATGGCTTTCAGCATAGCACGGGCAGCGGCACGGTCATTGCCGGCGACCAAGGTGCGGCTGCGGGCGTTCAACTGCGCCACTTGGTCACGGACTTCGGGTGAGTCAGACATACGAGGCTCCTCAAAATAAGTTCTTTATTGTAGGGGGACAGTATAACGCGGGGCGGGTGAAGTGGGAAGTTACAAGCAGAGCCATTTGGGAATAAACTTGAATAGTATAGCTTGATTTATGCTCTCAGATTTTTACTAACTTACGATTCTGTTTCCTCATCAGTTAATTCTTCCACTTTTTCACATCTACAATACTTTTTGTCTTTGTATCGTCGATATTCTTCTACTAATGATGTCATTCCATACTCTCTTAGGTGGTTTTTACCTTTGATACGAACTTTGAATGAATCCCACATAAATCCATTTAGTACACGTCTAATCCAAACATCTAATTTGTGTAGCTGACCAATATCAGTAATCACTGGTGCAAAGAAGCTTATCCAATTACGGTGCTTGCGTGGAAGGCTGCAAATTTCACACGTATCGGCGACTCCTTTCAATTTTGAGTTAACGTAGTATTTTATTACTTCTTGAAGTAGCTTTTCTTTATCCTCAGTTGTATGACTGTACAATCTTTGGATTGACTCACGAAACCGATTCTTAAAGCGTTGAATATTTCTTGGTTTAACTCGTACATGATCTGCTGTTATTCGAAAACCTAAAAAATCCAGATTATTTAGAGGTATGTTGACAATGCGCGTTTTTCCAAGTCCAACAGGATGCATTTTTAGTGCCATTAGATTTAATTTATCTGATACTGGTAATGCAATAGCTTGTGCATCTGATTCTGTTTTTGTTAAGATGACAAAATCATCTGCATAACGAAAATAGCGAATATTGAATCGTGCGCCGAGATTTTCTATCACCCAATGGTCAAATTCATGTAAATATAAATTGGCTAACATTCCTGAGAGTACACCTCCTTGTGGTATACCTAATTTTCTTCCTTCAATTAGTTCTCTAGGAATTGGAGGGGAATGTTTCATAAAAAACTTTTCACGATCCTGAAGAGAGAGATGTTTATATTTTTCGTAAGGCACATATGGAGTACGAATGTACCGCCAGATTAATTGACGTTCGATGGTGTTTTTGCCTAAGAGACTGTCCACTTTCTCCATAAGGAGATTGTGATCGATAGTGTCGAAAAAGCTTTCGATGTCAGCATCTAAGGCAAAGGCATAATCCTCTTTATGGAAAAACCAATTTATACCTCGAATTGCATAATGTACTGACCTATGACGACGATATGCAGCCGATACATTATCTAATGCTGGAATACTGAAAAGCTCTTCCACAGTGTCGTATAGAGCATTGTAAAGTTGCTTTTGAACGATCATATCCCTGATTCGCGCAATTCGTAGAGGTCTTTCCCCTTTACTTAAATCATTTCTATCTTTTGGAATTTTGACTTCTCGTAGAGGATAAAAGTGGTAAGTTCCTTTCAAAACATTTAATGAGATTTCGCGTATATTTCTGTGTATATTGTTCTGGAAGTCTTCAAATGTTATTCCATCAGCTCCTGTTGGAATTTTGACCTTTCCATTATCTAAAAGATCTGTTTTAGCTTTCTTTAAACTTTCCCACGAATTATGCAGTGCTTTTTCATTAAAGTAATATTCTAGATCTATAGGCATAGACTTCCTCAGTAAAATGCAAAAGCCCCATTAAGGGGCTTTAGAAGAGCTTTTATCATTTTCAGATAAACAACAGGCAGTGCTCAAAAACCTGTTCCTCCGTTTTAACATCAAACGGAGCATACGCAAAAAAGAGAAACGCAATGTCGATTATGACCATTACAGTCTCCTTCGTTGTCAAGCTGGCAATGCTACTATTATAGCAAAGCGCAACCTGAAACTTCCGCCCTTTAAAACGTTTAAACGAACGCCCTAAATTTTGGGAAACAGTGATCGTAGATCACTGAATTGTATGAGACAATCTCACACACGGATATTCTAACGATAAAGTATAAATGTAAGATTGCTATTAGAATTTAGTAAACAATGAGTAGGAAATTTTAAATATACTCCTTAATAGGATTTGTGGTTGGTTAGAATTTACAAACCTTGTCTACCGAATTCCAACCATCCCCCAACCTTCTTAACACGTCTACTCCCTCAAAATGGTTAGCGCCAACGCCCCTTAAAAGCTACCAAATGGTCGCCCAAATGGTCACCCTAAACCCGCTCACCTCTGCTATCCTGTTCATGTGGTAACCGCATCTTGCTCCCTTCCCTGTTACTCCGGGGAAGGGCTGGGGATGGGGTCGCACCTTAACAACCGCATCCATCTTTGCCTTTGACTGTCATCTGTTGACTGTAGACTAAAGACTGCCTTTTGCAGCAAACGTTGCAGCAGCACCCTATCTCGATTATTGCTGCAAAAAGTGTTCGATTAGATGTGTTTTGAACTTGCCACTTAAAACTTGTGTCTTGAAACTACTTTTGGCAATCTTGGCGGCGGCAGACCTAGACCCCAAAAATTGCCAACTTTGCAGCAGTTCTAGCCGAGCAATCCGCCGAATTAGCACAAAAATCGCTTTTGCCATTGCCGAAATCTATAGTGCCAAATTTGCCAACTGTTTTGTTCCCCTCCTTGTTACTACGGGGAGGGGTTAGGGGTGGGGTCGTTGCAATAGGCTAGGGGTGAGGTTCTGACGACATAAAACGGGTTTTCGCATTTGTGTTCGCTTGTCGTGCAGCATTTCACATTTCTTCCCTCAAAAACTGCGAATGACATTTACAACAACTGCAATATTTCTAACTTTTGTGGCATTCTACTGCCGCCGCCGCCGCCAATGCCGCCATAAACCACCTTTTGCCTTTAGCTGATGACTGATGATTGGAGACTGTTGACTAAATAAAAAGGGGCGCTCTCGCACCCCTCTAAAGACTAAGGACTAAAAACTATCGACTACCAACTACTCAATCAGAGTCACACCCGCCCAATTACCCTGCTTGCTGGCGGCCTTCTCGATCTCCTGAATGCTCTTCAGGTCGTCGGCTTCATCTTCCGCGCTGAACACCTTCAGAATGTCGTAGTTGGTGTTGCGCTGCGCTGGAATAAAACCGGCGGTACGGATCTGGCGGTGCATCTCGCTCGGCAGCATAATCGGGCTGGCTTTGGTGATCGCCCCCGCCGCACTCACCACGTTCTCCTCGATCATGGTACTGCCGAAGTCGTCCGCGCCGAAGTGCAGGGACATCTGCCCGACCTTCGCCCCCTGCGTCGGCCAACTGGCGCTGATGTGCGGCAGGTTGTCGAGGAAGATACGCGCAATCGCCGTGTGGCGCAGGTACTCGGTGCTGGTGCCGCCGTATTCGCTGGCGAACTTGCTGCGCCCCAGTGGTGTGCCTTCGATCTGCACCGTCCAGCTAATGAAGGCGTTGAAGCCGATGCCGAAGCGCTTGAGGCTGTCGTCCTGCTCATCACGCAGTCGTTGAAGATGGTTCATGCGGTTTTCCAACTTCTCGCGGAAGCCGATCACCATCGTAGCGGTGGTAATCAGGCCGAGTTCGTGGGCGACCTTCATCACGCCGAACCAGTCGTCGGTCATGATTTTCTTAGGGGTAACGCGCTTGCGAATCTCGTCGTCGAGAATTTCACCACCGCCGCCGGGTAAGCCCATCAGGCCAGCCGCCTTGAGTTCGGTCAGCGTTTCGTGCCACGTTTTGCCACCGATTTCGCTCATGTACTGGATTTCGCTGGGCGAGAAAGCGTTGATCTCGATAGTCGGGAAGGTTTTGTGAATCCAGCTTACGAGGTCGGTGTAGTAGTCAAAGGGCAGGTCGGGGTTGTGGCCGCCCTGCATCAGGATGCGCGTCGCACCGAGTTCGAGCGCCTCTTTAATCTTGTTGCCGAGGATCAGCTTGCTGTTGACGTAACCCTTTTCCTTGTCCCCCGGTAGGGCATAGAAGTTGCAGAACTGGCAGTCGGTCACGCAGACGTTGGTGTAGTTGATGTTGCGGTCGATGAGGTAGGTGACGGTATCACCGGGGACAAGCTGCTGCCGCCGCGCGTTCGCCGCCTCGCCGAGGTCGAGCAGTTCGGCGTGCTGGTAGAGGTACAGCGCCTCGTCGTAGCTGATTCGCTGGCCGTCGTGAACCTTCGCCAGGATTTGGTCGACTTGTGCCTGCACTGCCGGTTCGTTAGTTGTCATATCTCTTCTCTCCCTAAATTCGGCAAGGGTATCACAGGTTGGCTGGTTTGCCCTGTGACAGATAACACCTTGCTTCCGTTACGATAATCGCTGCCTATGCGCTTTCGGGAATAGGCCGTTCCAGTACTGATGGGTTGGCTTTCGACCAATCAATCATCGGGTCAATGGTTTTTAAGAATTCGACCGCCTCGCTGTTGGTGCTAAACGCCCGCAGCGGTGCGCGGAAAAGGGTGGTCGCCACCGTGGAGGCGAAGCGTACCAGCGGGTCTTTTTGCCCGACCATCATCGTCCAGCGGTACTTGGGGTGCGTCTTGTAGTGGGCGAAGGCTTTCGGGAAGTCCTTCACCTTGAGCGCCTTTGTTACACCGCTGAGGTCGATAATCACATGGATGGAGTCGCTCGTGCTGCGTTCAAGTTCAGCGTTCATGGTTTCCATTTGTACGCGCACCTCGTCGGCCTGGGTCGCGCCCCAATGTTTCACAAACAAGATTTGATCCGGTATGTACCATTCAATACGATAATTAACCATTGCGGCTCTCCGGCTGTACGCCATAAGAAGTGGGGCTATCACCATTATAGCCGCGTAACTGTGCAGCATTCATCATGATTACAGCCCATCACCTAGGTCGGAATAGGCCGTGTTAGTACGGCTGCGTCGGCGGTTGACCAATCGAGTTCAGGGGCAACCACTTTTAGGAAATCCAGTGCTTCGGGCACATTGTTAAAGGTACGCTGCTTGGCCTTGAAGAGGTTGGTTGCCACATTCGAGGCGAAGCGCACCAGCGGGTCTTTTTGCCCGACCATCAGCATCCAGCCATATTTCGGGTTCGTCTTATAGCTCCCAAACGCCTTTGGAAAGTCTTTCAAGTTGAGCGCCTTCGTCACCTGTGTGAGGTCAAGGATGATGTAGATGGAATCCGATACGCTCTCGGTCATCATCTGGTTTAAGGTCTCCACTTGTATGCGGATATCTTCCAGTGTGGTTTCGCCCCAGTTCCTCGCGTACAAGATTTTGCCCGGTATATACCATTCCGCATTAAAACCCATGATCTTGGCTTTCTGGCAATGCGCCGATAGATTTAAGTAGGTTCAGCCATTATATGCATATAATGGCGCAACTGTTTCTATCGGATTACTCTCATCAGGACGTTGGTACCGCGACCCGATCTCCCCAGAACTCCAAGGTGTTCCAGTCGAAGCCTTCCAACGCTAACTCAAGGAACAATTTCAACCCCGCCAGATCGTCGCCGGTTAGGGTGTATCGCAGGTCACGCAGGTAGCGCCGACAGACACCGGCTGGTAAGCCTAACCGTCCGGCATAACCTTGCGCCAGTGTGTTGCGTCCGGCTTCGGTTAGCCCCATCGCGGTCGAGGCGTACAGCGCGTCGAACACACCCGCATCTTCAAGCGTCTGTGCCTTGTCCTTACGGGCTGCCCATACCGAGAAGGTGAAAGGTAAGCCAGTCATCTTCAGCCATTCGTCGCCAAGGTCGAAGATATAAGGGCGCAGTTCGCCGTTACTGCTTGTCGGGCGCAGGTAAGCTGGTGGGGCAACTTTGCGATGTTGAACACCTTCGACCAGCGCATCGTCGCCGATGACCAGTGCGCCTTCATGTTCTGCCAGCATACTCGGTAGGTGCTGGCGGGTCACGGTAAACTTCGGCTCGACATGGTAGCGTTCACGGCACAACACTTTGAGCAGGGCAACGCTGGTGGCGGAATGGTCGGTGAGGGCAATCGACTTGCCATCGAGTTCGCTCATATCCGCTGCCCATGAGAACAGCAGCACGGTCTTAACCGCGCCCAAGCTGGCGATGCTTAACCCCGGCAGCACGACATATTCATCGGCATGACGGGCGGTTTCGATGGCGGAAATCGGCGCGAGGTCGATCTCGCCGGACTTGAGCATAGTGTTCATCAGCGAGGGTACGCCGCGTTCGAAGTGCACATCTACGCCCTGCAACCGTTCGGCAAGGTCGTAGTGGAAGGGCATGGTGTTCAGGTAATCAATCAGTCCAATGTTGAGCATGTTTCACTCAGCTTTCTTCGGTAAACAATGTCATCAAAAAGTACAAAGAAAACTGTCACTAACTTTCGAATTATTTAGTCACTAAACCATGTTTTTGGGTCGATTGTGACATCACCCAAAACTCCTGACTCAAACGGTTGGCTGGACTCATAAATACCCTGCTGCGTCAGGCGATTGGTATTGAGCGTATAGACCTCGACGAATTTGGCTTCAGGGTTCACCAGCCAGTATTCGCGTACACCATACTTTTGATAGGTCTGGAACTTGTGACCGCGATCATTAGCCTCGGTTGATGGCGAGAGAATTTCGACCACCAAATCCGGCGCACCGTGCCAGTAGCGACCATCAGAACCCAGTACGCAGTTTGTATTATTCTCGCTCACCCAGAACAAATCCGGCTCGAAGCTGTTGCCATCATCAAACTTCAAACCGATTGGCGAGAAGCGAGCTTCACCTTTCGGCAGGATCGGCAGCAGCGATGCGACAATTTGCCAGAGTGATTTTTGATGTCTGTCTAGCGGCGCATTCACAACAATCTCCCCATCAATAAGCTCTACAATCTGCTTGGACTCAGGGAGCGCCGCATATTCGGCAAAAGTTATTCGGGTTTTAACGGGGTAGTCCATATCCGTTACCTCACTGGCTCAAGCCGACTGTGACCACGAGACCGATGAGGAGCGGGTAAACTGATGTAATCATGTATGTGACCCCCTCCGTCCTGTCGCGACTCCTCCCCCGCCCTAAATAACTTCCTGCGGTCGCAAGCGAGGGATGGAATATTGGATCGACGGACGAGGCATGCCTCGTCCCTACAACAATCCTCAAATTTTGCAGTGAGCTGGACGCTGCACAGATCCAGCCCCTGCAAAAATTCAAATGCAGCCTAAGCAAAGACTTCCAGTTCGTTGTAAACCGTATCGCGTTCGACAGGGGTGTAACCCGCCGAGCGGATGAACTGCATGAGCTGCGGAACAGTCATGGCCTGCTGTTTGGCACCCGCGTCCTGATAAATGTGTTCTTCGATGATCGTACCGTCCATGTCGTTCGCGCCGAAGTTGAGGGCGATTTGTGCCAGCGCCGGACTCAGCATGACCCAATAGGCTTTGATGTTGGGGATGTTGTCCAGCATCAGGCGGCTGATCGCCAGCGTCTTGATGTCGTCTACGCCGGTTGTCCACTGGCGGTTGAGCTTGCGCCCAAGGTTGTTTTCTTCGGGGTGGAAGGCCAGCGAGATAAATGTTTGGAAGCCGCCGGATTTATCCTGCTGTTCGCGCAGAGCGACCATATGGTGGACACGGTGTTCGGGCTTCTCGATATGACCGTAGAGCATGGTGGCGTTGGTCTTGAGGCCGAGGCGGTGCGCCGAGTCGTGAACGGCTAACCATGTTTCTTGATTGGCTTTTTCGGGGCAAATCTTCTTGCGTACGTCCCAATGGAAGATTTCTGCGCCGCCACCGGGCATACTATCCAAACCGGCTTTGACGAGTTCCTTCAACACTTCTTCGTGGGACATGTTGGTGAGCTTGGCGAAGAAGTCGATTTCGACCGCCGTAAACGCCTTGAGGTGGATATGCGGAAATTCTTTTTTGAGGGTTTCGAGCACATCAAGGTAATACTCGAAGCCGAGTTCGGGGTGCAAACCACCGACGATGTGGAATTCGCGCACACCGGCTTCGACCGCGCCGCGTACTTTATCCGGCAGTTGGTTCGCCATAAAGGTATATGCGCCTTCTTCTTTGTCGCTGGTACGGGCAAAGGAGCAGAAGTTACAGTGGAAGGCACACACGTTGGTCGGGTTGATGTGGCGATTTTTGTTAAAGTAAACTTTGTCGCCGTGCATCCGCTTGCGCACCACCTGCGCCAGCTTGCCCAGCTTGATGACATCGCGCTGTTCGAACAACCATACGCCTTCCTCATATGAAATGCGTTCGGCGGCGTTTACCTTTTCACTGATACTATTCCAATTGGTCATGTTGGGGGTCGCTCCTCAAATCGAATGGTGAGGTCTATAATCTCTAACGAATACACATTGTATTCAGTACGTTTTAGGTTATGGTGATCTTACGTTCACAAAATTGTGAATGTTCTGAATTTCACTATCATTGTACAGCGATTTTGACCCACTGTAAAGCAAATTTAACGAGCTTTCATTTTACCGTATTCGGCACTAAACCATCCACAAATGTTAGGCCACTAGCACCCTATCCTAAAAAATTCCTAAAATGGTCATAGAAGTGGAGTATGACGAAATTCCTAACTCTTTTTGTGGGTGTTTGGAGGTATCATAATGATGATTATAAAAGTGGAATTGGAATAGGTAAGGCATGACAACTCAACTGCGCCCTCTGACAAGCTGCACCCAATGTGGTCAAGAGAATGTAGAAGGCTTTGCCAAGTGCGTTAAGTGTGGTCATACGCCTTCAGCAGCGGCGACCAGCGCACCGGCGGCTGTGCAGAATGTTGTCTACTCGGTTAGCTTCCGTGTTGAAGGTGTAGAACTGCCACTAACGATGGTTCCCGGTCAACGGGCGATGATGGGGCGGCAGGCACCCTTTATGCTGCAACTGCCGGACGTTGATTTGACGGAACACAGCGCTGCTGAACATGGTATCTCACGCGTTCATGCAGTGATTGACTGCACGCGCACCGGCTTACATGTGACCGACCTCGACAGCCGAAACGGTACCTTCGTCAACGGCGAGAAGGTGCATCCGTATAACGCACACATCCTGCGGCATGGCGATACCATCCGCCTCGGCAGCCTCGCGCTCGATGTTAAGGTGAAGGCTGACCGCAGCGCACCCGTCGAACCCGCGCCTACGCCTGCATCGCGCAGTATTCCGGCTGAACTCCAGCCTAAGGTGACGCGCTTGCTGACCTTAGCTGCACAGGTCAACGGGAGCTTACTGAGTCCCGTACCGTCTCAAATTGGACCCAATATGTCGCCCAAGATAAAGCCGGCGAGCTAAACACCGCCGTTACCCTTGCCCCATTGTCCAGCGTAAGCGGGTAAAGCTCGCTGCGCTGGTTTGCGACCTCGACTGTTTCTAAGTCCACCTCACCTAGTATCAATCGAATCAGCGTTTTATCGTCCGGCGCGACGAAGATGACCGCCTGCGGTGCCTGCGCTTCGCTGGTGATGACGCGCCAGCCTTCAGGAACCTGTGCCGTGAATGCCAAGCCTTCGTAGAGGCCATTGTTCAAAATTACCGGAGGGCCGGGCGTATCGTCGAGATTGTCGGGGACGGTGGCAGGAATGCAGCCGGAAGCAAAGAGCATAAAGAGCAATATAAGAACCCCTACCCCAACCCTCCCCCGCAAGCGAGGGAGGGAGTAAATGCATAGTAGGGGACTGAGAATGCGAGAGTGAGAAATGTAATGCGGAATGGTCTTGGACCATTCCCTACGAGAAGCTGTGTAGACGCGCGGCTTAAGAGCTGACGACTGGCGACTGATGACTGGTGACTTACTCATGGCATCCGGTTAGGGGTGTCGGGGTTGGTCGCCATATTTCGGGAGGCGGCCTCTCCGCACCAGATGAAGCCTGCCCATCGGTCGATACGCCACTGCCCATCAGCTTCTTGAACGACGTGGAAGTAGCTGCATACGCCGCTGCCGCCTTTGTCTTTTTCGTAAGTCGAGATGACCTCAATATCCCACGCAGCACCATCGGGGGTGGAACGGCGGAAGATGGCGTTAATCAGTGCGCCCCATTCCGGCGGTGGGTAGCTTTGCACACAGCCGGACGGCACACCACCGGCGCAGCGTTCGCTGACGGCCTGCTGCAAGTCAGCGGTGAGCAGCGGCATGGCGGCGGCATCATCACCATGTCCGGCAGCGTTGGCAAAGGTCGCGGCGACATCAAAAGCGGGGTTGGTTTGCGGCGGGATGAGCGCCACGGCGACCAGAACCAGTACCCCAACGAGAACGACAATCCCTATCCCAAATATATAAGTCCGCTTCAACTACACACCTGCCCTACGTTCATGCTGCTGCGTATCAAAGTTCACGATCCGGTCAAGATTTATTAGAGGGCGCATAGCCGTGTGCCCCTACAATCATGCGTTTTAGAACGAAACAACCTGTCTGCTTACCGATTATACCGTTCGCCGGCTTCAACTGGAATGCGCAGGGCGTTTTCCGGCGGGGGGAAGGGGCACATGGCGAATTCGGAGAAGGCGCACGGCGGATGATAAGCTTTGTTGAAGTCGAGGTCAACGGTGCCGTCGTCGAGGATAGCGGCGTACAAGAAGCGACCCGCGCCGTAGGTTTGCTTGCCACTGGTCGAATCCTTGAAAATAAACCACAAGCGTTTATCAGCGGGTTCGAAGGCTTCGAGGCGGCGCTTTTCGCCGAGCAGATCAAATTCGACATAGCCGAGGTTTTGCAGGCGGCTAATCGTGCCTTTGGATGTCTCGACCTCGACCACGCGCTTGGCGGCATGAGGGGTGAAGGTGCCTATGACGCGGTAATCGGGGTTGATGGGGAACCATTTGCGTCCGGTGAAGTTGGCACGGTTGGCGCTGTCGGCATTACGGATACGGGCGTAGAACTCACCTTCGCGCTCGATGGCAAAGAAGGTCACTGTGCCGATGTTGACTAGCGGAAGTTCATCATCGATTTGACCCTGATTGATGGTGTAGGTTTTACCGATTTCCGCCTCTTTGCCATCGACTTTCACGCCTTCGTTAGTGACACGCAGCGTGACGGTGTTATCGGCCACGGTGATGACGCCGATTTGGGCGGGGATGCTGGCGGGGAGATGAACATCGCCATTTTCCGCGCTGCCGACGGTGTTGTCGCCCACGTTCAGGCGTTCGAGGCCGACGAGCGCCAGCCAGCTATCGGGAGCGCGCAGCTCAGTTTCGACCTGCTGCTGCCATGCGAGGATTTCTTGTTCGTAGGCGGTGATGGTGTTGGTAGCCAATGGAAATTCCTTTTAGCGATATTGATGTGTTCAACGATTAATATTTGTCTATAAATGAAGTCTTTTTGTTTCAAAAATCTAAATGCACTTATTGGACGCGATCAGTAATGGGTGTTTTTACTTTTAACAGGTAGAGTCCCGAAAATCTTTAGTAATCCCCTACTCCAACTCACACTCGCTAAAGGCGCTCATAGCCGCAAGCGAGGCAGAGAATAAATTTTAGTGGCTTAGCATCTCCGAGAAGTTACTTTGTAAGTTGAGTCTATGTTGCTTTATCCCGTGCGTCGCGCAGGGCGTCGCGCATTTTGACACTTTCTTGGATGGCGTTGACGGCGATCATACCATGCCAGCCGGGGGTGTTCATATATTCCACGCAGACCACGCCACCGTAACCGGCTGCCTGCACATCTTTGACCACCTGCGACACGTCGATGCGCCCGCGTTCGAACGGCGTTTGCAACTGCGCCCGTGCGGCTTGGCGCATCTGAATGTGGCGGGTTTGGGGCAGCAGCTTGATAATGTCTTCGTGGAAAATATCCTGACAAACCATCTGCGCCCAATCGAGGGTGAGCCACAAGCCCGGTACGTCTTTCATCAGCTTCATGGCGACTTCCGGCGTTTGCGCCATCGAGTCCATATGCGGCTCGATGCTGATCTGCAAGCCAGCTTCTTTACCCCACTTGACCATATCCCGCAGAGCGGCGGTCACACGGTCAATCGCCTCCACATCTTCGGCGGGATGCACCAGCCCCGGCGACAGGGTGATGCCCGGTGTGCCGAGTGCGACGGCGAAGGGCAGCAGTGCCTGAAATTGGTCAAGTTCTTTTTGGCGGCGGGCTTCATCCGGCAGCGAGATGCGTGGCAGCATCAAGTACAGATCGCTGACTTTGAGGTTGAATAGGTCGAGGTCGGTACGGATTTCTGCGGCTTCTTTGCGCGGGTTTTCGGCGGCGCGGGTGGTGTTCAAGTTCGATCCGCTGCCAATATCGACGTAGCGGAAGCCCAAACGGGCAATTGTCCCCAGTGCTTCGGGCAGGGTGAGGTCGGTGAATGCCCATGTGTGGCAGCTAAATTCGAGCATCATTAGTCCTTTAGTTGGAGCAGTCTCTAAAAGAGTCCATAAGTAGTTTTACGGCACGTTCTAACTGCCAACGTGCTATCAAGTAATTAATGACACTTGCTACGATTAAAATTGAAAATCCAAGTATGGCAAATTTCCCAACAAGATCGATAGGAAACTTGCTAATCTGGTTAGGCGAAACATAGGCTGAAAGCACAGATAGCAAAATAAAGACGAAGATTGCACCTACACCTAATGTGCCAACAAGCAGGAAATCCGTAAAAACCGACAACGGAATAGGCTCAGGAAAATCCACACTAAACTGCGATATACCTACAAATAAGGTGCTTTCCTCGGTCAAGAATTGTACCGTGCCGCTGACTACAATATTCTTCAAATGTAACTCAAATGATGATGCATCTTCGTCTTCTTCTAGCTCAAGGAATGGCTCATTATCACTTGTTACATTTGTTGCCGTTAGATTTTTGTTTGCCACAAGTGCATGGTCGTATTTCAATCCGGCTTCGAGCCGCCTCATACGGTTGAGACAATCCTGATAGGAGCAGGCAACACTAAATTCGAATTGATGCAATCGCCACGTATTGCGACTAATGATGAAGCGGCGCTTACGAGCCATACACATCCTAGATGCGGGTCGCCAATAAATTAACCTCTATAACAACAAACTTTATTTTACTGCTACGGATACAAATACGGGTGTTCGGGCTGCTCGATCTTCTCGATGGTCACGGCTTGGAGGATCGGCCACTCGTCGCCACGAAAATCATCGACTTTGAGCGTCCCTTTGATAGATACCCATGTATCGGTCGGGAAGTCAGCCGCGTTCGGCGCATACACAGGCAGTCCGATTGCACCAGCATCTGCCACGCAGCAGCTTACGGTGAAACGAGCCACCATAAATTGATCGTCGGGGAAGGTGGCTTCGCGGTAGACAAAGCCGACTACATTGGCTTCTTTGCCGTTGAAACTGTTAATGTCGTCGCTGCTGTTGAACGAGCGCAGCCAATCCAACACGTTCCACTTCAGCGGGTCGGTGGTGAAGGTGGTCGCGCCCGTGACCGAGGCCGCCGTCAGGCTGACGCTGCCCTGCGCAGCCGCCGACCCCAACGGGCGGGATGGCACGAACACGCCCAGCACCAGCGGTACAGTAACTACCGCGATAACCGTCCATGTGATCGGGGCGTGGCTGCGGTCGAGGCGCATGGCATCTTTATTCCGCAGCAGGTCGATGCTGTTGGCCGCGCCAAGCAGCATGAATAAGGCAGCCGCAACATACGACAACCATGCAAAGCGTTCGTTGATATAATTAGTCAGGTTGCCGCTGGTAATGCTGTAGATGAAGAATACGCCGAGCGCCAACAGTACCACCGACTTTGCCCAACCGACCAACGCCTCGCGCTGAAGATCACGCGGGGCAACATAATTATCGAATAGTTCCAAATTTGCCATCGTTCACCTGCCTAACGACTAACACCTGCGTTACTTATTGTTTACCCGTCAGATTGGGTAGCATTTGGAATGGTCTTAGACCATTCCCTACGAGAAGAAATGTTTGGGATGGGCAAACGCGGATGAGGCACGCCTCATCCCTACTTTCTATCTGTTACCCTTACTCGGCCTTGGTTGCTTCTTCGGCCTCGACCGCCAAGATGCGGGATTGAATACGCACCCCGTTCTTCTGGCGCGTGGGTTCGGCAGCGTCCAAACCATAAGTTTTGAGTGCGGTAATCACACCGTCAATGAAGGTGTTCTTGTCACCTACGTCGTCGGGATATGAGAACAATACGCTCACAAGCTTATCGGTAATTTGTGGTTTGCCCAACAAACGATAGGCCTTCTCTCCGAAACGTGCCTCACGGTGGAAAGCGTCAAAACGCTTCTTGAGTTCATTGCTATCTGATGCCATGTTAGCCTCCTTAATGCCAGTAAAAGCCTGACCCTAGAATACCACATTCAAGTTGAGCCACACGCCGATGAGCAGCGTCATGAGCAGCGGCAGCAGGATGAGGTACAGGACGGTGCGCTTTTGGAACACGCCCAAGAACATCAGCGTACTCTTAATATCGACCATTGGCCCGAAGGTCAGGAAGGTGATGATCGAACCCGTTGTGAACGTACCGATGAACGACAGTGCGAGGAAGGCATCGACCGTTGAACACACACTGAGGAGGAATGCCATCGCCTGCATCACCAGTACCGAGACAATCGGTCCGCGCCCCAGCGCCAGCAGCACATCCTGCGTGACAAAGGTTTGCATGGCAGCCGCCAACAGTGAGCCGATAATCAAGAAGCGACCCATTTCGAAGAACTCGTTGTTGGCAGAGCGCAGCGCGTCACCCATGCCCATTGCCAGCGTTTTGCGCTGGACAAAGTGCAGCGGTGGCATATCGCCGGAACCGCCCATGACGGGCATCAGCGAACGCGGTTGCAAGACATCCTGCGGACGCGCACCGAGCGCGAACACCAACCCCGCACCGATTGCCACGATGATGGTGAACACGAAGCGCCCGATGAGTACAGGGCC
The DNA here is from genome assembly GCA_027492915.1 of Bacteroidota bacterium. GTDB lineage: Bacteria > Chloroflexota > Anaerolineae > Aggregatilineales > Phototrophicaceae > CFX2. Next base: position 2,138 of record JAPUDW010000065.1, on the reverse strand, counting down.
GAAGCCGAACGCGACATAGGTGCTGACCAGCACAATCGGGTTAATGACGGGTGCCGCCAACAGGAATGTGATACCGACCCACATCGGCAGCCCTTTGTTGAACAGCCGCCGCACGACAGGCACGACACCGCATTCGCACACGGGGAAGGCAAAGCCGAGGAACGCGCCGACAATGGTCGCCAGTATCGGGTTACGCGGCACGAAACGGGCGATGTCGTCCGCCGTCAGGAACGAGTCGATCATGCCGGAGACCAGCGCCCCCAGCAGCAAAAACGGCACGGCTTCGATGAAGATACCGAGGAAGCGCGTGGTAAATATTTCAATGATGGTGCCAGCCGATTGTCCGGTTCCGATTACCGCGACGGCTAGGACGACCACGATGGCTAATCCAGCGAGAACCAAACCGCCGCGCCACAGCAGCCGGCGCATGTCCCCGCCTGATTGGGTACGAGCCTGCATATCCCAAAATCCTCTCACTCGTGCGCCTTATTCTACTCCAAACCGTTTCCACGCCAACCAGCGCTCATCCAACGATCTAAGAATTCTAATGTTGAGGGCATGGCCTAAGCGGTTCTATGATCGCCGCCGCATCGCCCTACAATTGATGGTATAGATTTATTTGTAGGGGGACTGAATATGCCCAATTACCCATTTATGCAGGTGGATGCTTTCACCACGGTGGCGCTCGGCGGCAACCCGTGTGCCATCGTGTTCGAGGCCGATGACCTTGACAGTAACGCTCGTCAGGCCATCGCCCGCGAGATGAACCTTTCGGAAACTGCGTTCACCCAAACGCCGCCAGCAGGTTCGGATGTAGCCGCACGTTACTTCACCGTCGATGAGGAAATCCCGCTGGCCGGACACCCGACCATTGCCACCATTCACGCGCTGGTGGAAACGGGGCGCGTCAAACTGACCGGTGACACCACCCACATCCTGCTTGAACTGAAGGTCGGGCCGATACCGATTGAGATTTATGCCAGCGAGGGCAAGGTACAACGGATCGTCATGTCGCAGAAGAAACCCCAGTTCCTCACCACGTATGATCCCGCGCAGGTTATGCCCGCCTTTGGCCTGACACCGGATGATCTGCTGCCGGGGTATCCGGTGCAAACGGTTAGCACTGGAACACCGCAGTTGATGATGGCCGTTCGCGATCTTGAGGCGCTGCGACGGATACAGGTTAACGCGCCGTTGTATAACCATCTGCGCGAGAACGGTGACTGGTTCAGCCCACATTTGTTCGTGGCGCAGGGTGTTACGTCGGAGGGGCAGACCTTCGCGCGTCACGTTGGCCCAACGCTGGAAGACCCGTTCACCGGCTCGGCAACTGGCGGTATGGCGGCGTATTTGTACCACTATGGCATCATCAGCCAGCGCGAGTTTATTGCCGAGCAGGGACACTGGATTGGTCGCCCCGGTCAGGCCACGGTTGAAATCGTTGGTTCGCCGGATGACATCGAAACTGTTAAAGTAGGCGGCAGTGCCGTAACCGTTATAAAAGGTGAACTCCTATTATGAAAAAAGCGTTGATTGTGCAGGGTGGTTGGGATGGACATAAGCCCAAAGAAATTTCCGGTATTCTCGCCGCCGCACTGCGCCAGAATGATGTTGATGTGACCATTAGCGATACGCTGGATTCCTACCGCGACCTGACGCTGACCGATTTCGACCTAATTGTGCCGAATTGGACGATGGGGACGATCAAACCGGAGCAGTTGAAGCCGGTGTTAGCGGCAGTTGAAAGCGGCGTGGGGCTGGCAGGTTTGCACGGCGGTATGTGCGACAGCTTCCGCAACGAGACCGAGTGGCAGTTTATGACCGGTGGACAGTGGGTGGCGCACCCCGGCAACGATGCCGCGCACTACACGGTGCTTATCGACGGTGAACCCAGCCCGATCACCGAAGGCATCAGCGACTTCGATGTGACGACCGAGCAGTATTACATGCATGTTGACCCTGCCAACACGGTGCTGGTGACGACGCGCTTCGGTAAAACGGTGATGCCGGTAGTGTGGACGAAATCGTGGGGCGAAGGCCGCGTGTTTTATTCCAGCCTCGGCCACCGACCGGATGTGGTCGAATTGACACCCGTGATTACCATGATGACGCGCGGGATGTTGTGGGCGGCGCGGTAG
>JAPUDW010000064.1 GCA_027492915.1 Bacteroidota bacterium | reverse complement strand
TTATGATAACTGGCTTTTTCGCTGGTTTGATTTAGTAGGTTTTGATAGAGATAGACTGCTTCGAAGTTACCGTTTGCTTGATGTGATTGTATGAGCGATTCGTAGACTTGCACTTCAGATTCGAACAGTTGGTGTTCGTGGGCTAATGCCAGTGCTTCTTCAAAGGTGGTTACCGCTTCAGCAGTTTTTCCCTGATGTGCCGACAATTTACCCTGAGTATCAAGACAACTGAGCGTGAGCCATGGTAAATTAATTTGGTTAGCAATGTCATATGCTGCATCTAAACAAATCTGTGCTTGTTCATAATTTTTGAAGCCTATATGCCCGTTAGCGAGGTAGATATGAGTGGTCGCCAATAAAACTAGGGACCTGGATTCCCGCACCCAGTTAATCGCTTGCTGTCCATGCGTCACCATTTGATCTTGTTGATTTGTCTCACCATACACCATTACAAGATTGACGTGAATAATGCCTCGTACTGCACCATTAAGAAAATCAGGATGAGCAAAGTTGAGCGCCTCGTGCAGTACGTCAATGCTCCGCTGGTAGTCACTCATATAAAAATACATATGCCCCATATCACTCAGTGTTAGGGCGCATAAGCCATCGTCATGCAGCAGATCCGCAATTTCACGCTGACGGTGAAGTAGCTGGCGGGCCGAACGGTAATCACGAGTGTGTTGGAAATTGGATGAAATTACGGTGAGTGCCCAGCCTTCTACATGGGGCAAATTGTGAAGTTGTGCTAAATTAATGGCTTGCATGGCGTATTCCGTAGAGCGGTCGAGTTGGCCTATTAGGTTCAGTGCTCCAGCAGCACCATTGAAGGCGCGTGCCAGATATTCAGGCGCATCGAGTTTTTCAGCAAGGGTTTGAGCCGTTTGGGATAGTAACAGCACCCGTTCATAATCGACCAATTTCAGGGCTTCCATCTCGGCAATGATCGATTTGAGTTCATTAAGCAAGTATTGATTTCCTTGTCGCGATAATTGAAAAATCCAATCCTTTGTATACAATTATAGGCATTTATAACGGTTTGAAGCATTAATATTGCGAATATTAGCTATCATTATATTTTTTATGCATTATGAGATTGGCACCTTACCCACATACCGTGCGCGGGGTCGGATGATGCTATTAGAACCATACTGCTCGATGGCATGACCGACCCAGCCGACCGTGCGCCCCAGTGCAAACAACACCAGCGCCGCGCCGTCCGGCAGCTTGAGTACCAACTCAAGGGTTGCCAGCGCAAAATCAATCGTGGGCGGTTTACCCTTTATTTCCGTTACCGCTCCGGCGAGTGTGCTCGCCAAATCCAATTCGGGTGATCGCGGTAACTGCTCGGAAATCAGCGCCATCAAGGCTTTGGCGCGGGGGTCGCCTTCGGGATACAAGTGGTGACCGAAACCGGGGAGGTCATCACCGCGCCGCAGTCGTTCGCCGATCACCTTTCGCACCCGCCCGACGTTCCCGACTTCGCGCATAAAGGCGGTAACACGGGAGGTATGCCCGCCGTGCTTGAGTCCCTGCAAGGCGGCCAACCCCGCCTGTACCACGGCATAGGGGTTGGCCTCCACCGAGGCAGCGACCCGTGCAGCAAAGGACGAGGCGTTCAGTTCGTGGTCTGCGCACAGCACCATCGCCGCATTGAGCAGGTAAGTGGCATCAGTAGACCACGCGGAAGCCAATGACTGCGACAGGTTTGCGTCAGAAGCGGATGAGGCACGCCTCATCCCTACAAAGGCAGCAATCATCGTTTTGAGGATACGCGCACCAGTACGTGCCGTGCCCGCCGCACTGAGATCATAAGCGGCGAAGTCTTGCGGCGAGGTAAGCGTGAGCGCCATTTGTAGAGTGGGCATTAGCGGCAGGTTGAGATGAGCGAAGGGCGTGAGATCGACCACAGGGAGCGGCTGGGCGAACAAATCAATTGCCGCGCTGGCATCATCCAGCCAGATGAGCGCTGCCACGTTTTCCAGCGATTGTGACCGCGCTAAGTCCGCCGCATCCTGCCCCCGAAAATACAGGCGACCGTCGTCTATGAGTGTGATTGCTGAGTCGAGTAGGGGAACGCCCCAATGCAGCGCGTCCTCGACCACTTTGGCAGGGTCACGGCGCTGTTCTTTGCGGTCAACCAGTTTATCGACATCTTCAGCCAGATAGCGGCGTTTGCGGGTGCTGCCGCCGCCCACTTCCGACCGAATCAACCCACGGCTGACATAGGCATAGAGCGTGGCTTCTTTGACACCCAAACGGTCGCAAGCTTCCTGTGCGGAGAGGTACTGAGTCATATACTTCCTGTTGGATATATTGATTATTTAATCAATATTGACAAGTGTATCACAAAAATCTACTCTATAATCAAGATAAAGAGAGTTGAACCGCCAAGAGCGCCAAGTAAAGACAGGAAGAGAAGATGATACCCGAACCGCAGTCACCCGAATATTTTTTGGAGAGCTTTCCGCGCGAGGACTTCCCGCGTTATGCATGGACCGAACGCCCCGCCGATTTACCCGCGCAGGTATGGACGACCGAAACGACCCACCGCGATGGGCAGCAGGGCGGCCTTCCATTAACCACCGAACAGAGCCTGCGGATATACGACATCCTGTGCGCGTTCACGGGGAAAAGTGGGGCGATCCGGCAGGCGGAGTTTTTCGTCTATCGCCCTTCTGACCGCGAGGCGCTGCAAGGGGTACTCGAACGTTACCACGCAGGTGCGCCCATAGAGCCGACAACGTGGATACGGGCATCGGCGAAGGATGTAGAACTCATCAAGACGCTGGGCATACGCGAAACGGGGATGCTGGCTTCGGCCTCGGATTACCACACGTTCCATAAGTTCAAGCCGGGTGGACGCAACCAAGCCGCGAACACCTATTTGGACGCGGTACGGGTGACGGTTGAGGCAGGAATACGCCCACGCCTACATCTGGAGGACGCGACCCGCGCACCGATGGATTTTATGCTGCCGTTCGTGGAAGCGGTACAGGCGATTTGTGCGCCAAGCGGCCTGCGCCCGAAGTTCCGTGTGTGCGACACGATGGGGTTGGGTCTGCCGTATGACGATGTAGAACTGCCGCGCAGTGTGCCGCGTATCATCCGCAAGCTGCGGGGGATGGGTTTGGCGGCGGAAGATTTGGAATTTCACCCGCACAATGACACGGGTTTGGTGGTCGCCAACTGCCTCGCGGCGGTACGGGCGGGGTGTGCGGTTATCAACGGCACATCGCTTGGCAAGGGGGAACGGTCGGGCAACGCGCCGTTGGAAGCGGTGCTGCTGCACCTGATCGGCATGGGTTACTTTAGCGAGGGGCAGCCGGACTTCAAAGCGCTGAACGGGCTGGTGGATTTGTACGCCGACATGGGTGAGGGTATTCCACCCAAGTATCCGCTGTATGGGCGCGATGCCCACCGTACCCGCGCGGGTGTCCACGCCGATGGACTGAACAAGTTCTGGTGGATGTACGCGCCATTCAACGTGCCAGAACTGTTGGGTAGGCCCTTGGAAGTGTCGCTGACGAAGGACTCCGGCATCGCGGGGTTGATCTTCCTCATCCGCCAGCACCTCGGCATTGACCTGCCGAAAGATGCGCCGGAACTGCAACCGATTCAGGCGTGGTTGCTGAATGAGTTCGACAACGGGCGGCAAACGAGTGTCGAGTGGGAGGAGATCGAACCGCTGGTGCGGCGGGAGGTGGGTGTGGCGGCAGAGGTATAGGTAAAGGTGGGGGTTCGCCGCCGGCAAACCCCCACAGATGGTATTAGATAACCGTTGTCTTTAAATGTTCGTCAATAACATCCAAACTGAGGTGCTGACCAATCAGGTCGCTGTAGAACGCCTCGCGGATGATGCCATCAGGGTCGATTAGGAAGTCGGCGGGGATGCGGTAGAAGTTGCTGCCCTCCTCTTTAATGAGCGCAAATCCGGCGGCGGCGGCGGCTTGCACCCGTGCTTGGCCTTCCGGCGCGGCCATCGTCGCCTGCACTTTGCCTTCGGATGTTTCGACACTGTAGAGGTCATACAGCCGTGCTTCGGGGTCAGCGATCAGCGGGAAGGGCGCCTCCTGCTTGCCGACATATTGGAGCATGTTGACACGCGGTGATTCAAACACCGCCAGCATGTCCAAGCCCTTCGCCTGATACTCGTCGTAGCTGCGGATGAGTTCGTGGACGCGCAGATTGCACAGGGCACAGGCGGCGTTGCGGTAGAACGACAGCAGCAGCCAGCGGCCTTGATAATCGCGCAGGTCGATAGGACGGTCGAATAGGTCAGCCGACTGGAAAATAGGCGCGGCCATGCTAACCAGCCGCTTATTGGTGGTTTGAGTCATGATATGCTTCTCCATTGAGATAGGTGGTTGCGGTATACTACGAGTATATTGCTCGTAATTAGTCAGCCTGACTTACTAATATGATAAGGTAAGCTGACTATTTTGTCAACAGGTATATGCATGACCCAACCGCCCGACAGCTACGACGACAACATAGGCCGCTTACTCAGCCTCGCCATGCGCGACTTCCAAACTCGCTGTGCCGAAAAACTCCACGCTCGCGGTTACACGCAGTTGAGCGCCACCCACCTGACCATTCTTTCTTATATCGAGCCGACAGGGACGCGCATTGTCACGCTGGCGGAACGGGCGGGGATGACCAAGCAGTCGATGGGTGATCTCATCCGCGAGTTGGAGGCGCAGGGGTATGTCGAGCGCTCGCTCGACCCCAATGACAAGCGAGCGTTCATCATCAAAATGGCGCAGAATAACGGCAGCTTCATGACCGATGCCTTCGCGATTATGGCCGAGATTCAGGCCGAGTATGCGGCGGCGCTCGGCGGCAGCGGCCTTGATGACCTGCGCCGTTTGCTTAAACTGCTGCTGAACCGGAATGGTTTCGGTGGGTAATTAGGTAAGTTTATGATTGACAGCTTTCGTATAATGAATGTGGTACGAATAGGCGAGAGGTGAAGTATGATTGCTGAAGAAATGTTAGATGCACTGCGCAAACTCAATCGCATCGAGAAATTAGAAGCATTGCAAGTATTAGCGCAGGAATTGGCGCAAGAAGAAAAAGTAAAGCTACCTGATATGGATTTTCCAATCTGGTCACCTTATGACTCCTATGAGGCGGCAGAAACACTGCGAAAGTTTATGGAAATGCGACAGGCAAATAAGAATGGCTGATAAGCGGCGGTTTGTCTATTCGGCTGGCGATCCGACACGCTACGAAGATAGCTTGCTCCCACAATTAACACTTCGTTTGAGTGCAGGCAAGCGGACAATTAATTTGTCCGCTCTTTTAGATACCGGGGCTACAGTCAATGTGTTACCGTATCAAGCAGGTATTGCGCTTGGTCTAAGGTGGGATGATGAAAACATACCTGTGCGACTATCTGGCAACTTAGGTCGCTATGATGCCCGTGCTATTGCATTGACAGGACTAATAGCTGATTTCCAACCTGTTGAACTTGCCTTTGCGTGGACAAAGTTGGAAACTGTGCCTGTGATTTTGGGTCAATACAACTTTTTCATGTCATTTAACGTCTGCTTTTTACGACATGAGTTTGCATTTGAAATTGAACCCATTAGTTAGAATCAGTTGTTTATGCTTTAACCGTCACCCCGACTCGTTCGAGTAGCTTGCGGACATGTTGGGCGGGATAGGGAATCGGATCGCGATTGTTGCCGTGCGAGTCGGAACCAGCGCTTATGAGTAAGTCGTGCTTTTCGGCATAGTCGAGATACATGGCGGTTTGTTCCGGCTTGTGCAGCGGATAGTAGGCTTCGAAGCCGTCAATCGGCACTTCGGCGCGCAGTTCGTCCAGCAGCGGCGGGTCAAATACAGGGTAGTACACGCCGCGACCGGGATGCGCGATCAAGCACACGCCGCCATCTTCGTGAACAGCGGCTACTACATCGGCAATATCATTCCCTTCGAAGCGTACCCCAACCTCTTCCATCACCTTCCAGAGCGCCGGTTCGTCAAACTCAGCATTCAGCTTGGGCAGCAGCTTAGTAAGTTCTTGCGGTTGACGGGCGGAGGGCAGCGCGAGAATAGTCGCCAGCATTTTCGCCTGCTCAACCTCATCATCTTCGAGCAAATCTTTGATGAGGGTGTAGCCTTTTGCCCGCATCTTGGCGAAAGCCTGCGTGGTATTGGCGTGCTGCATATCCCAAACGCGCGTGGATGCCTGCCGCAAAGCAGGCGCTTCTGGATTGTAGCCGAAGCACAGCACATCGACCGACTCGCCCCGCCAACGGGTACTGAGTTCTGCCGCCACCAGCACCGGCATCTGCTTGGCAGCAGCTAAGGTTTGCAGTTCGGCGACCGTATCCGTGCGGTCGTGGTCGGTGATGGCGATGAGACCGAAGCCAGCGGCCTTGGCGTGGTCGATCAGCCCTTCCGGTGCCCATACCCCGTCACTAAACGTGGTGTGCAGTTGGAAGTCAATCGCGCTGTTCGCATCCAGTACCAAGTTTTCTGTTGAAAGCTGCATGTTTATGTCCTGTTGATGAAATGTTAGTGAGTTTTTGCTTGCCCGAAGGCCATGAGTTCCTGTGCCGCACGTTGGGAGCCACCGGCTGCCCGCAGTGACTCGCCGAGCAGCACTGCCGCTGCGTGATACTGCGCTTTTCCGGCTAGTAGTTGATCGAGAGCCGACCGCAGCATCGGCACGGTCGTTTGCCCGAACGGCACACGGTTCGCCAGCGCAATTCCCGCGCCGTGTTTGGCGACCTGCTGCGCCACCACGCCTTGTTCCATCTGCTGGGGGATGACGATCAGCGGCACATTATAGTATAAGCCTTCGTGGACGCTGTTCATGCCGCCGTGGGTGATAAACACATCGGCGCGCTGCAAGACCTCAAGCTGCGGCACAAAGTTGCGGACGATGAAATTGGCAGGAATGCTGCCGAGCGCGGCGATGTCGGTACGCTTGCCGACTGACAGGATAAATTGACCGCTGTGGCTGCTAAAGGCTTCAAAGCACTGGCGGTAAAAATCGAGATTGTCGTTGTTGATAGTGCCGAGTGAGATATAAACGATTGGACTACCCGTCAGCGCGTCAAAAGGAAAGCCAGAGTCATCTTTTCGAGGAGCCAGTGACGGGCCGACGAATTTGTAGCTGCTGTCGAGTTTTTCGCTGGCAGGTTGAAATTTGGCCGAGGTATAAACGATGTTCAACGCGCCGGTATTGCTGAGCGCACCTGCAAGCCCAACACCCTTCACGCCGTACTTTTGCCGCATCTGCCACGCGGTTTGCCAGTAAGCAGGCAGCCGCACGAGGATATTCCCCAGCATATTGAGCAAGGTTGGCAGCGGCATCGGTGGCATCGAACTGGGTGTGATAACAAAGGTGCTGATGGACGCTGCACCGCGAATGCCCAGCTTATTCGCCGCCTGCCGCCCCCATGCCGCCAGCGAGTCGTAGATCACGTAATCCGGCTTTTCGCGTTTGAGCAGTTGCAGCACCCACGGCATAATCAAATCAGCGATTTTGACGAGCGACAGTGCGTTATCTGCCAGATTACCACCGCCAGCGTTATTGATGAGTCCAGCCATTGTGGGAATAAAAGGGTAGGCAGCAAAAGTTGCGCCGGTGGCTTCATGGGCGGCGCGGGTTTCCTCGGTGTTGGCGCAGATCACCTGCTCGCCCTGCTGTATCATCTCGCGAACAACGGGTAAAGCAGGGTTGATGTGGCCGTGTGCTGGAATGTTGAAGAACACGACTTTTGACATGCTGTAAACCTCAACTCATGATGCAGCGTTTGGTGATGGTTCATCTATAGGTGGCAGATCGTTGTGAGTATAGTCAACCTGTCATGATTTGGTGAGCCTGAATTTTATATCGACTCAACGTAGGTTTATGCTTTGGGTTCAAGCATTCAACAGTGTGGTGCTGCCGACGATGGCAGGTAAGTGTCATCAAGCATAGGGCGACAAACGACACATTATTATGGTAGATCGAAATTGAAGGCCATCATAAAGGACTCTACAAGCTGCTCTGTGCCGTTACAGCTTCACCGGATTGCCCAATTTCGCGGCGGCTTCTGAGCGCCAATCGTGGGCAAGAGGTTCTAAATCTGCCAGCCAACGCAAATCATCGCGGTCGGGCTTGCCGAAGAAGCGCTGGTTGACGTAGATCATCGGTGCTTCGGGGTGAGGGCGTTCAACCGTTTCGAAAGAATCACCGACTTGGAACGTGCCGGGTTCCAAAACGCGCAGCAGAAACCCGCGACGCTGCGTTTGTTCGATCAACTTCACGAACTGCGGCACACCAATCTTTTTGGCTTGTTTGTAGCAGGGCGTGCGTGATTGGGCAATCTGCATCAGCGCCGTACCGCAGCGCACGACATCACCGATGCACACGGTTTCGTCGTTATAACCTTCCAGCACGATATTTTCGCCAAAGGTGCCAAGCGGGAAATTGCGCCGGAAATAAGCGCTCCAATAGCGGTAGTTATCAACTGACTGGCAGCACAACGCCCGATCCACGTCATAGCCGGTACGCTCGTCACCTTCCAGCCCCAGCGTACCAATGTTAATCGGTGTCGTTACGGCTTCCTTATAGATCGCGGTTTCCCACGGCGAACCGGCTTCGTCGATGTGAGTGCGAACGCGTCCGGTTTGGATGTGGAGCACTTTGCCGTGTTGTAAATCGCTCACTAGCTGCATCTCGTTTCGGTTATTCAGGGTGGTTTTTCAATAAGTCGAGCACCATCGGGTCGGCTTGGTCGCCTACGATGTCGGCGTAGGCGCGTAAGTCTTCTAGCATGTGGGTGTAATCCCCCTGCAAAGCGTAGGTTTGCCCGCGCTCGAAGTACACGCGCTCAATCCCTTCTGGCTCAAGCGCAATCGCCGCCGAGTAATCCTCAATGGCGTGGTCATAGTCACCGAGGAGGCGGTGAATGTACGCGCGATCTGTCAGCACGAATGGCGATGCGGGTTGCAGTTCGATGAAAATATCAAGGTCGCTAATCATGCTGTGCAGGTTGCTGACGGCATAATAAGCACGGCTGCGATAAAAGTAAGCGATGGCATAGGTCTTGGGGTTCAGGTCGATCCAGTAGGTGAAGTCGTCAATCGCCTGCTCGAAGTTGCTCAGGCCAAGGTGCGCCATCGCGCGGGTGAAATACACGTAGTCGTCCTCGATGCCCAACTCAATCGCTTTGTTCGCGTCATCCAGTGCGTCGTTATGGTTATTCAACTGCTCGTTGGCGATGGCACGCCCATCATAGGCGGCTGTGAAATCCGGCTGTAACTGGATGACGCGGCTGTAATCATCGACAGCGAGGTCGTAGCTTTCCAGAATCGAGTGCAGTACGCCGCGCCGGTAATAAGCCGCCCAGAAATCCGGCTCGCGGTCGATCACCAGCCCGTACAGGCGTATCGCTTCTTCAAAATCACCGGCGTTTTCGGCTGCTTCCGCTTGAGCATAATCACGGCTCGCCAGCAGGTTGGACGGCTTTGGCTCGTCGCTGGATGCCTGGGCGCTGACGCTGCCTGCCGATAGCACACATAAGATCAAAATCGCCATGTAACGGATTAAACGCTGGTTCATGGTTTATATCTCTCCCACTCGGTTGTGAACATAATAACCCGAAATCATGCGCGGTGGCTAAATGAGTTTTCATGTAGAACCCTGCCACGCTTGCCAGTAGATCAATCCCGCGTAGAATGTAGAATATGACTACATCCAATCTTACAAATAGTGTTCCTGATTTTAAGCGGCGTGCAGCCAAGTACGAACCGATTGCGAAGGCCTTGGGCGGCGTGTATGGCTATCCGGCATGGCGACAGTGGTTACCTCCATTGGACGAGCTGGTAAGCTGCATCCTGAGCCAGAGTACGACCGATGCTAACCGCGACCGCGCCTTCGACACACTCAAAGCCCGTTTCAAAACGTATGAGGAAGTGCGGGATGCTGCGCCGGAAGCTGTGATTGATGCCATCAAGGTCGCAGGCTTGGGCAACCAGAAAGGCCCGCGCATCCAAGAAGTGCTGCGGCGCATCTACGACGAACGCGGCGAGATGAGCATCGAGTTCCTGCGCGAGATGCCGATGGACGAGGCAAAGGCATGGCTGACCAGCTTGAACGGCGTTGGACCCAAAACAGCCGCGATTGTCATGTGCTTTGGCTTCAACCGCCCCGCCTTTCCGGTGGATACGCACGTTCACCGTGTTGGGCAGCGCATCGGCTTCTTGCCGGAGGGCATCAGCGCCGATAAAGCGCATCCGGTGATGGAAGCCATCGTCCCGCCGGAAGCCCACCTGACGTTTCACCTTAACCTGATTAAGCATGGGCGCGAAACCTGTACCGCCCGTGTCGCCCACTGTGAGCGCTGCCCGATCACCGAATGGTGTGACTACTACAATTCGTTCCGCCCGACCGATAACAAGAAAAAGAAGTAAACGCGCATGACGACCAATCCCACGCCAGCCGCTGCTCCTGTCTCCGACGCTGAACTGAGTTCCATTCGCCAGAACGTTAACCAGCTCCGCAGCCAGATTACCGGCGGGCGTGTTGATGGTCAATTCTTGCTCAAGCAGGTCGAAACCCTGAATGACCTGTTGGGTCGTATCACGGAAGAACGCAAGCAGCGTAAGAAGGAAGGCCGCTTTCAAGCGCTGTATAACGTCAGCCGTTTGCTGGGCGAGTCGTTAGATTTGCAAACGGTACTCAATCAAGTCATGGATGCTATCATCCATCTGACCGGTGCTGACCGCGGCTTCTTGATGCTGCGCAACGACGACGGCGGGATGACGGTGCAGGTCGCGCGTAACCTCGACCAGAAAACGCTGGGCAGCGACGACTTTAAATTCAGCCACACGATTACCAACCAAGTGATGGACAGCGGTAAGGCGGTTGTGACTAATAACGCGGTCGAGGACCCCCGTTTCTCCGGTCAGGCTAGCATCATCGGGCAGGCGCTGCGCAGCATTATGGCGACCCCCTTACGGGCGCGGGGCGCGGTCATCGGCGTGGTATATGTTGATAACCGAATGACAACAGGCTTGTTTATGGATGACGACCTCGCGGCGCTGGATGCCTTCGCCGGACAAGCGGCGATTGCGATTGACAACGCCCGTTTATTCAGCGCGACCGATCAGGCTCTTTCGGCGCGTGTGGAAGAACTGCAAACCCTGCGCCGTGTCGATCAGCAATTAAACGAAACGCTGGATGCCGACAAAGCCATGCAGATCACGCTGGAATGGGCTTGCCGTTTATCCGACGCGACCAGTGGACACCTCGGCCTGCTGGAAGGCGACCGTATCAAAGCCGTGCATCATTACGGCGATGAGGACGGGGCGCAGCCGGAATATCTGGATGGTGCATACCCGCACTTGATGGATGTGGTCGGCACGGGTAAGCCGATTGCCGTCAGCGGCGAGCAAACCGGACGCGATTACAGCATGACGATGGTGCCGATTGCCCGCGAGAACACCGTGTTCGGCGTGGTGGTCATCAAGCGGCAGGGCGCAGAAGCCTTTACGCCGGAAGAACAAGATTTGATCGAGCGTATGGTTGTCCGTGCGGCGGTCGCGATTGAAAATGCGCGGCTTTATGCGGCAGTGCAGGCGGCGAACCTTGCCAAAAGCGAGTTCGTGGGCATCGTCGCCCATGACTTAAAAGTGCCGATGACCAGTATTTCCGGCTATACCGATCTCGCGATTATGATGGGCGAGCTTTCCGACCGGCAGAAAGAATTCTTGGGCAAGGTCAAGGATACGGTTAAGCGCATGGCGGTGCTGGTTTCCGACCTTGCCGACATCAGCCGCATGGAAAGCGGTCACTTCTATATGAACGAAACGCGCGTCCCCGTGAGCGACATCGTGCAGGGTGTGCGGGACGCGACCATGACGCAGATGCAGGAGTATCAGCACGAGTATATCGAGGCGATTGCCCCGAACCTGCCGGATATGCAGGTGGATTACTACCGCCTTTTGCAAGTTCTGACCAACCTCGTGAGCAATGCCTACAAGTACACGCCCAACGGTGGCAAGATCACCTTCCGCGTCACCCAAGACGCGGGGCAGATCACCTTCAGCATTACGGATACGGGCATCGGTTTGTCGCCTGACGCGGTGGCTAAACTCGGCACCAAGTTTTGGCGCGCCGAGGACGACTTTACCCGTTCGCGCCCCGGTACCGGCTTGGGCTTCGCTATTACCCGCAGCCTTGTCGAGCAGATGGGTGACGGCATCCACATCGACAGCGAAGTGGGCAAGGGCAGCACGTTTAGTTTTGGTATTCCGGTGGCGGGGTAGCTTTTAGCGGTTAACAATTGGCTTTTAGCTCTATACAAAGTCGTCAGCTAGAGGCAAAAGCAGGTTATCAGTTGCCCGTTTTCAGTTATCAGTTAAAGACAAGATGCTTAGTCGTTGGCAAAATTGGCAGCAATGGCGGCAATTTCAAAATGGCAATTCTTGTGCCAAGAAGGTTAGTTCTCGGCTAAGGTTTGGCAACTTTGGCGAAAAATGGTGTTTTGGTGTGCCGCCGCCAAAGTTGCCAAACCTTTTTATTTGCAGCGATGGACAGGTGAGCTGCTGCAGCAACGTTTGCTGCAAAAGTAGCCTTTAGTCCATAGTCAACAGATGACAGTCAAAAGCAAAAACAAAGTAGTCGTCTAGTTATCAGTCGTCAGTCTCCAAATTAAGCGGAACAAGCGGCAAAAGCAGCAAAAGCAGCAAATGCGGCACGAAATACGTTGTTAATGTGCTGCGAAACCCCTATCCCCAACCCTTTCCCCGTAGTAACAGGGCAAGGGAGCAAAACCATAAGGCCAGCCCTTTAAATAGCATAGCCGATATGGAATTGTTTAGGGTGACCATTTGGAAGAACATTTGGTAGCTTTTAAGCGGTGTTGGCGCTAACCCTTTTGAGGGAGTGGGCGTGTTAAGAGGGTTGGTGGATGGTTGGTAAGGAGTTTGTCGGGTTAACCGAAAATAAACCTTTTTTATAGTTTTAAGTTACAAGTTGCAAGTTTCAAGTTGAAGGCAAAGAAAAGGCATTTTATAACAGATAAATAGGTGAGCGTTGAGGTTTTGTACAGACGCAGCGCTGACAGCTTTATGCCGAAAACAATGTCGGTTAGACAAAATTATTTTTTGCTGCGGGACAAGCGGATACGAAATTTTGATTTGAAGATATTTAAAGCGTTCGTTATTTTTGACAGAATGCCTGTGTCCGGTTTCGTACCCGCTTGTTCTATTACAGAAGTACGCGCATACATTGGTAAGTTTTGACGGATAGCAATCGCTAGCGCATCACTGGGGCGCATCGGCATATGAGTTTCGTTTCCGGCTTCTGAGATTGTAATCGTTGCTTTGTAGACTTCGTTGCTTAAATCCGTTATTGAAATTCTTAGCAAGTTTCCGGTTGGGTTTAATTGTTCAAGGAGTTTGGTGGTCGTTTGGTGCGGAATATTATTTAGCTCAGATACAATCACGTCACCTTCAATTGATCCAACCCAAATTGGGAGATAAAGCCCATAAGTTGGAGAATAAAATACGACAACTTTTCGATCTTCGATTTTACTCAGGCGTACACTATCAATTTCAAGCTGTGTTTCTGATGGGTTTTCGATTTCAAGAACAATGTCGTTGGTCATGGTTGAGGGCCTGATCACGAGAACGTAAAGTTACTGTTAGCAAATGGGCGCACAGCCGTGCTCCCCTACAAGAAATTTGCCGCTTAATTATACTCCGGCATCTCCGTTTTTATTTCTCCAACACCAGTACGGCTTCTTCGATTTCTTTGCCACGCGCTTCGGCGAAGCCCATGTCGTAGCGGATGATGCGGAAGCCGCATTTTTCTAGTACGCGCAGTGAGCCGAAGTTGTCCTTCGCGGCATGGGCGTGCAGCGGGCGTTCGGTGACCACTTCCTCTAAGAATAGCTTTAGCGCGGCGGTCGTGATGCCCTTCCCCCAATAGGCTTTGTCGATGCTGTAACCTACCTCGCGCTCACCAAACATAATGAAGCTGGCGACACTGCCGACGACAACGCCATCCGCTAGAATGGTGCGGTTAATCACAGTGTCATCCGCCATAATCCGCGCCCAATGCGAGTCGAAGGTGCCACGGTCGTTGGGGTCTCGCGGGGTGAAGGCCGCCATGTAATGCGCAACCGGATCGCGTTGTATATCGAAGAAAACGGGTAAATCGGTGGGGATGATTTCGCGCAGGATGACGGTATACGACATAACGGATTCCTTTGGTCAACAGGTTAGCTGGCATGGTATAACCATTAGCCATGATTATATGATAATTTGTTCTGATGCGTCTGAGGTAGTGGTTGCAAAGTGCGTGATCGGAAAACGGGAGGCTCTCGGAGGGTGTTTAAAAAGCCGTTGCCGCATTGCCTTGTGTACCCCCTCATCCCCAGCCCTTCTCCCCTGTTGCTATGGGGGAGAAGGGAGTAAAACAAGCGTGTTAAGACCTTTTCTGAGAGAAAATATGTTTTCTGTATGTAGCCCGGAGGAGGCACGCCTCCTCCCTACAGTGCGAATCTAATTTTTGTTGAGTGTGAGATGATAGGTGTGAATCTGTGGCGCGGACTGTCGCTACAATCGGGTTGATTGTTTGTCGGCACCGAATTTCATCGCCGATCTTGTAACGACTATTGGACCCTATTCTTAAGTGAGAATTTTATGACCGAATTGGCAGATCTTCTGATAATCAACGCCCGTGTGTTTACGGCGGATACCGCCAACCCTTTTGCCGGGGCGGTGGCTGTGCGCGGGAACCGGATTGTGTTCGTCGGGTCGGCAGCGGAAGTGGAGGCATGGCGGGACAGCCATACACGGGTGGTCGATGGGCAGGGTGCGACGCTGATGCCGGGGATTATCGACAGCCATTATCACCTACACCTTGGCTCGATGGGTTTGGCGCATATTCAATTGTTTGAAGCGGCTACATTAGATGAAGTGACCGCTATTATCCGGCGGTATGTAGACGCGCACCCCGACGAACCATCTATCACAGGGGCGCAGCTTCGTTATGAGGTCATGCCCGCTGGACAACCGCTGACGCGCCAACACCTCGACGCAATCGTGAGCGACCGACCACTGACGATAATGGCCTACGACTACCACACGGCATGGGCGAATACCCGCGCGTTGGAGGCGGCAGGCAAGCTGCGAGACATCACCAACCGACCGGGCAGCGAGATTGTGGTGGACACGGATGGTCTGGCGACCGGAGAGTTGATCGAGCCGCTGGCTTACGCGGCAGTGCTGGGGCATTTTGAGGCGTGGGACGCGACGGTGAAAAGCTTCCTGCCGGATGCATTCGGCAAGCCGAGTTATGGCTCGGCACGCGACCAACAATGGATACGAGAAGGGTTAAAGCTGACGGCACAGCATGGCATCACCAGCATTCACAATATGGATGGCAACGCGGCTCAGGCAGCATTTTATGCCGAATTGGAAGCGGCAGGCGAACTGACGACGCGCATCAGTATTCCTTATAGTGTCGTACCGACCACCCGCATTGAGGATTTGGACGAGGCCGTGGAGATGACGCGGCTGTATCAGGGCGATAAGCTGCGGGCGGGGCGGGTGAAGTTCTTTATGGATGGGGTGATTGAGTCGTGGACGGCGTTTATGGTGAATGACTACGCTGACCGCCCCCACTATAAAGGAGAGGCACTTTACAGCGCCGAACACTTCAACCGGATGGCAGCGGCTTGTGACGAATGCGGATTGCAAATTACGGTACACGCAGTTGGGGATGCAGCGGTGCGGCGGACGCTGGATGGTTACGCCCACGCGCGGCAGGTCAACGGTGTGCGAGACAGCCGCCACCGTGTCGAGCATATCGAGCTGGTACATCCGAGTGATATTCCGCGCTTCGCCAAACTGGGGGTGATTGCGTCCTTCCAACCGCTGCACTGCGCGGTGGATTACCCGCAAACGCCGGAGTTCTTCCCTGAGCGGGTTGGTAGCGAGGCTTGGCACCGGAGTTTCGCGTGGCAGTACCTACGGGGTGGTGGGGCGCGGGTGGCCTTCGGCAGCGATTGGCCGGTGGTGACACAGGACCCGATGCTGGGGATCTACAACGCGCTGAACCGGCAGGCGTGGAGCGACGATCAGCCGGATCACCGTCAGTCGTTGGTTGACACACTGCTCTCGTACACGCGGGACGGGGCGTATACCGAGTTCCAAGAGCAGCATAAGGGACAATTGAAGGTCGGGTATTTGGCGGATATGGTGCTGCTCTCCGCTGATCTGTTTCAAACGCCAGATGCTGACATTAAGGATGTGAAGCCAGTGATGACGATTTGCGACGGGCAGATTGTGTACGAGGGATAACCGCAAAGACAGATGAGGCACGCCTCATCTCTACGAGAAAATGATGGTTGTGGTGGGTGGTGCGGACGCAGCGTGCTGCGTCCCTACAGTGAAGATGGTGTTTGAGGCGGGTGGTGCGGAGGAGGCACGCCTCCTCCCTACAATGGAAATGGGGGATGATCGCTAAAATATGCGCAGCGTGTGGTTATTATAGGTTCGGATAAACTATCCGATACGATTTAGATAAGTCGCACGATTAACGCTTGACTCTCTTTTAGGCGAATGATACTATTCCTACTCTCAACTCAGCGGCTCACAACCTCATCTTCAAGAGGCAATGTGGAAAGCCGCAATTGAACGAAGTGGCAGCGAAAGCACTCTGTACGCAGGGAAAGCTCGCTAACCAAGAGTGATGTGCGGGCGTTCTAATATTGAAGATCGCCCGTTTGCTTGTCTGGAAATTGGTTAATTTATTCGGAGCAAAGTATGCCAACGATCAATCAGTTGGTGCGTAAAGGGCGGCAGGCGAAGAAGAGCAAATCAAAGGCTCCCGCTTTGCAGTTCACCCTGAACGCCTACAGCCAGAAGCGTACCCGTCGTCGTAAGGGCGCACCCCAGAAGCGCGGTGTTTGCACCGTCGTCAAGACCATGACCCCCAAGAAGCCGAACTCGGCTTTGCGGAAGGTTGCCCGTGTGCGTTTGACTAACCTGCTGGAAGTCACCGCTTACATTCCCGGCGAAGGTCACAGCCTTCAGGAACACAGTGTCGTGCTCGTTCGTGGTGGCCGTGTGAAGGATCTTCCCTGCGTTCGTTACCACATTGTCCGTGGTACGTTGGATACCGACGGCGTGAAGGGTCGCGAACAATCGCGCAGCAAGTACGGTGCGAAGCGTCCTAAGGCAGGCGCAGCGGCTGCGGCAACTGGCAAGAAGAAATAAGCGAGGTTGAGGGGTTATGTCGAGAAGAAATAGTCCAGCAAAGCGCAAAGTTGCGCCGGATAAAAAATTTAATAACACGCACGTCACCATGTTCGTCAACCGCATGATGTACGGCGGCAAGCGCAGTACCGCCCTTGCCATCATGTACGGTGCGTTTGACTTGATCGAAGAACGCGCCAAGCGTGACCCGATTGAAGTGTTTGAACAAGCACTGCGCAACGTCACCCCGTCGGTGGAAGTCAAGCCGATGCGTGTTGGTGGTTCGACCTATCAGGTGCCGGTGGAAGTTCCGTATGCACGGGCGACTTCGCTGGCGATGCGCTGGTTACTGGAAACCTCCCGTGGACGCGGCGGCAAGAATATGGCGGAGAAACTCTCCAGCGAAATCTTGGACGCAGCCAATGGGCAAGGTACATCGATTAAGAAGAAGGACGATACCCACCGTATGGCAGAGGCCAACCGCGCCTTTGCACACTTCCGGTAGTATCGCGCAACTAGGGGCGCATAACTCGTGCGTCCGTTACAGGCAAATGTGGGTAGTTTGAGAGTGACATGGCTACAAAGAGACTCGATCTGAATAAAGTGCGTAATATCGGCATCATCGCCCATATTGACGCAGGCAAAACCACCACTACCGAGCGCGTGTTGTATTACACGGGCATGATCCATAAAATCGGTGAAGTGCATGATGGTTCTGCTACAACCGATTATATGGAACAGGAACGCGAGCGCGGCATCACCATTACGGCAGCCGCCATCAGTGCGAGCTGGAAAGATTACCAGATTAACGTTATCGACACCCCCGGCCACGTGGACTTCACCGCTGAAGTGCAGCGAAGCCTCCGTGTGCTTGATGGTGGTGTGGTTGTTTTCGACGCTGTTGCCGGTGTAGAACCGCAGTCGGAAACGGTTTGGCGTCAAGCGAACACTTATGGTGTACCGCGCTTGTGCTTCGTTAACAAGATGGATCGTACAGGGGCGAACTTCCAACGCTGCGTTGATATGATTATCGAGCGCGTGAACGGCAACCCGTGCGTGATCCAAATCCCTTACGGTGAAGGTGCAGATTTCGCCGGCATCATTGACTTGCTGTCGATGGAACTGATTTCCTACGAAGGCACGATGGGTATGGATATCTCACGGCATCCGATCCCTGAAGCCTACCGTGAACAGGCTGAAACCCGCCGTCAGGAAATGATTGAGAAGGTTGTCGAGAACGACGACTTCTTGACCGAGAAATACCTGATGGAAGAAGCGATCACCGATGCTGAAATCCTCGCAGCGATGCGTTCGGCAACACTGGCTGGCAAAATCCAACCTGTGCTGTGCGGTTCGTCGCTGAAGAACAAGGGTGTTCAGACCATGCTTGACCGCGTGGTTGACCTGCTGCCCTCGCCGCTGGATATTCCCCCGGTGACCGGCACCCACCCCAAGACGGATGAGCCGTTGGTTCGTAAGGCAGATCCCGAAGAACCGACCGCTGCACTCGTCTTTAAGATCCTCACCGACCCGTTTGTGGGACGGTTGGCCTTCTTCCGTGTTTACTCTGGTATTGTGAAGGCAGGCTCCGGCTTGCTGAACAGCACCAAAGGCGACAAGGAACGTATCGGTCGTATTGTGCGGTTGTTCGCGGACAGCCGTGAGGATGTTGAAGAAGTACAAGCGGGTGACATCGCCGCGATCCTCGGTTTGAAGAGCACCTTCACCGGTGATACGCTGTGTGACCCCGACAAGCCAGTCATTCTGGAAAAGATCAGCTTCCCTGAACCGGTTATCGAATTGTCGATTGAACCGAACAGTAAGGCTGACCAAGACAAGATGGGTAACGCCCTTCGCCGTCTGGCAGAAGAAGATCCTACCTTTAAGATCGAAGTTGACGACAAGCTCGGACAAACCAAGATCAAGGGTATGGGTGAGCTTCACCTTGAAATTCTGGTTGACCGCATGATGCGCGAATTCGGTGTACAGGCCAACGTAGGCCGCCCGCGTGTAGCGTATCGCGAAACGATTACCCGCCCTGTCCGCATTGACACCACGTTCAAGCGTCAGACAGGTGGTTCCGGTCAGTATGCGCGCGTCGTGTTCGAATTCGAACCGCTGAGCGATGAAGACCGTGCCAAGCTGCCCGCAGGCGACGAATCAATTCTGGAAGATGCAATTCGCGGTGGTACCATCCCCAAAGAATTCATCAAGCCGTCGTTGAACGGTGTGAAGGATGCGATGGCCGGTGGCGTGCTGGCAGGTTATCCGGTCGTGGGTATCAAGGCCAAGCTGGTTGACGGCGCGTTCCATGATGTTGACTCGAGCGAAATGGCCTTCAAGGTCGCTGGCTCGATGTGCCTGAAGGAAGGCGTTCAAAAAGGTAGCCCGGTGCTGCTAGAGCCGACCATGAAGGTTGAAGTTTCCGTACCCGAAGAATTCACTGGAACAATCGTTGGTGACCTTTCGGCGCGGCGCGGCATTATCTTCGGTATGGATCCGCGTGGTGGTGGTGCAACCTCCATCCGTGCGAATGTGCCTCTGGGTGAGATGTTCGGTTATGCGACCAACATCCGTAACATGACCCAAGGCCGTGGCAGCTTCAGTATGGAATTTGAGAAGTACGCGGTTGCCCCAGCTCATATCGCTGAAGAAGTGGTCAAGAGCGGTCGCTAAGTAGTTGTGAATTAGGTAGGGGGTAAGTTCTGTACTCCCTACAAGAAATAAACGTATCGTGAAATGTATCGCAGAAAAGGATTGAAAGACAATGGCTAAGTTTGAACGTAACAAACCCCATGTCAATATCGGCACCATTGGTCACGTTGACCACGGCAAGACCACACTGACTGCCACCATCACCAAGGTGCTGGGGCTGAAGGGTCAGGCCGAGCGTATGAAATATGACGATATTGACAACGCGCCGGAAGAAAAAGCTCGCGGTATCACTATCAACATTCGTCACGTTGAATACGAAACCGAGAAGCGCCATTACGCCCACGTCGACTGCCCCGGTCACCGTGACTATATCAAGAATATGATCACCGGTGCGGCGCAGATGGACGGTGCAATCCTCGTTGTGAGCGCGCCAGACGGCCCGATGCCCCAGACCCGTGAGCACGTGCTGCTTGCCCGTCAGGTGGAAGTGCCGGCGATGGTCGTGTTCTTGAACAAGATTGACCAAATGGACGATCCTGAACTGCTCGAATTGGTTGAGATGGAACTGAGCGAACTGCTGGAAAGCTATGAATTCGCGGCAGACACCCCAATCGTTCGTGGTTCAGCTTTGATCGCTAACGAATCGGCTGCTACCGACCCGAACGCGCCGGAATATGCGCCGATCATCAAGCTGATGGACACGGTTGACGAGTGGATCCCCACCCCGGTACGTGAAACCGACAAGCCCTTCCTGATGCCCGTCGAAGACGTGTTCTCGATCAAGGGTCGTGGTACGGTTGTGACCGGTCGTGCTGAGCGTGGTTCCTTGAAGAAGGGCGAAGAAATCGAAATCATCGGTCTGCGCGAAGAGACCATGAAGACGATTGTCACCGGTATCGAAATGTTCCACAAGGAACTCGAATCGGCTGACGCTGGCGACAACGCCGGTATTCTCCTGCGCGGTATCACCCGTGAACAAATTGAACGTGGTATGGTTCTGGCTAAGCCCGGCAGCATCAAGCCACACAAGCGCTTCATGAGCGAAGTGTACGTTCTGAAGAAGGATGAGGGCGGACGCCACAAGGCATTCTTCCCCGGCTACCGTCCTCAGTTCTACATCCGCACCATGGATGTGACCGGTACGATTACCCTGCCTGCGGGCGTGGAAATGGTTATGCCCGGCGACAACGTTAACCTCGAAGTGGAACTGATCACTCCGGTGGCGTTGGAAAAGGGTTCGAAGTTTGCTATCCGCGAAGGCGGCTTGACCGTCGGCGCAGGTGTCATCACCGAAGTTCTTAACTAAGAAATCGGCCTGATAAACAAAGTTGTGGACGTTCGTGGGGGCTTGCCAACGGCAGGCCTCTACTATCCTAATCGGGTAGGCAACGGCAGCTAGGCCACCAGAGGAAAACATGGTTAGAAACAAAATTCGTATCTGGCTCAAGGCGTATGATCACCGGGTGCTAGACCAATCCGTGCAGCGGATCGTCGAGACAGCGGAGCGTACAGGGGCGCGTGTAGTTGGCCCGGTGCCGCTGCCTACGCGCATCGAGCGTTTCACCGTTCGGCGCAGCCCGTTCATTGATAAGGACTCGCAAGAGCATTTTGAAATTCGCACCCATAAGCGTTTGATCGATGTACTCGACCCAGACAGCAAGACAATCGACGCGCTCATGCGTTTGAACTTGCCCGCTGGCGTGGACATTGTAGTGAAATAAGGGGCGAATGTAATGAAGGGCTTAATTGGTAAAAAAGTGGGTATGACCCAAGTGTTTGACGAAAATGGGAACGCAATCCCCGTGACCGTCATTCAGGCTGGCCCCTGCTACGTCACCCAAATTCGCACAGCGGATAAGGACGGCTACATTGGTGTACAGCTCGGCTATGGTGAAACCAAGCCGACTCGCCTGACAAAAGGGCAGCTAGGTCATTTACAGCGGAACAGCTTGCCGGCACTTCAGGTGCTGCGCGAGTTCCGTATTAAGAACGGCGATGTCTCCGTCACCGAGGGACAGACGCTGAAGGCAGACGTGTTTGCGAAGGGCGAACGTGTGGATGTGGTCGGAACCAGCAAAGGTCGTGGTTTCGCCGGTGGTATCAAGCGCCACAACTTCAATCGCCAGCCAAAGACGCATGGTGCGTCAGACCGCACACGCGCACCCGGTTCAGCCGGTTCCAACACCTACCCCGGTAAAACGTGGAAAGGCAAGCGCTTCCCCGGTCATATGGGCAGCGACCGTGTCACAACCGAGAACCTAGAAGTGATCGTGGTGGACGCGGAACGTAACCTCCTCGCCGTGAGAGGTTCAATCCCCGGCACCAACGGCGGCATCGTTATTGTTAAGCCTGCGCGTCCGCGCCGCCGCTAACACCGGGTAAGAGGAGTAGAGTCATGAAGGTTCCAGTATTGAATGCAACCGGCAAGGAAGTCAAAACTATTGACCTTCCAGCCGATATTTTTGAAGTCGAAATTAACATGGGTTTGATGCACCAAGCCTATATTCGCCAGATGGCGAATGCACGCTTGGGTACGCATAAGGTTAAGCGTCGCGGTGAAGTGAACCGCACGACTGCGAAGTGGTACCGCCAAAAAGGTACTGGTCGTGCTCGTCACGGTGCGCGTAACGCAACCCAGTTCGTGGGTGGTGGTCGCCCGAAGGGGCCGATCCCGCACAAGTACACCAAGGATATGCCGCGCAAGATGCGCCAACAGGCCATCCGCTGTGCATTGAGCGCCCTGCTGCGCGATGAACAATTGGTTTTCGTTGATGGTTTGAACCTTGATGCGCCAAAGACCAAGGAAATGCGTCAGATTTTGGACGCCGTCGTGGGCAAAGGTAACAAGGCGTTGGTGTTGGTGACACAGGGCGGTAACGACAATGTGGTCAACAGCATTCACAACCTGAGCGATGCCCATGTCCTGCGTGTGAATTATCTGAACATGCGTGACCTGTTGCAGTATGACCGCGTGGTTGTGCCGCTGGACGCGCTGGAAGTCATTAAGAGCCTGTGGGGGCAAGCTGAATAACCATGGCTGAATTACACATTTACGACGTGCTGCGCCGTCCGGTTGTCAGCGAAAAGACAGCGATTTTGACCGACGAGAAGAACCAATACGTGTTCGAAGTCGCCGATAATGCCAACAAGATCCAGATCAAAGAAGCTGTTGAGGTGATCTTTGAAGTGGAAGTTGTTAAAGTGAACACCATGATCGTCCCCGCCAAGCGCGGTCGTCGTGGTCGTAACTGGTACCTGCGTTCGCGCCAGTGGAAGAAAGCTGTCGTGACGCTCGCCGCCGACCAACAGATCGAATTGTTCAACACCTAAGGTGACATCATGGCCGTAAAAGTTTACAAGCCCACCTCGGCAGGTCGCCGTGGAATGACGGGCCACAGTTTCGAAGAAATCACGAAGTCGACGCCCCAGCGTTCGTTGACCGAAGCCATTCGTAAGCATGGTGGACGTAACAACACGGGGCGCGTGACCGTGCGCCATCGTGGTGGTGGACACAAGCGCCGCTACCGTATCATCGACTTCAAGCGTAACAAGTTTGATGTGCCGGCTCAGGTTATCGCCGTGGAATACGATCCGAACCGTTCGGCACGTATTGCGCTGGTGGAATACGAAGACGGCGAAAAGCGTTACATCATCGCCCCCTTGGGGTTGAAGGTTGGCGACCGTGTCGCTAACGGCGAGCTGTCGCAACTTCGTGTGGGTGATGCGTTGGAAATCCGCGATATTCCGGTTGGTACAACCATCCACAATATTGAGCTGCTGCCGGGTAAGGGTGCGCAGTTGGTGCGCTCTGCTGGCAGCTCGGCACAGTTGTTGGCGAAGGAAGGCAAATACGCTCAGGTGCGTATGCCCAGCGGCGAAACGCGCTTAATCAGCGAACGCTGCATGGCAACCATCGGTCAGGTTGGCAATACCGATCACAGCAATGTGAACCTCGGTAAGGCCGGTCGCAAGCGCTGGTTGGGTATTCGCCCGACCGTTCGCGGTAGCGCGATGGATCCCGCAAGCCATCCGCATGGTGGTGGTGAAGGTCGTTCGCCAATCGGTATGGCTGGTCCGAAGACTCCGTGGGGTAAACCTGCGATGGGTAAGAAGACCCGTACCAACCGTCGCACTGATAAGTTCATTGTACGTCGCCGCGGTAAAGGCCGTTGATTTAGTGCTGAGTACTGAGTCACGGGTACCGGGCAGCAGCTCGACGTACTCGGCACTCGGCACTTGGTACTCGTAACTAACGAGGAAATAAGTATGTCGCGTTCATTGAAAAAGGGGCCTTTTATAAGCCCCAAGCTGCTCAAAAAAGTTGAGAAGCTGAATGATGAAAATAAGAAAGCCGTCATTCGTACTTGGAGCCGTTCGAGTACAATCTTCCCGCAGATGGTAGGTCATACTATCGCGGTGCATGATGGTCGGCGCCATGTGCCGATCTATGTCACCGAAAACATGGTGGGTCATAAACTGGGTGAGTTTGCGCCGACACGCACTTACCGCGGCCACCTTGTTGAAAAGAAGATGAAGTAAGGGGTATTTGAAATGAAGGTACAGGCTAAAACATCTTATCTCTCAATTTCGCCCCAGAAGATTCGTCTTGTGTGTGACAAGGTGCGTGGCATGGCTGCTAAACAGGCTGTGACCGTGCTCCAGTTCATGCCACAAAAAGGCGCTGAACTGGTGCAGAAAACGCTCAAGTCGGCGATTGCAAATGCTGAAAATAACTACGATTTGAATCCCGATAATCTGGTGGTTGAGACGATTTACGCCGGTGATGGCCCGCGCTTGAAGCGCATGAAGGCTGGCGCACGCGGTCGTTCCAAACCGCGCGTCAAGCGTACATCGCACTTGATGATTGTTATAAACGAGCGAGAGGAATAACACATGGGTCGCAAGGTTCATCCAATCGGTTTCG
>JAPUDW010000063.1 GCA_027492915.1 Bacteroidota bacterium | reverse complement strand
CCATCATGGGGGTGAAGCATAATATTCCCTTCCATCAAAACTTGATGAACAGCTTCAGCTTCATCGCGGGCATGTTTGATACCAAGTTCGTGGAAGAACGCTTTAGTATGACCACCTACGAAGAAGCGCCGAGCGAAGATGAACTGGAAACTTCAGCGATTGCCGCAACCTTGTTCGCCCACCGCCAGCGTCAATTGGCTAGCCAAGTGGTGAGTCGTGGTGAGCGTGATACAAGCAATTGGAAGTGGGTCGGGCGCTGGGAGAGGATGCACCGCTAATGAAATACGTAACAACCGTTAATAACAAGCGCTTTGAAATTGAAATCCTAGCTGATGGCAGTGTCACGGTTGATGGGAAAACGCGGGAAGTTGACTTTATTGCTCTTGGCCCCGCGATGTACTCGATACTATCAGAAAATGTGTCTCATGAGCTAACGATTGAGCAGCGTGAGGACGAGATCGAAGTGCTGATGCGGGGACGGCTGTACAGCAACCGCGTGCTTGACGAACGTGCGCTGTTGATGGCGCAGCGCAGCGGCAGCTTAGGGAACGAGACAGGCGAGGTCAATATCAAGTCGCCTATGCCGGGGCTGATTGTGGCGGTGAAGGTTGAAACCGGACAAGAAGTGAAAGCCGGCGAGACGGTCATCATTCTTGAGTCGATGAAAATGCAGAACGAACTGAAAGCAGTCCGTGATGGTGTTGTCGGCAGTGTGAATGTGGAAGCCGGACAAACTGTCGAGCAAAATAAGGTGCTGCTCAGTATTTCTTGAGGTCGTAGTGAGCATGATTCTATTACGACCGACCCAAGTGGATGATTTGGCCTATGTCGTCGCGTCTGAGCAGAGCGACGAGAACAACCGCTATGTCTTGCAGTGGACTTATGACCAACATCGAGGGGCGCTTTATGGTACTAATTTAGCGCATTTGATTGTTGCGGACGAGACTGACCAATCGGTTGGCTTTATCATCCTAGCGGGGTTGGAAAGCCAACATCAGGCTATTGAGTTTATGCGGTTGGTGATTACCGATAAGGGTAAGGGATACGGTACTGAAGCAGTTCAACAAGTACAGCGTTTTGCCTTTACCCGCTTGAATGCCCACCGTTTATGGTTAGAAGTTAAAGATCATAACCACCGCGCCCGTCATATTTACGAGAAGCAAGGCTTCCGTGAAGAAGGAACCCTTCGAGATTGCTTGAAACAGGGTGACGAGTTTGAGTCGTTGGTGGTAATGTCGATGTTAAGCCACGAATATTTTCAACAACCTGCATAAAGACAGATATAAACAACTTGTCCCGATTTTCCCCACGCACGACATCTCTTATCTCAATCCTCTGGGTTGTGCTGCTGGCTTGTTATGTTCTAGCAGGTACAGCCGAAGTGCCTTTTCATGGCGATGAATCCACCCAGATTTACATGAGCCGTGATTACGCCTACCAATTTATCCAGCATGATCTGAATCAAATAGCCTACAGCGATACGCCCTCTAACGCTGCCGAACAAGAGTTGAGGCTGATAAACGGTACCGTCAATAAGTATTTGATTGGTCTTGCGTGGCACCTCGATGGCATGAGCATCAGTAATATTAACGAGCAGTGGGATTGGGGCGCGGACTGGAATTATAACCAGCAGAATAACCACGCGCCGACTGAGACGTTGTTGTTGGCCTCACGCTGGCCTTCGGCGCTGCTGCTGGCGGCAGGTGTTGCGGTGGTGTTCGCTCTGGGGCAGACGCTCGGTGGCAGGTGGACACCGTATGTTGCCAGCCTGTATTATGCGCTCAATCCGGCGCTGCTGCTGAACGGGCGGCGGGCGATGATGGAAGGCAGCTTTATATTCTTTAGCTTGCTGGTGCTGCTGGTGGCAATTTGGCTTCTTCAACATCCCTCGCTGCCACGGGCGATCTTGCTTGGCATTGTCAGCGGCTTTGCACTCGCGAGCAAGCATACAGCGGTATTCACAGTTGTGGTGGTATTTACTGCGGTTTTGCTCTATCTAATTTACCAATCGGCACGGTCGGAAGATGATAGCAGCGTGGTGGATTATGTGCTGCTTCCGTATCTCGGTTTCGCGGCGATTGCTGCTTTTGGTGTATTCTTCGCGCTCAATCCGGTGTGGTGGGGTGATCCAGCAGCACGCGCCCAAAATGTACTCCAGTTACGGCAGTCGCTCTTGGCGGGGCAAACGGCGACCTTTGGCGGCTATGCCCAGTTTGGTGACCAATTCAGTGGTTTCCTGCGGCAAGGTTTGATCGTTTACCCCCAATATTTTGAAATTAGTGGCTGGGATGTTTACCTTGCCGACCAGATTAGCCGTTACGAAGCGTCGGTATGGCGTGGGGTGAGCATCGGTGGCTCGGTCGTGGGTGCGCTGGTGCTGTGTGGTATCATGGCGGCAGGCGTGTGGGAGTGGGTGAAAGTTCTCGTTCCACAGCGGCTTCGCAATCGCCGATGGGTACGTTGGACGATGCCCGATGATGAAGCGGTTGTTGACGTTTATCCTGCTGTAGTTGGCGCTCATTGGCTGGTGGGTACGTGGATGCTGATGATGGTGTTTTCGACTCTGCTACTGACACCCCTCGAATGGCAGCGTTATTATCTGCCATTGTATCCTGCGATTGGCTTGCTGATTGCAGTTGGGGTGGATGCACTAGCGAAACACAATTGGAACGCATTGCTGAGCCGTCGTGCTGATGAACCCGTGTTGAGTGACGACGATTCGCGACCGGATACACTGCCAGAACTTGTTTAATTAACCGTAATAACTTCGAACTGCTGCTATGCCCTATTGGATCACTTCAACCTTAGCCGCTACTCCCGCCCTCATATGGATGTTCATGGGCGTGGGTTTGCCGTGGGCGCTGGTGGCACTGCCGCGTCGTGATTGGCGCGACCGTGTGATGACGGCCTGTTTAACGTTGGCGTTCGGCCCTGCACTTGTGACGGCATGGATGTTTATACTCGGTAGTGTTCAGGACGTGAACTTGCTGCGGCTGGATACTGTGCTGATCGGAACTGCTATCATCGCAGCGCTCGGTTGGGTATTAGTGTGGCGTAAAAGAAGAATTGAACCACAGAGACACAGAGAAAGTCAGGATAAGGGATCAAAATTACCTTTAGGTTTTGATGAACGACTGCTGATTCTGTTGGTGGTGGTGGCGCTGTTGGTGCGGTGG
>JAPUDW010000062.1 GCA_027492915.1 Bacteroidota bacterium | reverse complement strand
TCTTTTTCTGGTTCCTTACCAACTTCGCCCTTAAAAACTGTCACCCCGTCAGTCGCTTGCGGGGGAGGTGTCGCGCCAGCGACGGAGGGGGTTAATACATTGATCTCCGGCACACGGGCTATTGTATCGCCACCAACTGGAAGAACGTCGCGGTCACATCCACCTCGCCGCCGGATTCCATCATCGCTTTGAAGTGGACTGTTCCGGTGAGCGGGTCAACCGATTGCAGCGTCAGCTCACCATCCGACACAAATGAATACGCATCAACGCCGGTTGTTTGGGCGAGAACGCTAAAACTCGCACCTACACTGATGATCTTATTCGTCTCGGCATCATACGCTTCGGCATATGACGTGGGCGTGAAGCTGCCAGCCTTTGTCCCCTCTGGCAGAATGAGGTTGATCGACGCGCCGGGTGGGCCATCGGTCGCTGTTAGGCTGATGAGCAAGCCACCGCCCTCTTGACGGAAAGCACTGCCGGTTCCGGTGAACTCGCCGCTTATTGCCCCGCTCACGGTCGCCTTAAAGCTGCCTGCCGCGATTCCCGCCACATTGGATGTGGCAACCGGAGTACCCGCGTTCTGGGCGGCATTCCCGCCACAACCTGCCAGCAGCAGCGTCAATATCAGCACAAATAAACGTTTCATCGGGTCTATGTTCCTGTCAGCGGACATGGTATTTCAAACATGATTTATAAAACACAGGCATAATCGTAGGGGCTGGATTAATCCAGCCCGCCTTAAAATATCGAATACAGAACGGATTACCCGTTCGCCATCGCATTCTTGAACGCAGTCAGCGCCTCTAAATGTTCACTCACACGGGTAAAACCCAACCCCATCGTGTTCATAGCGACATGCGTTGCCCCAATTTCACCCACTTCAATCGCCTGTTTTACCCATTGGTCTCGCGGCGTGTACTTGCCTTCAATCCGCACATCAAGACCAAACCCCTGTGGGTCGCGCCCTTCTTCGACCAGATACTCGCGCAGCTTGGCAACCCGACCACCCAGTTCCGATACGGGCATGAAATTCGGTATCCAACCATCACCCAATCGAGCGCAGCGCCGCAGCACCACATCCGCGCCGCCGCCGAACCACACCGGAATCGACTGCGAAGGCAGCGGCAGGATACCCGCATCGGGGATGGTGTCAAACGCGCCGTTAAAGTTGACCAGCGGTTTCGCCCACAACTCGCGCAGCACTTGTACCTGTTCTTCAATGCGCTTACCACGGCTGTGGAAGTCCTCACCAAGGCCATCATACTCGACTTTATTCCAACCCACGCCCACACCCAATCGTATCCGTCCGCTGGAAAGGACGCTGACCTGCGCGGCCTGCTTGGCGACCAGCGCGGTTTGGCGCTGCGGCAGAATGAGCACACCCGTCAAAAATTCGAGGTGTTGGGTCATCGCAGCCATCCACCCGAACAGCACCATCGGCTCATGGAACATCGTCTGGTAGGTGTAGGGGCCAGACCACGGCTCAGGTCGATCAGGGTTCGCGCCGAGCACATGGTCATAAATCATCAAATAGTCGTAACCCAGTCCTTCCACCGTCTGCACATACTCGCGCAGGGCGGCTGGATCAGCACCAATTTCTGTTTGCGGGAAAACAACACCCAGTTTCATAATTTCGCCTTTTGAATAAACATGATGATCCTGTGGAGGTTGCCCGACGGCAAACCCCCTACATTTGAGATGCTAACATTCCTCCTACTTACCCCGACGCGGTTGGTTGAACCGTCGGAACAATTTGTTGCTGCTGCAAAGGCCCGTTGTTCGGTGTCAGCGTAACGGCAGGCGCAGCCGTCATCGGTCGCACGGTGGGGGTTAGGGTGGGTGCAAGCGTCGGTGTAGCGGGCGGTAGTGTTGGCACATTCAATTCCTTAACCAGATCCGCCGGATTAAATGTTTGGGCGCAAGCAAACTGCGACCGCACACCCCAGCCGGAAACACCCCCTTGCAAACGCGCCCGTAACCACTGTCCACTCCCGTCCTGCGCGTCCACCACCACAGTCACACCTGCTGGAATCGTCCCCACCACTTGATACCGCGCGTCCGGTCCATCATACAGTGTAACAGGCGGCCCCGCTGGCAAGCATTCGGGGTTAATCACCGGTATATCAAGCGTTTGCTGCTGCTGGTTCCCTGCTGAATCCTCAGCAAACAGCACCAGCCGCAGCGGTTGGTCAGCGATGCCCGCCAAGCCGGTAATGTTGCCCTGCGCACCGAATTCCGGTTGCAGCGCCGAGTTCGTAAACCCTTCCAACCCCGTCAGCCGTGTATTCACTGCCCCCGCCACCGACCATGTAACGCTGAGGTTCTGTACCACGTAGCGCACCAACTGCGTCGGCTCGACGGTCAGGCTGATCGCCCCTATCGGTTGATACACGGTGATGGTCTGGGCAGCAGATGTCCGCTGCGTCCCGTTCTCCGCCACCAGTTCTAGCACCACATTCCCGACGAGGCCGCTCGTATCGAGGGTAATCCCCGTCGTCTCAGCACTAATCCGTTCGATAACGATACGGCTGTTCACGCTCAGGCTAAGGTTGCTCACATCACTGACCACCCAGTTCAAACCGACATCCTCACCCTGCGCCACCTGCTCGGTATTCACGTTGAAGGTGGTGATCTGCGGTGGGCGCACAGGCCGGAACAGGAACGCCAGCGCCAGCACGACCAGCAGCACAGCCACCACACCCGCCCCAGCCAGCGCCAGCGGTGTCCATGCCGGCAGCACGGCCTTCTCGATGAACTTCGCCCGTGTCACCGCCAAGAAATGCGCCGCATCGCCGGATGTCACCTGAATGTCAAAGCTGTGGGTACGCGGCTTGCCCCACAACATCGGCTTCTGGGGCATCGGTTCGCCGGATAACACAAACCGCGCCCCCGGCATCAGCGTGGTTTGGGACGATGGGGTATTGAAGCGCAGTCCATTATCGCGCGAACGGCAAACCACTGTTAACGCTAAGGGCGCGCTGCCCTGATTATGTAAGTGGAGGCGAAAGCGGTCGCCCTTGTTCAGCACCGACTTTTCGAGCGCCATGCCGAAGCCGCCGAACGGCAGCACCCGCACCACCATCTGCGCATCGAGCTTATGTTCCGGCTTATCGACCTGCGTGACGCGCACCTGCACCTTATAGTCACCGGGGCGGCTGTCGCTGCGGCGCATCGGGCGAAAGTTGATGAGCACCTGTTC
>JAPUDW010000061.1 GCA_027492915.1 Bacteroidota bacterium | reverse complement strand
CTCTGTGGGATGTTGGTGACTTGTCAGTGATTTTGAAGATTTTTGATGAAAAGAACTATCTATACCAATTTGTCCTAGTATTAGGTCAGGGACATAACTTTGCCTTATGGCGTGATACTCTGCTGCAAATGTTACCGTATTTTTACCCGCCATAATCCCGAATAGTCAACAGAGATAGAGATTAACCAGCAATTCCCCAACCGCTTCAATTCCTCGCGCCATTTGGCGACTGTTTCAATCGCCTCGCGGATTTGCGCGTCGGTCAGCAGTGAAGGGAAGGGGATCTTCGTCGTAACTCACATAATCTAGTCCCAAAAGTTTGTAAACTCAAACGCTTTTCGCTTGACCTTGTAAAACTTTTGTTCTAAAAATTAAAGTTGTGAATTTTGTTAGTTCTTTGTTTTTCTCGGTATTCTCTTGGCGACTTGGCGGTTAATCTTGCCTTTGTATTTTCTATCGACTAAAGACTACCACCTTTTGCAGCAAACATTGCGGCAGCACCCCCTTCGCCAAAATTGCAGTGAATCCAGCCGAGCCAGCCGCCGAAACCGCGCTATTTCAATGGCAAAAATACGAAATTTGCAATAAAAATCGCCAGTTTTGCCATATAAATTGGGCAGTAGGTCACTACACTCGCAGCCCCACCGCCAGCTCCCGAATATGTTCCGGTGTCGTCCGACAGCACCCGCCGATCACTCGCGCCCCCGCTTCGTACCATGTGCGGGCTTCATGGGCAAACGCCGAGCAGGTGTCCTCACCCGACCACGTTTTCGTTGTCGGGTCATAACTCTCGCCGGAGTTGGGGTAGGCGAGGATCGGCTTATCGGTCGCTCCCCGTGCCGCCCGTATCAGGTCGGCGATATAACGGGGTGCCGTGCAGTTCACCCCGATTGCCGCCACCTGTGCGTGTGTACCGAGCAGGGCTGCGCAGTCCGCCAGCCGTTCGCCGTTGTTTGTGTGTTTCCCATCCCGTGCGCTAAAGCTGATCCATGCGCTGATCGTCGGGAACTCCGGTAGCAGTTGAGCAATCGCCTGCGCCTCGATCAAGCAGGGGATCGTCTCACACGCCAGCATATCCGCGCCCGAACTCGCCAGCACCGCCATGCGTGGTCGGTGGAAGCACATCAACTGCTCGACCGTCAGCCCATAATCCCCGCGATACTCCGAGCCGTCGGCTAAGAATGCCCCATACGGCCCGACCGAGGCCGCCACGAACGGCTTTACCCGCCCGACTCGGTTCGTGGGTTCCACCCAAAAGGCATCCCGCGCCTCGACCGCCAGCGTCACCGAAAGGCGCATCAAATCCGCTGCCGCCTCGTGGCTCAATCCCCGTCGGGCAAACCCCTCGAACGTCGCCTGATAGCTGGCTGTGGTCGCGCAGTCCGCCCCCGCCGCGTAGTAATCGGCATGTACGTCGCGGATCAGGTGTGGGGCTTCCATCAACACCTTAGCCGACCACAACGGATCGCGCAGGTCAGCCCCACGCCGTTCCAGTTCGGTCGCCAGCGCTCCATCCAGCACCACCAACGGCTGGCTTTCGAGTATTGTGGCGATGGGGTTGAGCATGGGTGTTTCCTTATGAATGTGTTCGAGTGGAATGACGCTAAGTGTACCCGAAAATGGTAAAATGCTGAGATGTGGTCACGATAGTAGGCACAGGATGCAACCTCATGGCGAAACTCAAGCTCGACCTGCACGACATCTACAACAAGGGTGACAAAATCGAGATCGAACTCAACCGGATTGTGCAGGAAGCCGTCGATAAACGCATTGAACTGGTAGAAATCATCCCCGGTAAGGGCAGTGGTGCGCTCAAGAAAAAAGTCCTCCGCTTCCTCGACCAGAAGCACATCCGCGCCTTGTACCACCGCGTCGAAAAGGACGACAAAAACTTCGGGCGTATCTTTATCCACTTCCGCTTTTAGAGTAGGTCACTCATGCCGCGTCTAGATGACTGCCACGAACAGGTGGTTCATGCGCTCGAAAGTGATGGCTGGAGGGTCGATGATCGACCGCGCCGGCTGATCCACGAAGAACGCTTGGTGTTTATTGATATACAAGCTGCTAAAGGAATCAACGGTAGTCGCCAGCAAATTCTTTTAGCAGAAGTCAAATGTTTTCCTGACCGCGAACGCACGACGCAGGAACTCTATATCGCTTTCGGGCAGTACATTGTTTATCGCGCACTATTGGCGCAAGAAGAAATTGACTTGCCGTTGTATCTGGCTGTACCACAGGATGCTTATGAGCCGATATTTGATTCGACAGTCATGCGGGCGATCAGCGATAATAAAGTCAAGTTAGTCATCGTCAACTTAGAGACGGAGACCATTTCACAATGGAGAGAGTAGATCAGCTAACCGACATTCTTCAACGCGAAGTGATGGATTATCACGGGCCAGCTTTCAAAGCAAAAACCTATTATTTTGAGGACTTTGCCCGACAAGCCTTTACCGTGATTATTGTTCCTGAATACCACTATCCCAGAAAATCAAAAACTACGGTGACAGTCATGGCGCATATCGTTGGTGACACGATTGTCGTTGATGAAGACATCACTGACCGCCCCTTGTACGAGGCACTGATGCAAGCCGGTGTGCCGCGTGAACAAATTGTGCTGGCCTATGCTGGCGAAACGCTGCCGGATGAAAAGAGAGAACCCAAGTGACAGACCCCATTCGCGTGCTGCACTTCGCTGATATTCATATTGGCATGGAAAACTACGGTAAAACTGACCCGCAAACCGGCCTAAGCAGCCGCGTGCTGGACTTCCTGCACCGCCTCGACGAGATGATCGTGTACGCACGGGATAACGATGTCGATCTCGTCATTTTCGCGGGTGATGCCTTCAAAACCCGCGCCCCCAACCCGACTTATCAACGAGAATTTGCCCACCGCATTCGCGACCTATCCGACCTCGCGCCGGTGATTATGCTGGTCGGCAACCATGATTTACCGCCGACCATGCTTAAGGCCAGCAGCATCGAAATTTATGACACGCTGCGAGTTCCTAACGTCCATGTCGCTGCCGATTATGATGTGTTCACCGTCGAGACGAAACGTGGGCCAGTCGTTGTTGGTACTGCACCGTATCCTATTCGTTCGCGCTTGCTCGAAGATACCCGTACCGCTGGCATGACCATCGCCCAGACGGATGCGCTGCTTCAAGAAAACCTCACAGACATACTCGATGATCTGGCTGCCAAAGCTG
>JAPUDW010000060.1:18366-25160 GCA_027492915.1 Bacteroidota bacterium | reverse complement strand
CGAAGGCGTAGTGGGCTTCTTTGGTTTGGAAGCGCACAAGGCCGTTCGCTGTTGGCGCATCCAACCGCCGCAGGGCGCTAATCTGCTGTACACTGTCGAGGGGGATGAGGCTTTGCACCGCGTCATCGTGCAGGATGAGCAGGTAGCGCGGCATGAGGTACAGTGATATTGCGGACTCCAGTACCCATGCGCCGTGAATATCCTGCTCGGCAGGTTGGGCGCTGACCGGCCCATTGTGGATATAGGGGCGACGGCGGCGGTAGGCTGTCACCACTGTCGGGTCAACCAATGGTTTGAGCGCACGCACGAAATCCATCATTTGTACCTGCCCTAGCCAGAGTTTCACCAGCACCCAATCGCGCTTGCGTTCGACGTGCAGCCAGATTTCATTATGTCCACTCTGATACGGCTCCGGTCGCCCGAACCAGCGAATATCCTCCGGCGCGAATGAGAATACCGCTTCCGGTGGGGTTTTTACGGGGTAGATGGTGATGGCACGGGGCGAGAAGGTGAACATGGCGTTTTGGGGTTTGCCAGCCTTGCCGTTGATGATTTCCAGCGCATAACGGTTGCGGTAGAGGTGGAACAGCAGCATATCCGGCTCGGCTTGTTGGAGCGTTTTGAGATGGTTATAAACGGCAGTCCGCAGACGGAGTTGGCGAATACCACGCACGGTTAAGAATGCGATTCCACCAAAGAACACAGCCGCAATCGCCCAACCGATGATGATGCCTAAATCCATGCCGACTTCCCCTTGAATCGAGCCATAGCAAAATAAAAGGCGCGGTTGCCCACGCCTTCTATTATGTAACGACTAGTGCTTAAAGACTAGCAGCCTAATAACCCAGCTTTCGGAGGTATTCGCGGTTGCTGCGGGCGCTGCGGCGCGGGGCAGCGAGGTCGTCGGTCAGTACATCCTGCTCGACAATTGCCCAACCGTCGTAGCCCAACGTTTCCATATGGGCGAGGATGGCGGGGAAGTCCACCGATCCTTTACCGAGTTCGCAGAACACACCGGCTTGCGTCGCCTCGCGGTAGTTGAGTCTCTCTTTGATACATAACTCGCGGATGTTTGGGTCGCAATCTTTGAGGTGCAAATAACGCACCCGTTCGCCATAGGTTTTGACGGCTTCCAGCGCGTTACCACCAGCATATTCATAGTGGCCGGTATCGAGGCATAGCCCGACGAGTTCAGCATCCGTTCGTTCGAGCAGGTTGCGGGTTTCTTCCGGCGTTTCGACATAACCGGCGCAGTGATGGTGAAACATGATCTTCAAGCCTAACTCATCATAGACACGCCGTGCGATGCGGTTTACCCCCGCCGCGAACACATCCCACTGTGCCGAGTTGAGGGCTGAACCCTTGCGCCGTCCGGCCTGCGCGAACAGTTCCGGTACGCTGCCGTTGTCGTCCGCCAGCACAATGACC
This sequence comes from Bacteroidota bacterium, assembly GCA_027492915.1. GTDB lineage: Bacteria > Chloroflexota > Anaerolineae > Aggregatilineales > Phototrophicaceae > CFX2. The sequence goes on along the minus strand of JAPUDW010000060.1, from coordinate 23,732 downwards.
TTCGCGCCGCAGGCCGCCAGCAGCTTGCCGACTTTGAGTGCGTGTTCTTCGCCCTCGGCATGGGTGTTGGCGTCCGCCAGTTTCACGGGGACGTATGAGGACAGCAGTTGTAAGCCGCGTTTATCCAATTCCGGTTTTAGGACTGCTGGATCAGTCGGCAAGTAACCCCACGGGCCGTACTCGATGCCGGAATAGCCGGTTTCGACAATTTCATCCAACACCTGCGTATAAGGGTATTTGGGATCAATATCCTTGAATTCATAAATGCCCCAGCTTACCGGAGCGTTCCCCATACGAATAGTCATGACGTGTCCTTCTAAAGATATATTGAAATACCCACTGACTTTGACCGATTTGAGGGATTTTCGCAACTCAAATCATCGAAATTGTGGTTATATCTTGTCACAGTTTTGTTAGCGCCTACTTTTCCCGCGTGAGCGTAAACCCGCGCAGAAAGCTTTCTTGCAGGGCAAGGAACATGATTAACGGCGGGATGGACGCGATGACCGCTGCCGCCAGCGCCACGCCCCAATTACCCGCATCGAGCGCGTTTACGGTAATGCCTTTGAGCGCCACTTGAACAAGCTGCCGCTGGTTGTCATTGATAATCAGCAGCGGCCACAGGTATTGGTTCCACACACCGATGAACTGGATCATCGCCAATGCGCCGATGACGTTCCATGACAGCGGGATTAAGATGCTGCGTAGGAAGCGGAACGGGCCGGCGCCATCAATTTGGGCGGCATCGTTCAATTCGGCAGGAATGTTGGAGAAGTGCTGGCGAAACAACAGCGTTCCGGTCGCGCTGGCGAGGAACGGCACGATCAGCGCTTGCAGCGTGTTCGTCCACCGGAGCTGACCCATCAACCGGAAGAGCGCCACAATCAAGATGTCGGTCGGCATCATCAACGTGAGCAGCACAAAGATGAACAGCGGCCCTTTGAGCGGGAAGCGGAAGTACACGAATGCCATCCCCGCCAGCAGCGAGGTAATGGTTTTACCGAGCGTTACGGCTACGGCGACGACAATGGTGTTACTCATCAGCCGCACAAGGTTGCTGGTGTTCCACGCCTGTGAATAATTTTGCAGTAGTTGGTCACCGGGGGAGAGGTTGGGCGGGTAAGCCATAATCTGCCCAAGGTTCTGGGTCGATTTGATGATGGTGAAGATCATCGGGAAGCCGACGATGAAGCAAATCACGATCAAGGCAAGGTGAATAAATATTTTGGGGCGTGGTCTACGGGGTAATACGATGGCACTACGCATTGTAATTAACCCTCTTTTCGTTGGTGCGGAACTGCATAATCGTCAAAAAGGCGACTAGCCCGAAGAGCATCACCGACTGAGCCGCCGCCAAGCCTGTGTTGTGGTTCACTTGCAGGTCACGGTACAGGTTATAAATGAGCACGGTGGTTGAGTTGCCCGGCCCTGGCCCTGCGAGAATGTCAATCGTCCCGAACACATCGAAAAACGAATAGGTCAGGTTGGTGATGATGAGGAAGAAGGTGAAGGGGGAGAGCAGTGGGAAGGTAATCTTCCAGAAGCGCTGCCATGAATTCGCCCCGTCAATTGCCGCCGCTTCTAGCAGTTCGCCGCCGACATTCTGCAAACCGGCGAGGTAGAAGATCATGTTATAGCCGAGGTTCTTCCAGATTGCTGCGACGATGACCAGCAGCGGTGTAAGAATCGGGTCACCCAGCCAGTTCGGGCGGGTGCCAAAGATGTTGCCCCATGCGTAATTGATGACACCCACAACCGGATTAAACATGAACAGGAATACCACGCCCACAATCGCCGGTGAAATAGCATAAGGCCAGATAAGCAGGGTGCGGTAGATGCGAATGCCTTTAATTTTTTGATTCGCCAGCACGGCGATACCCAACGACAGCGCCAACCCGCCCACCACAATCACCGCTGAAAATACCAGCGAACGTGCTAGAACGATCAGATATTGACCTTTAAACAAGAGAACACCCGCTTCGGTACGGGTAATTTGCGGGTCGAGCAACCGCTGATAGTTGTCAAGGCCGATGTAGCTCAGGTCGATACCGTTCGGGGCGGCTTTGTTGAAGCTCAAGCTAAAGGTACTGAGGATCGGGTAATAAAGGAATAAAACGAGGATAATAAGTGTTGGGACAAGTAATAAATAGGGCAGCCAGCGATTCCGAAAGAACGACTGCATCGTAGCCTTTCCTTGCTCATAGGATGATAGTCCGTGCCGTTGGTTGCTGGTCTGACACGCACACGTCCGATATGCTCCGCGATAATGAGATAGGGCAGGCCAAATTGCGCCTGCCCCATTGAACACTGCTCAAACAAATCTCAACTTACGGTGTTAAACGGCTGTTGTAGTCCGCAAGAGCCGCGTCGGATTGTTCCTTGGCGCTTGCCAGCACCGTGTCGATGTCTTCACCGTTGGCAACCGCTTGAATCGCCTGCTCGGTGATGTCGCGGATCTGCGGGAACGGCCCCATAATCGCGCCGGCGGTGGCGCTGCTGCCGTTTACAGCCGCTAATTGGTCGATGGCGGTCTTTTGGCCGGGGTGCGAGGTAAAGTAATCTTCGGCTTCCAGCGCTTCTTGTGAGCTGATGGTGATCGGCAGATAACCTGTGCCTTTGTGCCAGACAGTCATCTGTTCAGGAGCCAGCAGCCACTTGATGAAGTTCACTGCGGCGGCGTTTTGTTCTTCGGGGTGGCCTGCGCCAATCCACAAGCTTGCACCGCCGATGATGACACCTGCGCGGTCAATATCACCATTCGCGGGGAAGAAACCGGTGCCCAACTCGAAGCCGGAGGTTTCCGCGCCGTTGGTGAAGGTACCCAACGCGCCGGTGCTTTCCACGATCATCGCGGCCTGCTTGGCGATGAAAATTTGGTTCGCACCCTGATTGTCGTGCAGCTTGCCGGTATATGTCCAGTAACCTTTATCGTTCAGGTCTTTCCAGAAGGTCATGATATTCTTGGCGGCGTCGCTGGTGAAGTTGGTTTCGGTGGCACGTTCGTCACGGCCATTGCCATTGTTCGCCAGTTCTTGGTTTTGCAGCGCCATCCACTGTTCGAAGTACCAGCCGTAGATCTGCATACTGATGCAGTTCGGGGCAGCATTGGTGGCCTTAATCGCTTCGCAAGCAGCTTCCAATTCCTGCCATGTTGCCGGTGGTTTTTCGGGGTCTAGTCCGGCTGCGGTGAACATGTCCTTATTGTAGTAGAACAGAGGGGTCGAGTTATTCCACGGGATCGAGTTCAGCTTGCCACCGACGCTGAAGTAGCTAATCAGCGGCGGGAGAACATCAGCCTTGATGGCTTCGAGTTCTTCGGCGGTCAGCAGGTCTTCAACCGGGGTGAAGAAGCCGGAGTCAATCGCCAGCGGGGTGCCGAGGTCAAAAATTTGGGTGATGTTTGGCCCCTGCTGCTGGCCTGCGGCTTGGATAACGGCGTTCAGGGTTTCGTTGTAGTTACCTTTGTTCTGCTCGACCACAACCACATCCGACTGGGATGCGTTGTAAGCCGCGACGAGAGCAGTAACTTTTTCGCCGTTGTTGCCGGACATAGCGTGCCAGAAACTAATTTCGACCGGCTGTGCCATGACCACGCCCGAAAAACTCAGGGCGATGGCGGTGACCAGCACGCTCATCATACAGGTTAACAAACGTCTTTTCTGCATTTTGTTCAGTAACTCCTTTGAAAATTGGCTTAAAAGCCTTAACCGACTCAAACAGTATTTTAAGTATCACCAATTAACGATGGTGAGCAGCATTGTTAAGAAATCATTATGCAAGATTAACAGTAATTGTGCAAATAGACTGTTGTTACTTTGTGCATATAATACATGAGACACTATGGTATGAGGTTTTTTCGCTTAGGATTGTGGATTTTGGGCGAAAATGGGGCGCGAGAAGCAGAGTTAATGATATTAAGAATAAATGTTAAATAAAGGTTATTCTATGTTAAATACCTGCGGTTTTAAGGGACGAAATTTAGTCTATCGCCCCAACCGCCGGAGAATGAGTTGAAGATCACCGAATGTCCCCAAACCCGCCAATGCTGCTACTGTAAAAACGACGAAGGCGATTACCGCCTCGCCGATCCCACTTGCGTTGACGACCTTCAGTAAGGCCACCAAGGCAGCGCCCCAAAACACGAGCGCCGGTAATCCAGCCACGAACACGTAAGCCGGTGTGCTTAAATCATCGGGAATATCAACGTAGCGGCTGTTGACAGCTTTTGGTCGCCTGCCGATCAGCAGCAGCGCGACGATATGCAGGAGTTCGTGGGGCGGGCCAAAGACGCGGTATAACGTTTCCACAGACGGTTTATTACGTGCGTTCGACTAAATAGTCGGTCATGCGTACCACCAGCCACATGGTTGCAAACGGCAGCACCAGCGGCAGCACAAAATCGAGGATAAACCGCAGCGGCCACGACATCGGGACTAACCGTGCGAGGTTCATAAATAGGAAGTAGAAACCACCTACGATCAACGTGCCTGCTGTTGCAGCCGAGCGGGTGCGTAGTGCCGCGCCCATCAATACGCCGATCATACCCATCATGAATGGCTCCAGCACCATGCGGACAATCGCAACCCCCAAGCCGAGGACGAAGGCTGCGCGCGTTACGATGGGATACTCGTTTAATGACCAGATGGTGCCATAATGCGAAATGAGCAGCGGGGTACTCAGCAGCGTCACCCCCAGCATCAGCAAGCCCAAATCCTCGACCTGCCGCCACATGGCAGCGGCTGCCTTGCTGCAAATGATTTCGCGCAAACTAAAGGGCGTACTACGAAGAACCGTTAGGGTGTCATTTTGCAATTCGGTGGTCATGGCGCGTGCGCCCGCGCTGCCCACCAGCACCAGCAGCCGCGCATAGACGACCAGCGCGAACGGCAGCAGGATAATGGCGGCGGTGACGGTTGGCAGTGCCAGTTCAATGATGAAGGGGAAGGGGAGTGTCAGGCCAATGAGAATGGTTTGCACGAAGAATGCCTGTCGGATGAAGTCGATCTCTGGCAGCATCGTGCGCCACGCCGACCCTCATTCGCGCCGGACGAGCGGGTGCGTTCGCCGCGCCCATGCGGGTAGACGGTTGTCGATGTCCTTGCCGCGTTCCGTCATTTGTACAAGGCGTATTTTGGTGTTGGCCTGTTCCACCTCAACCTCGAATCACTCCAATGTAATGGTCATTATACCCACAAGTTGTTTATTTTGTTCAACGGCCCAAGGTTTCTGCCGGGCCTATTTCATCCGATAGTTGACACCATTAGGCGTACTCCTTTGAGGTTTCGCGTTTCGTGATGCGTGTTTTAAACAGTTGCCTTGTATAGTACTAGAAACCAACAATGTTCATCTTTGCGGAGATATTCATG
>JAPUDW010000060.1:0-18356 GCA_027492915.1 Bacteroidota bacterium | reverse complement strand
CGACAACTTGTCCTACTGCGTGTGCTGGTCGTCCTTCTGCTGCTGCTGTTGGCTGCTGCGCTGGCAGGGGGGTATGTTGCCTTTTCATTTGCCCGTATCTTTTATGCTGGCGAAAATGCCCTGCGCCTTGATCCATACGGGCTTTCGACATTTTCAAGTGATCCTATTCCCGCTGCGGCTAACCTCAAACGAGTGGTCTTTTATGGTGACTCGCGGGCGGAAAGTTGGATACCGCCCGCAGGGGTTACGGGTTACGAATTTATCAATCGCGGCATCGGTGGGCAGACGACCGCGCAGATTCTTGGGCGCTTACCCGATCACCTCGTCCCGTTGGAACCGGATGTCGTGGTGCTGCAACTGGGTGTGAATGACCTACGGAACATTGCTATTTTCCCCAATATGCGCACCAGCATTATCAAGAACACGTTGACCAACATTCAGGCCGTCATTCAACAGTTAACCGATCTTGGCGCGACGGTGATATTGACCACCATTTTCCCTGTCTCCGGGCCGACGATTGAACGCACTATCTTCTATTGGTCGGACGATATTGCCCGTGCCACTCAAGAAGTGAATGCTGTTTTGCCCACCTTTGCTGCCGATCATGTGCTGATCTATGATACCGATAGGGTGCTGTTGGATAGCGAAGGCAAAATTCGTCTCGACTATATGCCCGACACGCTGCACTTGAATGAGGCAGGTTACGCCGCCCTCAATGTTGGTTTAGCGGAACTGCTAAACGACTTGAACAAATAATAAAGAGGGGTTTATGCCCCTCTTATCATCGGCCTGACTTTAAGCGGTCATTCAGCGGAAGGCGGCACACTTTTCGCCGACGAGTTGAACTGCATCTGCGTTCACCCAACCAGAAACTTGCTTGCCACCATCCGGCATTGCCAGCATCAAATACCAATTCTTGCCATCACTCGTGTTTTGCTGGAACAACAACTGTGCGGGGGTATTTGGCGCAAGGTTGTTCACCAGCAGCGACTCACTTTCGTCGCTGGAAGGGCCAGAGTACACAGGCACACTCTCATCACTTGTGTTGACTACCGTACAGGCTGCTGTGGCGACCTGTAGCGCGGCAGGCACGAGGGTTGGCGTCAAGGCGGTAGCGGGGTTTTCCACCGTTACGAATTGCGAACAATAACTGGTTATATTCAGTGCCGTGCCATTAACCCAGCCGACGACTGCCGGATTGCTAAGTCCCTGAACATAGTACCACGCGGTCGGGTTGCCTGCCTGATTATCAAGATCCAGAATGATGACAAACGCATTGGCATCCAACATGCCAATTGGCACAGCGCTTCCGACGAAGTTCGGGCGGGAGAACAGGGGTGCAGGCTGCTGCCCCGTTGTTCCGCTGCATTGAATGGTGGGTTTCACTTCGGTAGGGTTGAAGCCGACGACTTCACTTCTTAATACCCAGCCCAGTGTTCGATCTTCTAAGGCTGCCAGTACCCACATACTGTCGGCTGACAATTGTAAGAACCCGAAAGCGGTGTTCTTGGGCAGTATCCTGATGACCTTCGCCTCTGCTTGCGGTTCTTCGCGCAGTGCCGCTGTCTCCGCGCTTACAAATCCGTTAGGCATCAGGGATGTGGATGGCAAAACATCGGTTGGATTGGCGCTCGTTCCTGCCGTGTTAACCCGAACTGCATTACTGGCTACCCAACCGTTTTTGCCCCCCTCAAGGCTCACATGCAGCCAGTCGCCGCGCTCGGTTTGGGCATCGACTGTCACCGCGATCCCCGGTGATAGATTCATGCTGACGGCTGCTCCGGCAAACGGACTTGTGAGCGCTGTTGTTTCCATCACTACGGTTGCGTTCGCTGGTAATGTGTAACGTGGGACAGCCGTCGCTGCATCAAGTGTTTGCTGTGCCTCTGCGGTACGTGCCAGTGTGAAGTTGACAAGGCAGGCACCCTGTACCTGATTGTTGGTATCAAAAACCAGTAAGCGTAGGCCATAATTTTGCGGCGGGTAGGTTGATAGATCGAGATCGCCCAACCGGCCAGCGCTGCTTACAGGTTGGTTGCTCGTAAACACCGTCACATAGTTGCTGCCTGTCGCTAGGCCAATGAGTTCAAGCGTGTATGAACCGAAACTCGTACTGGTCGCGATGCCGGTTACTTCGACCTTTCCGGCAACCACCGCTTTGCGGGCTGGCGAAATGATCTGCACATCTGCCGAGGCACAGGCAATGGCGGATGTCACCACAGGCGCGGTTACATCTATTGTCGGCACGATAACCCCTGCCGATGGGAAGGGCGTGGGCGTAGCTTCGATTGCCTGCTGCGGCAAACCTGCTGGTGGCACGACCGTTGGCACGACACCAATAGGCTCGGGTGTTGACAGCGCCATCACATCATTCCCGCCTGACATCGGCATGGGTGTTGCGGTGAAGGTTGCTCCGGCTGACATAATGTCATTAACCGCAGGAACAGGTGTTGGTGTAAATGTCGCACCGGCATCCGCGATGACCGCCACGACAGGCGGCGCGGTATCCGGTGTCGGGATAGTAATGACCAAGTCTTTGTACTTCGGGCAGTTTTCGGTGATGAGCTTCAAGCCCGACACGATAATGTCGTAGATGTGTGGTTCTGGGTTGAAGGCACTGGCTGCGGTCAGCGCATTCCACGCCGTATCACAATCACCAATGTAAAAGCTTGCCAGTCCGCGTTGGTAGTAACACTCGATTGCCACCGAACCGAGCGCGAGACATTGGTCGAAATCGTTAATCGCGGCTTCGTAATTGCGCTGGCGGAAGTGGACACCGCCCAATGCCTGATAAGCTGCGGCATAAGTCGGGTCAACCGCTACTGCTCGATTACAATAACTTTCCGCATTGTCATTGTTCCCAATTTGCCCGTAGGTTTCGCAGATTTTCACAAGGGCTTCTGCATTGTCCGGTTGCAACGCTAGTAATCGTTCGTAGGCGGCTAATGCATCATCCATACGATTCAAAAGCTTAAATTGCAGCGCTAAATCCGCATAGAGACTAAACCGTTGTGGGCTAAACCGAATCGCTTGCTCAAACTCGGTAATCGCTTGCTCACGATCACCCATGCCGGTTAAGGCCATTGCGTATGCACGGTGAGCATCCGAATTACTATCGTTGGATTGAACCGCTGCTTCGCCATATTTGAGGGCTTCATCGTAACGTCCCAAGCGTGTGTAAGTTAGGGCGAGTGCTGCCAATAGATCCGAATCTGTGGGGTGAAGTTCCATCCCCGCCATTGCGGATGCTAGTGCTGCAGCGCCATCATTCTGTTTGAGGTAAGCCAATGTTTCCAGTACATAGGATTCTACAGCTTGTGGGTTGGCTGCCTTGATTTGTTGTGCATTACGGATGGCATCTTTCGAGCGGTCAAGTTCAATGAGCACCCGCCCATAGCCATAGAGAAGATCCGTAGTGAGTGCATGGTTAGTTATCAGTTGCTCATATGCAGTTGTCGCTTCTGCAAACTTTTCCTGTAGATAGAGATCGTGTGCTTGCTCTATGGATACCGCCATATCAGCCGCTTCGATCAACGCGGTGAAGCAATCCGGTGTGTTAACCAGCACCTCATTGCCTTTAACCCAACCGGTTTGCGACATGCCATCAAGCGCACTAATGAGGTACCAATTGTTTGACCCGTTTGCAGACACCTGCCGTTCATAGATATTGATTGGTGTTTGATTGCTAATCTTGCCAATGCTGGTTCCTGTTTGTTCGGTAGGTGTCATATACAGCAGGACAGCCCCTGTATCCGATGAAACAATGCCTTCACATGCTGCTTGCAAAATGATCGGGGGCAAAACTACGCTTCCATTGGCTGCGGGGGTTGGCGTCGACTCGTCGGCAGGCGGCACGACCGTTGGCTCGAATACATCGACTGCTGCTGCGGGTGTCGGCGTAAAATCGCCTGCTGGTGGTACGATGGTTGGCGGTAGGATCGTGCCGTCACTGCTCACGGTGGGTATAAACGGTGTAGCAGTCAGTGTTGGAACCAGGGTCGATTGTATCGTGGGTGTCGCGCTTAGCTGCGCTTGCAGCCCCACGAGTGAAATGCCGTTGGGGTTCGGGCGCAGTATCAACGCCCCGATAAAGAGTACCGATAAACACGCTGCCGCCAGTGTAAACGGCAGCCAGCGCTGTACGCTCCGCTGTGGAGTAGGTAGGGTAATCGTCGTCATCAGTAAATCCTTCCGGTGATGGTTGTTCGAATGGTTCAACCCTGTATGCGGAGGACTCAGGCGGATTAGTTCATTCTCGTAAACCATGTTGATCTCGGCCAGCATTTGTGCCAGCAGGGGGTCACCTTCGGCCTCTAGCAAGACGATCTCGACCGTCGAAAAATCACCACGCTCCAGCGCACTGCTGTAACGGAATGCGTTTTTCTCTCGCGTGATTTGACGCGCATCTAGCTTACGCATGGTCATTCTCCTGTTCGGCATAAACCGTTCGCAGTCGGCCTAACGCGCGGTGCAGCCGCACCCGTGCCGCCCCCGGTGATATGTCGAGCGCCTTTGCCAGTGCTGCGCCATCTAACCCGTTCATGATCGCCAGCCGCAGCACCCGTTCATCGTCATGGGGCAGTGCCGCCAGCAGCAGATGCACATCCTCGCGCTGTTCAAACGCGTCGGGTGTGGCTGTTGCGACTTCTGCAATCCAGTCGAATAATTCGTCGTCGCTCATCTGGCCTTCCACTTCAGGGTGTAAATCGCGCAGCAGCGGTTCGCGCTGGTCGAGTCGGGCAATATCGTGCTGCCGCCGTTTGACGAGGTTGGCGGCAATCCCCAGCAGCCATGCGCGGGGGTGTGCCGCCGTGCGGAAGCGCTCCTCATGTTCCAGCGCCTCGGCTACCACGTCATTCAGCAAATCATGAGCCGCCGCCTCTAACGGCAAATCGCGTCCACTCAGCCCCGCACGAAATAGGTAGTAACGGAGTGTTCCTAAAAGCGTGCTGGACTCGTACTCAATGAACTGCCGGAGGCGTGTTTTCTCCGTCTGAGCCATATCTTGGAATGCCTGCTTTCGGTACCGGTTGCATGTCTTCCTATAGCGTATTCAACCAACCCACCTTAAATGTTACAACCAACCTCAAATCTCGTTTACTTTTCTTGAATATCTTCCGTATTGATCTTGGCGTTCTTGACGACTGTGCGAAGCCTCCTGTGGATGGCGGTTAAATTCTCTTCTTTTCTCAGTAGTTCCAAGTAAAAGTTGCGAAAATGAGATGCGGAATGAATGGCCTCCCTCGCTTGCGGGGAGGTGTCGCGTCAGCGACGGAGGGGGTCTATATTCGCACTACTTTCTTTTGCTTTTCTTTGCGCTCTTTGTGTCTCTGCGCCTTTGCGTTAATGTATTTATCGTCTTCCGCATCTACCGCCGACACCCGCTTTGCAGGTACAATAGAGTAATCAGATGTAGCCTAATGACATCTGTATCGTGTAGATTGTAAGGAGGGTTCCCCTCATGTCCGAAGTTGAACAACACAGCCCCCGCGCCATTCGTTTGCGCGAAGCGGGGCATAAACTCACCAACGCCCGTTTGACGGTTTTGAGCGTATTAGAAGAAAGCGGCGGTCATATTACCTCCGCCGAGGTGCTGGAAAAGGTCGAGGCGGTTGACCCGTCCATCGGGCGTGCTAGCGTTTTTCGCACGTTGGATTTGCTCACCAGCCTGTCGATTATCCGCCCGACGTATTTGAACAGCAGCATGACACCGACTTATGTGCTCATGCCGGATGGGCACCATCATCATATCGTTTGCACCAACTGCAACCGCATCATCGAGTTCGAAAACTGCGGCCTTGGTGCCATCGCCGCCGAGCTAGAAGAACGCCTGCACGTCAAACTCACGGGGCATCTGCTCGAATTTTACGGCATTTGCGAAAAGTGCTCGTAGCTTAACGCACCGAGGCGCTGTCTAAAATTGGGCGGGGTTTCCCGCCCAAATATTTTATCCACCTGTTTTGAACTAAAAACTATCAACTAAAGACTATCGACTACCTATGCATATCGCTTTCAACGGCTGGTTCTGGGATCAGCCCAACACTGGCAGCGGCCAATACCTCCGCTACCTGCTGCACAACCTGCGTCGCGTCGCACCGGACTTGCAGCTTACACTCGTCACCCCGCCGCACAACCCCTCGCCGGATGACCTCCCCGCGAACGTGAATGTCATCCCCACGCGCGGCGGCAGCGGCAACCTCGGCAAAGTGCTGTTCGAGCAGCGCTCATACCCCGCCGCCGTCAAAAAGTCCGGTGCGGATATTGCTCATGTGCCGTATTGGGGGCCGCCGCTTTCATCACCTGCAAAACTCGTCACCAGTATCTTGGATGTCATTCCGGTGGCTTTGCCTGAATATTCCAGCGGCTTCCGTGCGCGGTTATATACCTCGCTGGTCACGGCGGCCTCACGCGGTAATGCCCACACCATCACCATCAGCAACGCCGCCAAAGCCGATATTGTGAAGTACCTTGGCCTGCCGCAAGACAGCATCACCACCACCCACCTCGCCGTCAATGAGCAGTATCACCCGCGCATGGGTGCGGAGCGTGATGCCGCCGTTCGTGCCAAATACGATTTACCCGACCAATTTGTGTTGTATATGGGCGGCTTCGACATTCGCAAACAGGTCAACCAATTGCTGCTGGCCTATACCTATGTCGGGCAGGCTGAAGGCGACAATATCCCGCTGGTGATTGCGGGTCGCGAACCGCAGTGGGGCAGCCCCATGTTCCCCGACCTGCGTAAGTACGCCGAAGAACTCAAGATCACCGATTACGTTAAATGGATCGGCTACATCGACGAGGCCGACAAACCCTCGCTCTACCGCCTTGCCGATGTGTTTGTTTACCCCAGCATCTACGAAGGCTTCGGTCTGCCAGTGCTGGAAGCGATGGCCTCCGGTACGCCGGTCGTCGCCAATGAGGTATCGTCTATCCCTGAAGTCGCGGGGGATGCAGCCTTCCTTGTAGACGAGGGCAACGCGAAGGCGATGGGCGGCGCGATCATCGCACTCCTGCTTCAACAGCCTTTCCGCGATTCGCTCATCAATCAGGGGCTTGCCCGCGCCACCAACTTTAGCTGGCGCAAAACCGCCAAAGAAACCCTCGCCGTCTACGAAAAAGTCATGGCAATGTAAACGTAGAGCATACGGAGGATAAGCCTGCTCAGGTTAGATATATAATTGAGGGCAATCTTATTGTTCTGGAGATTATATGCTGAGCCGACTTATTCTCTTTTGTCTGGTGCTTTTGACGACACTTCAAACCCACGCCGCCCAAACGGATACAACCGCCTCAGAAATTCCCCCACAAATTGCCCGTCTCGGTCGCGGAACAGCCAATAGCCTCGATTGGCATCCTTCGGGAAATATTCTAGCCGTTGGCGGCAGCCTCGGCGTCTGGTTTTATGATGACACGTTGAACGATGTGGATCATTTCGCTGATGTTGGCTCAATTGCTTCGCTTGTATGGTCACCACTAGGCAATCAACTGGCGACTGTTGATGTTGATAAAACTGTTACGCTTTGGGATGTGAACCTTGATTCCTTCGAACTGAAGCAAGTTCACACATGGGCATTTGTCGACGAAGAGTACATAGGCATCTCGTGGTCGCCGGAAGGGGAGCGTTTAGCTGTCACATCATATGCAGGGGCGCAGGTGCTTGATGCAAATACGGGTAAAATCGTGCTTTCAATTCCTGACCTGAAGTTCACATTGACATGGCATCCCGATGGTACACAGATCGCTGGGGTCGTTGATCTCGGCGAAGAAATGGGTAGTCAAGTGCGCGTGTGGGATGCATCCACAGGGGCAGTTATAAAAACATATATGAGTGAGTACCCCGACCTATATTGGGGAAACATACAGTGGAGTGCAGACGGCTCGGTATTGGTGGGCGTAACATCCATTCCAGCTACAGTTCATGCGTGGGATGTCGAAACAGGCGACTTACTGAGTGATGTTGATCCAACTATGGCTGATTTTAGTGCTTATCTTGACATGTGGTGGCTCGATGATAGTAAGAAGCTAGTGATAGCATCCCGCTACGTGTCGCCGCCAGGAGGCATGAGCTTCCACATATGGAATACCGAGAAATGGACATTTGATGAAACAGTTGGGTCATTCGAGAGTGCTTTCCGCACAAAAAAACATCCTAATGCTAGTATTTGGGCGATTTTGACCTATGACGGTCAAATCATGATTTGGCGACTTGGAGATGACGAACCTTTGCGCCTCAGTTCGGTTCACACCGAAACACCCCGCATATTCGCATGGTCGCCGGATAATCAGCATCTCGCCACTGCAAGCTCACTCAACGAAACGGTGAGTGTTTGGGATTTGTCGCTGCCCGATCAGCCACAGCAAATAACAGCAGCGATACCTTTTGAGGGCTGGCGGCTCGACGAATTGCGATGGAATGGGAATGACAAGTTGATAGGCTTTCTATCTCTCCCTGAAATTACAGCCCCCGGCGCTTTTCCGATTACCTTTATCGTAGAATGGGATGCACGCACAGGTAAATACATCGGCGTAAGGCATGAAACACCCGGCTATGTCGCGTGGGATGGTTCAGGTGATTCTCTACCAAGTTACACATGGAACCATGATTTTACCCGTGTTGTCACTCATTTAAGTGACCAACCACTTACGATTTCAACGGTAGATATGAGCCTCTCACCGGACAAAGAAATTGCCAAAATCGAGATTAAAGATGCTCCAACTAAAATAGTCTGGAGTCCTGATAATTCTATGTTGGCTGTTATCACCCATGATTCAATGGACGAAGAAAATTCGGCATGGGTCTATAACGCTGAAACTGGTGAGATGATTAACCGATTACGTTCAAGCTTTTTCGCATTTCTATACGACATCTCTTGGAGTCCTGATAGCTCGATGGTTGCCTTAGTCGGCTATCGCGGTATCGCAGGCAGCGGTCAAACTGAATATAGGCTCGATGTCTTGAAAGTCGATCCATCCTCAGCCGAAGCTGCTCATGTCACAACTGTGCTGGATGCGGATACAGAGTTCCATCACGCTTGGCATCCCGATAGTCGTTCTATTGCCGTCAGTAACTCGTTTGGCGTTGGCATCTATCCAATCGAGTCTGCTGCGATGGGTTTGGATGCTGAGCCTACCTCTATCATCCCTGACGTGCATACTTTCGCGTTAGCATGGAGTTCGGATGGGCGCTTGCTAGCAGGTGGAGATGAAGACGGCACCGTCCGTATTTGGGATGTGTCCAAACTTGAATAAGGATTTATTAGAGATCTTTTGAACTAAAACTCGGTATTCTTGACGGTTTAATCGCTTTTAATTGGCTGTTTTTCAGTGATTATCGGTTACGGTTCTTTTTCGCCAGTATCCCACGGTATAACCCGTCGAGGTCTTTCACCAGCCGCTCAATGCCGTAGCGGTCAACCATCAACGACTGCGCCTCGCGCCCGTCCGGTGGATTGTTGAGCGTGTCAACGATGGCGGCTGCCAGTGAGCTTGCGTTCTGGTCAACCAGTTTGCCCAGCTTGCCGTGGTCGAGCAAGTCTGGCAAGCCACCGACTGCGGTCGCTACGACTGGACAACCTGCTGCTAGCGCTTCGATCACAGTTACGGGCGTGCCTTCGTTCACGCTGCTGATGACCATGACATCCAAATCGCTGTAGACGTGCCCCACATCCTTCTGCCAGCCGGTAAAGATCGTGGCCTCTCGTAGTCCGAGTTGGTCAACCAGCGCCTCGATGATCACCCGTGACTCGCCGTCACCCACGATCACGAAATGGGCATTCGGCAGCTTTTCGCGGATTTTCACCGCTGCTTCCAAAAATAACGCATGGTTTTTAATCGGCGTAATACGCCCCACGATGCCCACCAACGGCGCATCGGCTGGGATGCCGTACAGCTTGCGGAAATCCCCTGTTTTACGCGGCATCTTCGTTAGATAGGTCAAGTCGAGGCCAAGCGGCAGCACCGTAATCCGCCCCTTGCGCGTGATGTGGTACTCCTCGGCCAGTTCGCGCCGCAGCCCATCCGAAAGCGTAATCACCGTATCGGACATCCGCGCGGCAAGGCGCTCTAAGGTGATGAAAAATTGGGTCTTGGCAGGGCTAAAATATCCTCTAAAGACATGCCCGTGGAAGGTGTGGACGATCACCGGAACGCCGGCTAACCACGCCGCCAGCCGCCCCACGAACCCTGCCTTAGCCGCGTGGGTATGTACCACATCCGGCTTGATCTCTTTGATGAGCTTATAGATTTTCCATAGGGTGCGGATGTCACGGGTCATACTTAACGAACGCCCCAGTTCAGGGACGACAATTGGCGTGATCCCGCGTTCAAGCGCGTAGTACGTCATATCGCCTTCACCCGGCTCAATCGTCCCGCAAACCAGCAGGCTTTCATAATCCGGCGCAGTCAATTGCTCGGTTAGGTGTGTGACGGCTACGGCTGGCCCACCGACGTTTAACCGGGCGATGAGGTTCATAATGCGTATCGGACGTTGTGCTTGGCTCATCAGCTATCCGTTCAATTATTTAGTCAACCGCTAGTCCGGCATCCCGCATCACTTGGGCATATTGATCCCACGCCGCATAGGCCAACCGCTCGATTTCGGTAACATCGTTCGGGGTGGCTTCACTCTTTTGTTTGGTCTCGTCAATCTTCTTTTCGACCACCAGCACTGCTTTGGAAACGCCCACGAGCTGTCCCACCAACGCGACACCGTGGAAGCGCTTTTCCAGCCAGCGCCAGACCATAATCGTGAGCAGCACGACAAGTAAAACACTCGAAATTAAACTGGTTGTGTTCAGTGTAGTATCGTCGTATTGAACAGCGACCATGTTGCGAATTTCGCTGGTGATTACCCACAAGATAATAAAAATCACATAGGGCAGCGCAAAGCTCATCAGCAGCTTTTTGAGGATGGCACCACCATGTTTGCGCGTGTTTTGCTTGATCGCCTCGACCAAATCTTTTTCGAGTTGGATACTTTCCTGCAACGTTCTGACTGCCATAACCTGTCCTTAAATTCCATCGGTCACCGTATGATATAGTGCGATTGTCTGCTTGACCATACGCGCTGCATTAAATGTGTTTTCTAATCGGTCACGTCCCATCAGCCCCATACGCTGCCGGAGCGCCCCGTCCTTTAACAGTTCAGCAAGTGCCGCCTTCAACCCTTCGACATCACGCGGAGGAACCAGCAGCCCTGTTTCGCGGTCGCTGACCACTTCGGGTATCGCGCTCACGTTGCTGGCGATAATCGCGGTTTGCCCCGCCATCGCTTCGAGCAGCACGAGCCCGAACCCTTCCCACAAGCTTGGTGCGAGCAGCATGTCAAGCGCGGCCATTAACGCTTGTGCATCTTTGCGCCAGCCGAGGAAGTGGATCTGCGTAGTCATACCGGATGCCTTAGCTTGGGCTTCCAGTTCTGCCCGCTGCAAGCCGTCACCAACGATTAGTAGATGGGCTAGTGGGAAGTCCCGCGCCACGGCAGCAAACGCTTCTAAGCCATAGCGTACACCTTTTTGCTCGATCAATCGGCATACCATTCCCACCAAAATACTCTGGTCGGGCAGATTCAGTTCAGCGGTTAAACGCTGTTTCGCCGTGGCGCGGTCGAGCGGCGGTTGGCTGATGTCCATGCCGTAATGGACTCGCTGGATTTGCTCCGGTTTCGCCCTCTCAACCTTGATGCTAAAACGCGCAATCGAGTCAGAAATAGCCAGCCCTGTGTCGGTCATTCGCCACAGCAGACGGTTGAATATCATCACCGGCTTACGGTAGCGGAAAGCGTCGTCATTGTGGCGGCTGCTGATGACGGTCGGAACACCTGCCCAACGTGCCGCCAGCGTTCCATATAGGTCGGCATGGATAAGGTGGGTGTGGACAATATCGGGCTTCAGTGTCACCAGTTCCTGCCGCAGCCGCCCAAGCAGGGTGACATCGGCATGATGCCGGATCACCACCGTTTGTGCCGGAATACCACGTTCGCTCAGGGCTTGCACATAATCCGGCATCGGCTTGTCTTGTTCGACCAGCACGATCATCCGCGCATCGATACCGTGTTCACGCAGCCCCGCCAGTAGGGTGATGAGGTGACGCTCGGCACCGGCGATGCCAACCACCTTAATGATGTGGACAACCCGCATGCTGTTACGACCTGCCCTTATACCACTCGATAGTTTGCTTGAGTCCAGCGTCGAATTCCACCACCGGCTCGTAACCGAGCAGTTCGCCTGCTTTGGTAATGTCTGCCCGTGAGTGCTTCACATCACCAGCACGTCCTTCAGCGTGGATCGGCTGAATATCTGTTCCGAGGTAGGCATTAATGTGGGTCACCAGTTCTAACAGGTTCACCCGCATTCCGGTGGCGATGTTGATGACTTCGCCATTCGCCTGTTCAGATTGTGCCGCCAGCAGGTTGCCGTGAACGATATTCTCGACAAAGCAGAAATCGCGCGATTGTAAGCCGTCGCCGTAAATTATGGGTGCTTTACCGTCGATCATGCTGGTTACGAATAAAGGGATCACCGCTGCGTACTGCGACATGGGGTCTTGCCGCGCACCAAACACGTTGAAGTAGCGCAAACACACGGTTTCGAGGTCATAAACATGGGCAAAGCTCTGGCAGTAATATTCCCCCGCTAACTTGGATACGCCATAGGGTGAAATCGGTTTGGGTGGGGTGGTTTCCGCCTGCTGCTCGGAGGCATCGTTGCCGTAAGCCGAGGATGAAGCAGCGTAGACCACCCGCCGCACCGCAGCGTCTTTGGCTGCCACCAATACGTTGAGGGTTCCAGTTGCGTTATGTTCGTGCGTCAGCAGCGGTTTCTCGATACTCAGGGGAACTGAGGCTAACGCGGCATGGTGAAATACCGTATCCGCACCTTCGAAGATCGGGCGCAGGGCAGCCGCGTTGGTGATGCTGACATCATGGAACTCGACATCACCTTGCAGCACGGCTAAGTTATCGCGCTTGCCCGTAATAAAGTTATCGACAATCCGAACTTTGTGACCGTCTTTCAACAAGCGTTCAGCAATGTGGGAGCCGATGAAGCCTGCACCCCCGGTCACGACATATGTTGTACTCATAGTGTGTTCCTAAGGCTGTGCGGGCGGTTGGGTTGGCGGTTGTACGGGTTTTTGGTAGCGCAGGCGTATCCACATCATCAGTAGGAAAGCCCCTGCCAGAAAGAGCAGCCCTGCAACCCCGACCCGTAGTGCGATGTCCGGCGGCGCAGCCCCAACTAATGCGCCAATTGCCCCAAAAATGATACCTGCGGTATACAAGATGAACAGCGTTTGCCGCTGGCTAAAACCGATGCTCATCAAACGGTGCGAGGTGTGGTCTTTACCTGCCTGTGCTGGCGAACGGCCTTCCAACAGTCGAGTGACAACCACCAGCGTAATATCAAACAGCGGCACCGCCAGTACCAGCAGCGGAATCATCCATGTGACGTTCAACGGTTGTACGCCAAACTTGAGTTTGATGCCCAATGTCGCCATGACGAATCCCAGCACCAGCGCCCCCATGTCCCCCATGAAAATACTGGATGGGCTGAAGTTAAAGACGAGGAAACCAACCGCACTGCCCATGAGCGCAGCCGCCAAGCTAGTGACCAGCGTTAACCCCTGCGAGAAGGCAATGATGACGAAGAATCCGGCTGCAATGGCGCTGATGCCTGCCGTCAGGCCGTCCATGTTATCCATAAAGTTGGTGGCGTTGGTGATTGCCAGCACCCAAAAAATCGTCAGTGGAATGTCAATCCACGGCGTTTGGAAAAGTTGAATACTAATCCCCGCCGCAACCAGACCTAAGGCGGCAACGGTCATGGCGACGAGGCGGATGCGAATGCCGAGGTTATAGCGGTCATCCAGCAAGCCGACCCCCGCCAGCACGGCTGTCCCCGCGAGGATAAAGCCGAGTTCTCTAAAGTGCTGCGGTGGGCTGAACAGCAGCAGTGATAACACCAATGCCGCATAAATCGCCAGGCCGCCCATCAAAGGCTTGTGGTCGTTGTGGATTTTACGCTGGTTAGGCTTATCCACCACGCCGAGGCGCATTGCGATGCGGCGCGAAACGGGTGTTAACCCTAACGAGGCTGCAAAACCGACGACCAGAATGGGAATGAATTGCAAAGCATCCATAGAATCTTAGGCATCCACCTTTCGGGCGCGATTATACCTTAAAAGTAAAAGGGCATTAAGGCGTAAGCTAATTTTGGAGAGGGTTTAGCGTAAATAAGCCCAGCCTAATTATCATGTTCGTGATTGTCGAAACAGCAAGAATGACTTTATGATCGAATAGAAAGCAGGATAGCTCAGGCAAGAGGTTTAATGACATCAGTGGTCAAGGCATTATCACAACCCAACAAAGGCGATGAAGTCCGGCAGGTATTGGTTATCACCCTCGTATTGAATATTCTCGTGGCTGTCTCCAAGATCGTCATCGGCGCATGGAGTGGTGTTTTGTCGATCTCCGCAGACGGTGTTAACTCCCTTGTGGATGCCTCATCGAACGTGATCGCGCTGTTTGCGAACCGCCTTGCCAACCGCCCACCGGATGCCGACCACCCGTATGGACATCGGCGCTTCGAAACGATTGCCGCCCTGCTGATTGGTGCTTTCTTGCTGCTCACCGCTTTTGAACTTATCTCGACGGTCATTGAACGCTTGCAGGGTACACATGAGACGTTGGTTATTGCGCCACTGGCCTTCGTGGTGATGATCGTGACATTGGCCGTGAATATTTTCGTCAACACCTATGAAACGCGGGCTGCGAACCGCTTAAACTCCGAGTTGTTGAGTGCAGATGCGGCTCATACACGCTCCGATATTTTCGTCACAATATCCGTGCTGGTCAGCATGGGGTTGGTAGCGGTGTTCCAGTGGTCATGGGCGGATACTGCCGCTACTATCGTTATTATCGGGTTCATTCTTAAAGCCGCGTGGGAAGTGTTGAGCCGCACCACCCGCGTGTTGGTGGATACCGCGCCTTTCGACCCTCAGCAGCTCATTGAATGGGTGCAAGCCCTACCGAGTGTCGAGCATGTCGTTCGGGCGCGCAGTCGTGGTTCGCTGGATGCGGTACAGGTCGATATTGATGTGCAAGTTGCACCAGCGATGACGGCTGCCCAAACGCAAGCGATTGGCAGTGCGATCCGTGCCGAACTTGAACGGAAAATTACTGGTCTTGCCGAAGTTGAAGTTCACTTTGTTCCGGCTGAAACTGACCAGACGGATTATGCGCTGCTCACCCGCGCACGGGCAGATGCTTTAGGATTGGCGACCCACGAGGTTTTCCTGCGCGAGGGGCAGAAGGGCAAAGTTTTGGAAATGCATGTGGAAGTGCCTGCGGGACAAACGTTACAAGAGGCGCATCAGCAGGTGAGCCAACTCGAAGCGGATGTGCGCGACCATTTACCGGAAGTGGCGGAAGTTATTACGCACATTGAACCCGCTCATTCACCCACCGCCGTCTTTAGCGAGGATCAGCAGCAGCAAATTGCGGCTTTAAAGGCCGGCGCGGCTGAACTACTGCGAGATAACTTCCCTCAGGCTGATTGGCATCACTTCGAGGTGTTTCCAACATTGA
Source organism: Bacteroidota bacterium (assembly GCA_027492915.1). Classification (GTDB taxonomy): domain Bacteria; phylum Chloroflexota; class Anaerolineae; order Aggregatilineales; family Phototrophicaceae; genus CFX2. The sequence continues at coordinate 2,770 of JAPUDW010000060.1, read as the reverse complement.
TGGGTTTCACGCTAACGATGCATGTCACTTTACCTGCCCAAATTTCGGTCGAGGCCGCGCACCAGATCGCCGAAAGTGCCGAAACACTTCTAAAAGCGCGTATTGCTTTGCTGGAGCGCATTACCATCCATACCGAGCCAGCGGAGTAGCGCTGGTTTACGCGGGTGGGATGGTGACGTTGATCGGCAGGGCATCCGTGAACAGAGACGCTAACATTTTGGGTTGGTAAAGCTGCCGCAGATGGTCAGGTAAGAATTGGAATGCTTGAATGACCTTGCGGCAGGATGGCTTGTTACAGTGACACGGCATTTGCCAGAACGGGTCAATTTCGGTCGTTGAATAATCCATCACAATTTCTTCACCCGCCTGAATATCCCTGAGCGCAATCACCTTTAACCCCTCGGTCACAATCGAATTCGGTTCGCACGAATGGTTCATGAAGTTCATCGGGTTTGCTGTGTCGGGGTCTAGCCACAGTTCCTTGCTGATGCCAATCCAGTTCGGCCCCATTTGGGCAAATTCAGCCGAATATCCATTGCGGATATATTGACCGATTACTTGGAAGATGGTATCGCCGGAACGCAGCGGTTGAGAGGAAAATATTCCAACTTTGTCGATTGCAGAAGGGGCTACATAGATTGGTTCAGTAAGCCATGTAATTGACATTAATTTGGGTACTCATTGTTCATGTAAGGGGCGGGTTGTAGTGAACCGTTGAATGGCGGATGGCTTCCGCCCCATTAGGGTGTATTTTGTAGGATCGGTTTTTTATTGTCAGCATCCACTTCGTTCATCAAGAGCAACTCAATGATAAATGTACCGCCTTTGTCATCGTTTGGTTCAAATTGGATGCGCCCGTGATGCCGTTCGATAATTTCTTTGGCGACGGTTAACCCTAACCCAGTGGTGACCGTGCTGCCTTCGCTTGTGCGGAAGAACGGTTGGAAAATCTGGGAAGCTAGTTCACGGCGCACATTCATCGTGGTGCTGCCAATACGAATTACAGCCTGATCTTGCGAACGGCTCAGATCCAATTTGACCTTCCCGTTAGGTGGGGTAAAACTGATGACGTAGTTGATGATTTTGCTCAGTGCTTGGGTGATTCGTGCGTTATCCACCATCACATTAAGTTTTTCGGCGGCAAAGTTTTCTTCCCACTCGATACCCTTGGTGGTCGCGAATGGGCGTTGGTCGGCACTGATGTCCTTGAGTAACTGTCCTAACGGGGTGAACAGCTCATGGAGTTCAATGCTGCGTTCACCGTAACGGGCGACATCGAAAATATCTTCGACCAACTCGGTCATCTGGCGCGTTACTTTTTCCAGAACACCCAGATATTCATCGGCACGGTCGGGTCGCTTACGTGCCAGATACAGGTGCGTTCTAAAGTTCGCTAGCGGGGTGCGGAATTCATGGGCGGCGTGGGTGAAGAACCGATCTTTCTGGTTTTGTAGGATTGCGAGTTCTTCCAACCGGTGTTTAAGTTCAACTTGTGACTGCTCAGTTGAATTCAGCAGTTTATTAATTACACTGGATAAGCTGGAGAGTTCATCCTCGCCGGTCGCTGCCACCCGCTTATGCAGGTCATTGCTCTCGCTGATTTCGACAACGCTGCGGCTTAGATCTGCCATGCGGGACAGCACCGAGGCTTCCAGCACATATAGAATAGCCGCGCCAAAGACGACACCGACGATCACCAAAAATATGATGAAGTACGAGAGAGTTTGTTTACCCTGCTGGTAGACGCTGCGGGGCATGTCAAGCCGCATAATCAGGTCAGGTTCGCCTTGCATGTCGTTGATGATGGCGTAACCGGATTGTTCATTATCCGCTAGGGTTTGTACAAAGATAGGCGATTGACCGGTCAACGCGGCTCTAGCTGTTGAAACATCGTCGGGGAGGTTGGCTGCGTTGTAGGCGAAAACCTGAATGGTCAGACCCAGCGTTTCGCTAATTGAGGCGACTTCTTGGTCGTCTAAGTAACGCCCCATGATAACAGTACCATTGGGAGTCCCAGAAAAATCTGATTTGAGGATAGGGGCGGAGGCGACCATCAACTTTTGCCCGCCGATGTCAACGATACCGGATTTGATGTTTGACGCCTCATTCAGTGTGGTCAGCAATGAGTCGTGGGTCAGTAAATCGATAACATTGTCCGGTACATTTACGGGTACGCTGTTGGCAAGATCAAAACCGGATGCATTGATAAGCTCACCCGCTTTGTTCATGTACAACATCATGTTGAGGTTCAGGGTGATGAACGCATCGTCCGAGATGGCATCCTCGACGAAACTCTCATACTCGCCATCTGCAAATAAATAGGTGTCGTCCCAGAACGCCCAGTCGACAATAACCTTTTCCATGCTGTGTAAACGACTGTCGAACACGTTGACGGCGCGGCGGGTATTCTGGTTGGCGGCGTCTTTATCCAATTGGATATAGCTTTGGAGGATGACCAACTGCGCGATGATATAAACGAGCAATACCATACCGGCAACCATGAAGCCGGTTATGAGAAGCGTTTTCTTTCGCAGAGTCATACCAATCCCTTGGATTACATCCGGTGTTAGGCTAACAGTAACATATAAAGATTTTTTATGTTCACTTCAGGAACTAAAAGTTTGTAAAGATGGCGTCCATATATAATATTCGCATAATTGGAAAGATTGAGCAATCTTTTGCTAAGGGGTATTTAGTTCCATCCGGCTGGTTAGCACACGGATACGGTTTTGCTGCACGGCTTTGGCCTGACCGACGACGAATTTTTTTA
>JAPUDW010000059.1 GCA_027492915.1 Bacteroidota bacterium | reverse complement strand
CGCCGTAGCTGCGGACGGGCATTTGTGGCTGCCGTATCAGGGGCGCACGTTGGTTGACCTCGACCCACTATCCGGTGAGTACACGACAACCCCACTCACCGCCAGCACCCACCAGCACGGGGTGGCCTTCACGCCCGACCAATCAAAACTCATCATCGTCGGCACAGGCGCAGCGGGGGAAGTGAGCAACACACCGAGCCTGACCCTTATCGAGATGGCGACTATGCAGGAAACGATTATCCCGCTGATCGAAGCCCACGAGAAAGTTATCGTCTCGCCGGATGGAAAGTATGCGTATCTTTCCGGCGGGTATTTGCTCAACGGCGGTTGGGATGGCCTGACGGTCGTGGATTTGGAAACGTTCGCGCTGCGCAAAATCGCGGTACCGGATGCACCGCTCGACATGGTGATTGTCACCGACGAGACAAACGCTTCGGAATAGGCCAATATGCAACTAGCAACGACCCAAGTTAAAGCGATCTTGAACCCACAAACCGCCTACGAGAAATTCCAATTCCTGCGCTACCTGCCCACGCCGGAACTCGCCTATTTTGTGGATTGGTACTGGGTGATTCATTGGGATTTACGCGGGCAAGAACCACACACGCAAGAAGTGCTGACATATCCGTGCGTACAATTTGTGGTGGAGGAGAACGCTTCGGGTGTGTTCGGGCTGACAAGCGGCAAGTTCAGCCGACGATTGACGGGCAAAGGGCGCGTGATCGCCGCCAAGTTCCGTCCGGGCGGGTTTTACCCCTATATGCAATCGTCGATCTCAGCCCTCACCGACCAGCAAGTGCCGCTGGGCAATATTTTCGGCGCGGCAGGTGATGACCTCGAACGCGGCATACTGGCAACGGACGATGACGAGCAAGCGCTAACGCAGATGGAGCAGTTCTTGTGCGAGCGCCTGCCGGAGCGCGACCCGAACGTGGCGCTGGTCAACACGATTATCGACGTGGTGATTAACGACCGTGAGATGACACGGGTGGATGAACTAGTGAGCCGTGTTCATATGAGCAAGCGGGGTTTGCAGCGGTTGTTCAGCCAGTACGTGGGCATCAGCCCCAAGTGGGTCATCCAGCGCTACCGGCTGCAAGAGGCGGTTGACCAGATTATCGGCACGGACGTGGTGAATTACACCGACATGGCGCAGCGGTTGGGGTACTTCGACCAAGCGCACTTCATCAAAGACTTTAAGATGATCGTCGGTGTGTCGCCCAGCGAGTATGCGCGGATGGCCTCCGTCGCGATGCCTTAATCCTCAACCTCGTATTTTGACTGGTGGGCTTTCTTCAACTTCATGTACTCGGCATCGGTTTTCGCCTGCTGATAAATGGCGTAAAAGATACGTGCCGACTCCGCTTTGATGGGGTCTTCTTCGCGCGGGAGCACCTGTTTATCGTTATCATACTTGCGTCCGGTTTTGTGGTTGGCATAGCGGCGCGAACGGGTATAGCCCATCTGCAAGAACTTCCGCGCCATATCCATGCCGACAAAATCACCGTTCGCCTTATAGTCGAGGAACATCTCGTAAATCTTCTCTGACGACTCACGGGCGATGTCGGGTGTTTTGAAACGCCAGTGCGGCAAGATTTCGGATTTATATGGCTCGACCATCAGCACACCCTGCTCACCTTTGCCGACCTGATACAACTCCGGATGCTGGCGGAAGTCAATTTTGGTGAAGTCCTGATCGTAGTTAAAGGGTTTCATGCAGCCTCCCACGAATATGATTTTGAGTTTACGTAGTCAGCGTAAGCGGCGGATTGGAATAAGCTTCAGGTTGGATAAATACGAGTCAAACATCCAGCTTTAAAGATGAGTAAATGATGAGAAGGGCTTGAGGTTCACGTTACGGAAACGTGTAGGATCAACGCATCAGTACAGACAAGCGAGGACGCATGTTCACAGTCGGCGAGTTTTCACAACTGGCGCAGGTATCCAAACGGATGCTGCGTTTCTATGACGAAATCGGGCTTTTGCAGCCGATTCGGATTGACGAGCGCACGGGCTACCGTTACTACAGCGCCGAGCAGATGACGCAGCTTAACCGCATCCTCGCGCTCAAGGATTTGGGGCTGACGCTCGACCAAATCCAGCGCATCCTCAAAGACAACATTTCGACTGACGAAATTCAGGGCATGTTGATACTGCGGAAAGCTGAGATCGAGCAAACACTTGAGGGTGAACTCAAACGGCTGAGAAGCATCGAGTCGCGTTTACAGTCAATCCGCAGCGCCGAAACGCACATGCCGTTGAATGTGGTGATTAAGCGTGTCGCCGAGCAGCCGGTGTTGAGTGTGCGCAGCATGGTCGACTCGTTTGCGGTCGGCATGGAGATGATGAGCAGCATCCGCCGCGCCCTGCCACCCAAATCCGCCGCTGACCTGTGCTTCGTCATGTGCCACAGTGACGGTATTACCGACCGCGATATGGATCTCGAAATTGGGCGTTTGATCGACGCGCCGAGCCATGCGCCAGTGAGTCTTTACGACGGTCTACAGCTCACATTCCGCGAACTGCCTGCCGAGCCGACGATGGCAACGATTGTGGTCAAGGGGGCGCTCGAAACCATCCACACAGGATACGGGCAGATCGGCCTGTGGGCAGAAGCGAACCATTACCGATTGGCAGGCGCGGCGCGGGAGCTTTCGCTGCAAGTGCCGAAACAGGCGGATGGCAGCGATCTTGTTACTGAAATTCAGTTTCCGGTCAAAGCACTTTAAGCACAAGCCTATTCACGAATCGAGGTTAGCAATGACAGTCGAAAATACTCTGCTGATTATCGGTGGCACACTCTCCGGTTTGCTAGCGGGTGTGTTCTACAGCTTTAACGTGGCGGTCGTGCCATCGCTGCGGAGTTTGAAGCCCAAAGAACATATCACGGCGATGCAGGCGATCAATCTCAAGATCAAAAATCCGGTGTTCTTCCTGAGCTTCTTCGGGCCGACGATCCTGCTGCCGGTCGCGGCCTTCCTGCACCGGGGCACGACGCAGTTCCCGCTGCTGGTAGCGGCTGCGGTGCTGCACATCATCGGCTCGAACGGGGTGACGGCGGGTGGTAACATCCCCCTGAATGAGAAGCTGGATAAGGTCGATGTGTCCGCCATTTCAGAGGCCGAGGCTGAACGTATTCGGCAGGAATTCCAGGGCAGCGGCTCGGCGTGGATGCTCTTTCACAACATCCGAACCCTCGCTTCTATCGCGGCGGTCGTACTGGTTTTCATCGCCTGCCTGACCAAAGTCGAGGTGCAATAGGCATTATGGTTGACAATGACGACAACCTTTTTTACACTGTATCCATCGCGGCGGTGCAACCCCCGTGACCCGTAAACCGGTTCGAAGGGTAGGAAATGACCACAGCGTCTCGCGCATAATGACCAACCAAGATGGGTATCTATTCCTAATTGACGGGTCGGCGATTCGCATGTTCATACCTCGTATCCATTACGCTATGTGTTGACACTGCTCATCGCTGATTTCTCGCCGCCGTGGAAAGTTCCCGGCGGCTTTTGATTCTCTAGCTTACAGTCACGGTTACCAAACCGGAAAGTAGATTAACCTTGAAAGTCACTCATTTCTCCGAGATCGAAACCGATTTTATTCAGCGTGTGAACACCATGATCTGGTGCAGCGTCGCTACTGTCGACGAACACGACCGTCCCCGTTCACGCATCCTGCACCCGCTGTGGGAACGCGCAACCGGCTGGATTTGTACACACCGCGACTCGTACAAAGCAAAACATCTGGCAAAGAATCCGTTCGTATCACTGGCTTACGTCACCAACATCATGCAGCCGGTGTATATCGACGCGAAAGCCCAATGGGTTGACGACCTTGATGAAAAGCAGCGCGTATGGGAGTTCTTCAAATCGATGCCGGAGCCGCTGGGTTTTGACCCCGCCCCCGACATCATCCGCTATGACCACGAGAACGTTGGCCGGTTGAAGCTCACACCGTGGCGGGTTGACCTCGTGACATTCCCCGCGCCCTCGTTTAAAGAAGGTACACGAGTGTGGGTGCAGGAAGTCGAGTAGAAGAAGAGTTTTGGGAGGGTCACAAGCCCTCCTTCTACAGAAGTAGCGTGTTATGGATGCAAGATGACTGAAATAGGACTATAATAGTTTTGAAGCATATAGAAAGGTCAGGTCTATTATGTTCAAATCCCTATTTGTGCGATTGATGCGTGCATTACTAACAGTAGATCGGAAATGTGCTGCACTGATATCCGGTAAAAAGTTCGAGCATCTATCGGTTGGTTTTCAAGGCCAGCCTTCTACGCCCCGCATTGGCCGCTGGTCGTAACCAATGAGTCGGTAAAGATCACCGTTGTGCGCCAGACTTAGGCTGGCATCAGCAGCAAATGGCGCATAACGAAGTAAACCGCACCCGCGAACACGGCAGTCGCCGGAATAGTCAGCAGCCATGTCAGCAGGACGCGCTGCACAAATGACCAGCGCACCATCGACACGCCTTCTGCCGAGCCTGCGCCGATAATCGACATACTGGTGACGTGGGTCGTGCTAACGTCACCGCCCAGCACCGAACTGCCGAGGATAATAAATGTCGAGGAAATTTCAGCGCTAAAGCCGTGCAGCGGGCGCACTTGGAAGAAATCACCCCCCATCGACTTGATAAGGCGCGTACCGCCGATCAAGTTACCGAGCGCCAAACACACCGCGCTGCCGACAATCACCCACGGTGGTACTTCAAACTTAGTAATCACACCTGCCACCAACAGGCTTAACGTGGTGATGCCCATCGCGTTTTGGGCGTTGCTGCTGCCGACCGCGAACCCTAAAAAGATGGCGGTAATCAATTGACCTTTATTAAATAAATTATTGGCGCGGTGACTGGCAGCTTGCGTGAATAGATAACATAACCGTGCCACCCCATACCCGCCGATAACACCCAGAGTCGCCGTCAGTGTCAGGCTTAATATCATCTTGAGCAAGCCGCCGCTGTGGATGGCTGATGGGCCAAGCCCTGCCAGCACCGCCCCGACCAACCCGCCGATCAGCGCATGAGTCGAGCTGGAAGGGATGCGGGTATACCAAGCGAACAGCATCCAAAATACGGTGGAAACGAGCGCCGCGCACAGCATGTTTAGTGTGAGGCCGTTCGAGTCCACGACCTCTTTACCGACGGCAGCCGCGACCGCCACACCGAACAACAGTGGGCCGATCAGTTGGGCGAGTGTCGAAAGCAAGATCGCACGACGCGGTTCCATCGCTTTCGAGGCAATAATGGTCGCCACGATGCTGGGCGCACCAAAGATGCCCGTCAGAATATCTTGAGCAGCAATCAACAGTAAAAGCGGCAGCAAAGCACCCATAAATAATCCTCAGTACCTGCATGTCAAACATTACCGTTACAAACCACGTAAAGAGACTATATGTTAAATTTATGTTAAAAGCAATAATGGAATGTTAAATGATTTAACAATCATTTAATGTGATCGTTAAATAACTTTACATCGTTGAGTTCGGTTGCCCTTCGCTCATTCACGGGATAAACTGTGCGACTCATGCACTGTCGCCCTGCATCGCACTCCTCGCCTAAACATTTCTTTAAAGGAGTTTTTGATAATGGCTGACGAACAAATACGTTTTGAACTTCCGCAGTCCGAACTTCCTCATCAGTGGTATAACATTCAAGCCGACCTCCCCCGACCGCTGCCGCCAGTCCTGCACCCCGGCACCCACCAGCCAATTGGCCCCGCAGACCTCGCGCCGCTGTTCCCGATGGCGCTCATCATGCAAGAAGTCAGCAAAGATCGTTACATCGACATCCCTGATGAAGTGCGCGAAATCTATAAGCTGTGGCGGCCTACCCCGCTGCTGCGTGCGCGACGGTTAGAAAAGGCACTCGGCACACCTGCACACATCTACTACAAATATGAAGGCACATCCCCCAGCGGCAGCCACAAGCTGAACACCGCTGTTCCACAAGCTTTCTACAACAAAGCGGAAGGCGTGCAGGGCTTAACCACCGAAACCGGCGCAGGACAGTGGGGAACGGCGCTTTCCATCGCCACCAATTTCTTCGGCCTCGAATGCGAGGTGTATATGGTGAAGGTCAGCTACCAACAAAAGCCTTACCGCCGCGCCATCATCCAAACGTTCGGCGCGAACGTTTACGCCAGCCCATCCGAGCGCACCAACGCCGGACGTGGCATCCTCGCCAAAAACCCTGACAGCAGCGGCTCACTGGGTATCGCCATCAGCGAAGCGGTAGAAGCAGCAGCCACCAGCGGCGGCAAATATAAGTACGCGCTTGGCTCGGTGCTGAATCATGTGCTGATGCATCAAACGGTGATCGGTGATGAAGCACTCAAGCAGTTGGAAATGGCAGGGGAGTATCCCGATATTGTAGTAGGGTGCGCGGGCGGCGGCAGCAACTTCGCCGGTATCGCATTACCGTTCATCCAAAAGAACCTGACCGAAGGCAAGAACACGCGCATTATCGCCTGTGAACCGGCGGCCTGCCCCAGCCTGACCAAAGGGGTTTATGCTTACGACTTCGGCGATACGGCTGGCCTCGCGCCGATGGTCAAGATGTACACGCTGGGCAAGGACTATGTTCCCCCGCCATTTCATGCTGGAGGGCTTCGTTATCATGGCATGGCGAGCATCGTCTGCGAACTCTATGACCAGCAGTTGATCGAAGCCCGTGCCATCCCGCAGCTCGACACCTTCAAAGCCGGTGTGCAGTTCGCGCGTACCGAAGGCATCGTCCCCGCGCCGGAACCCACTCATGCCATTGCAACCGTGATCGAGGAAGCACTGAAGTGCAAAGCCAGCGGCGAACAGAAGGTGATCCTGTTCAACCTGTGCGGCCACGGTCACTTCGATATGGCGGCTTATGATGCATACCTATCCGGCAAGCTGGAGGACTACGAGTATCCACAGGAAGAAATTGAAAAGGCAATGGCCGCCCTGCCGGTGATATAGTCATCAAACAATAACATTGTAGGGGCTTGCCAGTGGCAAGCCCAATCATCCTAGATTCCTCCCCGCAATTTGCAATCTGCACCAAAGCGTAGGTTGATCGACAACCCCGAAATCGAGAACTGGTAGCCCAAGGCGTTATAGTCGATGGTGGCTACAGCTTCCGGCGGAGCATCCTTGGTTAGTGCCACCGCCCACAAGTCGGAAAACGAACAGGCTGGCGGCTTGACTATTGGCAGTGACAGACCGTTGACCGCGCTACTGATTTCACGCTGCATCCCTTGGTTCATGTAGGTGTATGACCTACCTGCGCTGGTGACTTTGCGCCACTGCCCCGGCTGGAATAAGCGAATCTCAATCGGCTCGTACCACGGTTTAGTATTCGCGCCACCCGCGCCAATCGGCGGGGCATTCGGCGGCGGCGCGCTCAGTTCGCGCATGAAATTGTATTCCACACTCGGCGCTGGCGAATAAGTAGCATTTAGTTCCATTGTGCCGTCCGATCGCACAAATTGAGCGCGGATGGAAACCAGTTCAACACCAACACCTGCATAGGTGGACACCTGCTCGTATGAGGCCACCGGATCAAAGTGTGCCGCGTCGCCGGGGATGGGATGTGTATCTTCCAGTCCACCGCCGGAAATCAAGAAAGGAATACCAAAAAAGTAGATTAATAAGGCGAAGCCACTCGCGACGATAAGAATAGCCAACCAACGGCGGATACGTGAACCCGGTTCTCGCTTTAACTTGATCACTTTCTTTTCCCGCATCGCTTCCCCCCAATGGCACATGACACATATATCCTTAATACTACACGCTTTTGATATAACCGAAGTGTGCAGTCATGCGCCACCTGATAACCACACATTGAATGAGTAAGAGTCTCATCAAATCCCTATTCGCGACCACAGAAGTCCTCTACTATAATCAATAATGAGAAGTTAATCGGACAAAACGGCGCGGGAGTATAGGTTGTGGGTCAATCAAATTGGTTGGGCATAAGCTAGGGATATATCAAATTATCAACCTGCCTTAGATCGAAAGTTATGGCTTGTTGATGAGTGGTATGTCCCTGCTTCAGAGAGCCGGTCATTAAGTTCGATTTACCTAGCGATCAAACGCGCCTACGGGTCAAAGTGAGCCTTTCATGATGCCAGCAATTGCCACTCGTTTACGTACATGCGCCGTGTTGGTGGGGATAAGCGCCGTACTCGCTGCCTGTAATCCGCAACCGGTTGCCGTGCCAACACCCACTGTTGCCCCTGCCGGGACATTTGTGCCGCAAGCGCGTGACGTACCCACCTTGCCACCCCCGCAGTGGACGAATGCCGGCGAAACCATCACCCTTAACAACGCACCGCGCCTTGCCTATGTGGGGCGGTTGGATGCGCAAGGGTCGCCCAGCACCGTATTCGCCTATGCCTTTTCGCCCGATGGTGCGCGCTTGGTTGGCCTGAACAATCAGCAGGTGATCGGCTGGAACCTGATTAACGGGGCTTTACTCTTCAACACCGACCGCCTGAATGCAGCCCAAATTTATTACGGTGCCGATAAGGATGAGTTCTATACGGTAGATGTTACAGGACAGATCCGCGTATTTAATGCTGAAAGCGGTGTCGAGATTCAAGCGCTCAACGGGCAGCCCGCATTTAACGGTGCCGCCGCCTATGACCGCGACAATGGCAGGTTGGCGTTGGGTGGCTCGGATGGCAGCATCAAGGTTTGGGATGTGGCGAACCGGCAGTCGCTTGCCACCATCACCGCTCACACGCTGCCCATTATCAATCTCGCTTTCTCGGACGATGGCGAACGGCTGGTCAGTGTCAGCACCGAAGGCTCGGTGAAGGTCTGGGATTGGCGTGCCCGTCAGTCTACTGCCGAAATCAAAGCTACCGCTTCAAAAGCCGTATTCTCGCCTGATGGCTCACAGTTAGCCATCGGTGAAGATCGCCAGATCAGCATCTGGAATCCGCAAACGGCGACACTCACCAACACGCTCACGACCGGCCCACGCGCCATGACCGATGTGCTGGTCTACTCACCCGATAACGCCTATATCATCAATGGGGGTAGTGTTCAAAGTCTAACCGTTTGGGATTCGCAAACCGGCAAATTGGTCAATACGCTCCCCGGTGCGGGTGGTGACGAAAATTCCATCACCTTCTCACAGGATGGCAACTTGTTGGCAACCTCTGTCCTCGGCGGGGATGTCATCTTGTGGGATACCACCAAACTGCGCGATGACGCTTTGGCCTATGCACCGCTCAATGTGGGCACGCGCCAAATCCTGTATACCGATTGGTCACCAGATGGCTTCGTGCTGCTGCTGATCGATGCCACCGGGCCAGTGCAGTTGTGGGGCATCCCGTCACTCGCTGAAGCAACACTAACACCCGCTTCGTAAACTCAACAAAAAAGACGCTCCAAGAAGCGTCTTTTATTTTCGATAACCCGCTTAGAAACTGCTTTATGCGGTACGTGTTGCCTGCGCAGCAAGGGCGTCCTTCACCGTCTGAATCAGCACTTCCGGCACAAATGGCTTGGTCAGGTAACGGTATACTCGCGATTGCAGTTTACCAATTAGCTTATTCGCCGGATCATCAAACGCGGTGAGCATAATCACCGGAAAGCTCGTGTCGCCGTGCTTCTGCTTAATAAACTCCAACACTGTCCAGCCCGTCATATCCGGCATACCGATATCCAACACCAGCACATCAGGCGTGTACATCTCAAGCAAGTCGAGCGCAGTACGCCCATTTTCGGCATGAAGGATGTCCTGAATACCGGCGCGCCGCAGCGAAATTTGCATCAACTGCGCTGCGTCCATCGTATCTTCGACGATCATAACCAACGGTGATTCAAAACTCATAACATATCCTAAGTTGGAGATTGCAAGGCGTAATGATATGAGTATACGCTGAGAACGGGGTTTCGAGCGTATTTGTTTACGCGATTCGGGAAAAATTCATAAGGAGGTACTATTTTAGCCAAAAAACATTTCCAATAATTCCTTCCGACGTGTGGTCTTTACTGAATTTAAGAAGCGCACGAATCTGCCCGCCAATATCGTTACGAAAATCTTCCGCAAGGCAAACCAATCCATGATGATCCGTCCGCGCCATCGTTCGCCCCGCAAATGGACGATCAAAAGTGACCATGACAAGATTGTGTTCATTTGCATATGGTAAATGCTCTAGATCATCATCTTTTTCGACCATTCCAACTTCAATAGCCATAACAACTTCATGGCCTTCAGATCTCAAGCCATTCGCTACAGTATGCCGCATGTGTTCATCAAAGTAGAAGCGAGCCATCGTTAGCGATTCGTTTCGCCATGCTGCTCATACATCTCATTAAACAGTTTCTGTTCTTCAAGATCTTGCTGATCTAAATCACTTTTATGTTCACGATAGTAAAGAATAGCGGCTAAGACTTCTTCGACCGACAAACTAAAATCGCTTGCTAACTCTGATATGCGTAACTGATCGGCCTGTTCATTGGCAGCTACCATCGTAACCAATAATCGACGTCCTCGAATATGAGGGCGAGTACCATAAAATTTAAAGTCGATGTATTTGTGGATGCTCTCAGACTCATCCAAAACACTATCCAATTCCCATATCTCGTCTATCAATCGCTCCCGTCCAGCAATAACACCATTTCTTGAATGTATAATCACCTCAGTGTGATTTCCTAAAGCGATTTCGCGTGCCATAGAAATTGCCTCTCGCTGTGTTTTTCCACGAGCAATTTCGTTCTTACCTGCCCCTCCAATGACAGCCCATCCCTCATCAGTAGGAACAACATGCTGCCCCTTTTGTCGCATTTGAGAAGAACTGACAATTTGATCGATGTTTTTCCTAGATGAATCGTTTTGTTTCTTAGGCATGTTCACATCTCGCCGCCAATATAAGATTAGAACATTCTACACGATTATGATTAAACGACGCATAATACACATACGCAACATTTATTTCGTTTGTTTTCACAAACCTTGTCTACCAAATTCCAACCATTCTCCAACAGGCTTAACAACTCTGCTCCCTCAAAATAGTTAGTGCCAACGGCGCTTAAAAGCTACCAAATGGTCTTCCAAATGGTCACCTAATCAAATCATTCTTATGCTATGCTGTTATCTCCGATAGCAGTAAAAAGGCAGAAAATGATGCTGCGTTTAATCCTACTCACAATAGCGCTAACGGTTGCACTCAGTAATATTCAACCGCTGGATGCTCAAGATCAAACAGCGCAACCTTATCTTTATTACTATTCGATGTTATTAGGTGGTCTCATTATTGAACATCCGGATGGAACCGACAGCCGCCAGATTGCTGCCAACATCATCCCGCCGAATATGTCGGGGCTGGCCGGCGCAGGTTGGTCGCCATCAGGCAAATATTTCGCAGCGTATGGTAAAGAAATTGCCGGGTACATTAGCAAAAGAAGAAGCCCTTTTGTAGTTGATTTACAAGGTCAACCCGCGGTGAATTGGTTTCATACCCTTGCTAAAACCACATCGCTTCAATGGTCACCTTCCGGCGACGATATCTTGCTAGTTATGGGAAGTTATGACCCAAACCAAGGTACAGACTTCGGAACGTTCGTCTGGCTCATTGATATCGAGAGCAAACAGGTTTTAGCAGAATACGGTATCAACGTAGGTATGATAGCTTACGCCATGAGCAAAATTACATGGGATATCCCCAATCGCCAAATTGAGTTTTACCTCAAACCGGACACCTACAATATCGGCAGTTATTATCACGTAACGATGAACTTTGATGGAACAACACATAGCGAGCCAACCAGCGCCGAAAACTTTACATCATTAGCCGACTCATACCCTAATGTTGAAGCGGATTACCGTGATGATGGCTCATCAATCTCACCGAATGGAACCTTCACAACGTTAGGCGATTATCCCGCAATACTAACCGACACACGAACAGGTAATACGCTGCAACTACCAAAGCATACATGGTCAACAGGCTGTCGGGAGTACCGATGGAGCAGTGACGAACAATTCATGATCACGCTCGATGGTTCACTCATTGCGGGTGGTGGATGTGGTGTCGCTGTGATGGGTATCACCGACTCGCGTGGGCAGCTCTGGCGCGAAATTGGCAGTTGTTTGTGGGGATTTGAACCCTGTGCGGGTTGGCTGCCGGAGAACATAAACATTGACGCGCTGCCAGCCGGTTCGCCCAAACCGGTTCTGCTCGATCCAGTAAAAATTGACTATATATCTGGTGACATTACCTTTGGCGTAAGCCGAATGGAACCACTCCTTTTTTGGCTAGTGTGTAATAAAGATGCAACCGCAAACATTATCTCAATCGAAACGGGGGAAATTGCGTATCGTTTAGACTTTGCTTCTTGTCCGGGCATGTCGTCTCGCTCACCTCGACCAGACAAATCACTAGCAGTCACCGTTGCCGAAGATCCAATTCATCATCTATTGGCAACCTTTATTGAGCGGGAAGAGGGTATTTTGATTTCGCAGTTAGAAGGCGACCAATACAAACCAGTATTCCGGCTGAATTCGCAGGGCTTCACGCTTGAATTTATGAATAATTACGCCGATCTTCGTGCTCGAAACTTTGCAGGTTGGAAAACCTACTCTGTAAACGAAATCCTTGATTATGCTCAGTCGTTCCAACCAAAATAACCGATTTTGCAGCAAACATTGCAGCGGCAACCCACTCGCTTCTTTGCTGCAAATAAAATCTTGGCGATTCGTAGTTGCTTTTATCTGGAAACTTGAGACTTGCCACTTGAAACTACTGCTTGGCAATCTTGGCGGCTATAGTCCTTTAGGGCAGCACACCAATATCCTATTTTTCGCCAACTTTGCCAACATTTAGCCGGGGATGAGGGTTGATGGCACAAAATTGCCAATTGAAATTGCTGCCTTTGCTGCCAAATTTGCCAAATTTAACAGGCTCATGACCGCCGCCATAATCCATTGTCCTAACTCTCTGTGTTCTCTGTGTCTCTGTGGTGAATCGTTTTTGCCTTTCGCTTTCGACTTTTAACTTTGCCCTTTTAACTAAAAACAAAAAACGACCCGTAAGGTCGCCTTTCGCAAAGTTATTGAGAAGATTTAAGAATTAGTGAACGGCTGCTGGCTGCCGTTGTGCCGCTTCCAACACCGTGTTCGCCAGTGTCCGCAGGTCGGTCGGCTTGGTGCAGTAACGGTAAACCTGCTGTTGAAACTTACCCACCAGCTTGTTCGCCGGATCGTTGAAGGCTGTCAGCACAATCACCGGAAAGGTCGCCTGCGGATAGCGCACCTTGATCTCATCCAGCACGGCCCAGCCGTTCATTCCCGGCATCCCGATGTCCAGCAGCATCACATCGGGCATCCGTTCACTCAGGTAATCAAGCGCTTTGTAGCCATCACAAACGTAATCCGCCTCTAAACCGGAGCGTTTTAATGAAGCCTGTACCAGTTGTCCAAACTCAACGGTATCGTCAACAATCAGGATATTCGGCTGCATAATAATCTCCGCCAGCATTTAACTGAATAAGAATTATTCTTAGTATAACGAGCCTTTCGCGCTTAAGCATTGATTTTTGTGAAAAATTTACGAAATTAACAACTCTTCATTATTGCTAGACATCGACTATTACTGAATTCGCTCTGCAAGGGTAATAGCTGCCTGTTCAAATTCGTCAGTGAAGGATAAGCCCTTCACCCCAATGAGGTATATTGACCTATGTCGCTGCCCATTTCCATATTGGATGTTACCCCTGTTCCTTCTGGCTCCACCAGTACACAGGCGCTTCGCAACTCGGTTGATCTTGCACGCTTCGCCGACCAGCGCGGTTTTACACGTCACTGGTTTGCTGAACACCACAACTCCGGTGGCATCGCCAGCACCACGCCGGAGATTATGATCGCCCAAATTGCCCACGAAACGCACAATATCCGCGTGGGTTCCGGTGGTGTCATGCTCCCCAACCACTCGCCTTTAAAGGTCGCTGAATCATTCCGTATGTTAGAGGCACTTTATCCCAACCGGATTGACCTCGGCATCGGTCGCGCCCCCGGCACCGATATGATGACCGCCCTCGCGCTTCGCCGCACACAGGAAAACCTGAACGCCGATAACTTCCCGCAGGAGTTGGGCGAACTACTCGCCTTTGCCAATGGTGCGTTTCCGGCTGAACACCCCTTCCGCACCATCACCGCCTACCCCAACGATGTGCAGTTGCCGCCGATCTGGTTGCTCGGTTCGAGTGGCTACAGTTCGCAGATGTCCGCTGAACTCGGCATGGGCTTCGCCTTCGCCCACCACATCAACGGAGGGGCTGCCATTCCAGCCATGAAAGTTTATCGCGATCATTTTGAACCTTCAGCCGCTTTCCCCAAGCCAAGCGCTATTCTGGCGGTATCGGTTATTTCGGCAGATACCGATGAAGAAGCGGCTGACCTTGCCCTCTCGGTACAGTATGCCTTCTTGCGTATTCAAAGTGGGCGTTCCGGTCCGCTTGCCAGCCCTACCGAAGTCAAATCATATGCGCTTTCACCCTATGAAATGAGTCAAATGGGTGCGCTGCGTGAACGACATTTCGTAGGCAGCCCCGCGACCATCAAGAAACGCTTGTTCCCGCTCATCGAGCAAACACAGGCTGACGAGGTTATGATCTTGTCGATGATTTACGATCACGAAGCCCGTAAACACAGCTATGACTTGATGGCCGACTTATTGGAAGTGCAGCCCATCACGGCTGAAGTCACAGGTTAATTTTTGTCGGTAGGGGGAGTTGCCGGCGGCAACTCCCTACATCCTGAACACACCGAAGGTCGTTTCCTCGGCTGGCTTGTTCAGGCACGCGCTTAAGGCCAAGCCCAACACGCGCCGCGTCTCGGCAGGGTCAAGGATGCCGTCGTCCCACAGTCGCGCAGTCGAGTAATAGGGGCTGCCTTCCGTTTCGTAGCGGTCGAGGATGGGCTGTTTGAACGCCGCCTGCTCATCCTCACTCATATCCGGCTTACCCTGCCGCTTCAGTTGATCGCGCTTCACGGTGAGGAGCACGTTAGCCGCCTGTTCACCGCCCATCACACTAATCCGCGCGTTCGGCCACATCCACAGGAAACGCGGGGCATAGGCTCGCCCGCACATGCCGTAATTCCCCGCACCAAAGCTCCCGCCGATGATGACCGTCAGCTTAGGCACTCGCGCGTTGGCTACCGCGTGAACCATCTTCGCGCCGTCCTTCGCAATACCCTTTTGCTCGTACTCTTTACCAACCATAAAGCCGGTGATGTTTTGAAGGAATAATAGAGGGATATTTCGCGCACTACACAACTCGATAAAGTGTGCGCCCTTCAGCGCGCTTTCACTGAACAACACACCGTTGTTCGCGATGATTCCCACTGGATACCCTTCAATCCGCGCGAAACCCGTCACCAACGTCGTTCCGTAGTTGGCTTTGAACTCGCGCAGTTTACTTCCATCCACCAACCGCGCGATCACCTCGCGCACATCATAACTTTCACGGAAGCTGGCGGGTAAAATGCCATATAACTCTTGTGGGTCATAAAGAGGTGATTCGGGTGGAACTACGTCCATTTCGACCTTTTTACGCCGATTGAGAGTCGCCACGATGTCACGCACCAATTCCAGTGCGTGTTCATCATCCTCGGCAAAGTGATCCGCCACACCTGATTGGTGCGTATGCACGAATGCCCCGCCAAGTTCTTCCGCCGTCACATCCTCACCCGTAGCCGCTTTCACCAGTGGTGGCCCACCGAGGAAAATCGTTCCGGTACCCTTTACGATAATTGTCTCATCGGACATGGCTGGCACATAAGCGCCGCCTGCCGTGCAGCTACCCATCACACAAGCAATCTGGGGGATTTTCGCCGCGCTCATCACGGCCTGATTGTAGAAAATACGCCCGAAATCATCGGCATCCGGGAACACTTCATCCTGCATCGGTAGGAACGCCCCGCCGCTGTCCACCAGATAGATGCACGGCAGGTTATTTTCGAGCGCCACCTGCTGCGCCCGTAAATGCTTCTTGACGGTCAGTGGATAATAAGTACCGCCCTTCACCGTCGCATCATTGGCGACGATCAAACACTCGACCCCGCTCACCCGCCCGATGCCGGTCACAATACCCCCGCTGGGCGCATCACCATCATACAATGCCCACGCCGCTAAAGGAGCCAATTCGAGGAACGGTGAACCTTCATCCAACAGTTTGTCAATCCGGTCACGCACGAATAACTTACCCTGCTCACGCTGACGCTGTTGATACTGTTCCCCGCCACCCTGCCGCACCTGCGCCAAGCGGTCGCGCAGTTCGGTGATGAGAGCGCGGTTGTGGCTGCTGTTCGCGATATAACGTTCGTCGTGGAGGTTTACTGCCGTTTCCAATGTTTGCATGTCGATAAACCTTTAAATTTCCCAAAAAGTCGCACACATATATACTTCAAAAGTCGGTCGATTCGATTTTGCCATAACTGTACACTTATCAGTAGTCAACCGCTATTACACGTCAGGAAATAATCATGCGCCGTATATACTTATTCATCGCCTTCATATTCATCAGCCAGTCGGTCAACCAACCGCTGCTGGCCCAAACAAACACACCGCAGCCCGCCACACTACCACTCACTTTCAACCAAACGGTATCCGGTCAACTACGCGCCAAAGGGGATTCGCTGACGTACCGTGTAGAGGTTCCCAAAGATCAAGATGTAGTCATTGCCTACACCACAACTAAATCTATCTCGAGCATCTCATGCTTCTATATTGATGGTGAAGCAGCCGGAACTGAAAACTGTGTGCCTCAGGGTGGCGGCGGCGGTGATGGACCACTGTCGCTGATCGACTATGTTGCCACACATGAAAAAGCCGGACAAGAAGCCACATTCACCCTAATTCGCCCACTTGATGGTTCGCTTAGCTTTGAGATTACCGCCTATGCCGTCACGCCGCAGAACATCCAACTTAGTCGCAGAATCACAGGGGAACATTCTGCACAAAATCGGTTTCAGGTCTACTCACTCGAAGCCGATCCGCTGCTTCCGTTCAGCGTAACAGTTGAGGATGAAGCGGAGGATGGTAATTATCTCTGGGCAGCCAATCAACCATTTTCACTCAAAAACCCCAAGATTACTGAAAACCGCTTGATTAAACCCGAACAGGTCGATAGCGCAGGCGTAGGTAATCACCCGACTTTCACCAGCCGTCTGTATGTTTACTATGGGGGTGAAAACACGTATCGAATATTAGTGGAAGCCGATAAGGATTATCGCTTGAACATCAATACGGCGATCCTGCCCGTATTAGAAGAAAAGCGAACGATCAATATGAGTGTGTCGTATCGGCAGCCGCTTTGGGTGGTACGCCTAGCCGCAAAGACAGGCTCAACGGTAAAGGTGGACTTTAATATAACATCCGGCGCTGGCGCAATTGCGCGCGTGTATGTCGGTGGTAATCCGTTTAATCAAGGGATGGCTCTAGGTGTTAATAGGGGCAGCAACTCTCCATTTCCGCTCAATAACAGCTTGGAAGTGTTGACGGATACAGACATTTATGTGATGGTGCAAATTCCGTTTGACTTCACCCGTGAAACTGTAAATGTAAGCGTGACATGGCATCAGGTCAATTAGACCTACCCTTGTCACTCCTATTTTCCTCACCTATAATGCTGCTCGTCAACAACCTAGTTGCTTTGCCGCAGACAGCAGGTGCATTTGCTTAATATCCTGCCGAGGTGAGGGAAACCGTTCCATTGTTTATAATGGCGGCCTCGCTTTGTAGCGGAGCCGCTTTTTTGTTGTCAGGCAGGGGGCTGCAAGCAACCCGCCTATCTTTCAAGGAAAGGAGGAAAACCTACTTGGCAATCTCAAAAGATCGTAAAGAAGAACTCGTTAGCATTTATGGTGAACTGCTTAGTCAGGCAACCGGTTTCGTGCTGGCCGATTACAAAGGTATTTCGGTAAAGCAGGTTAATACCATGCGCGATAAGCTGCGTGAAGTTGATGGTGCTTATGTCATCGTCAAGAACACGTTGTTCAAGATCGCCCTTCAGGAAGCCGGTTGGCCTGTCCCCGACGACCTGCTGGCTGGCCCATCGGGTGTGATCTTCGGTGCGGCGAACTTCCCGGCTGTAGCGAAAGTCTCGCTTGGCTTCGTGAAGGACTACGAAAACTTGTTCGTTGTGAAGGGCGGCGTCATGGCCGGCGAAATTCTCAGCGCACAACAGGTCGATACCGTTAGCAACCTTCCGTCGCTGGACGAACTGCGTTCACAACTCGTTGGTCTTATCAGCCAACCGGCTACCGGTTTGGCGGGTGTTATCAACGCTGTCGTGGCTGGCGTACCGCAGGTGCTGCAAGCGTATGTCTCGAAGAACGAGGCCGCGTAACTGCACATTCACATTTGCGGTTGGCTAGTTAGCTGATCGCCCACTATCCGAAAAAACAAACTCGAACGAATCAAGAGGATTGAAAATGGCTGACCTGAACAAAATTGTCGATGATTTGAGCGCATTGACCGTACTCGAAGCGGCAGAACTCAAGACCCTGCTCGAAGAAAAGTGGGGCGTTACCGCCGCCGCTGCTGCCCCGGTATTCGCTGCCGCGGCTGGCGCTGCACCCGCTGCCGCCGCTGAACCTGAAGAAGAACAGACTGAATTCACTGTTGTCCTGAAGGACGGCGGCCCGAAGAAGATCAACGTCATTAAGGTTGTGCGTACCCTCACCAGCCTCGGCTTGAAGGAAGCCAAGGATCTGGTCGAAGGCGCACCCCAGAACGTGGTCGAAGGTGTCAGCAAGGATGCTGCCGCCGATGCGAAGGCCAAGCTGGAAGCTGAAGGCGCGGTCGTCGAAGTTAAATAATTTCCCGTTTGGTATTCGGGGAAATTAAGGGGTATAGAGGCTTGCCGATGGCAGGCCTCTATTTATTGATGCAGATTTTAGTTTAATAATCCTCAAAGCAGACGTACAATGACCATATGCACAAATAAACAGGGCTGCATATGTCATTCAAAAAACTCGCTTTAATTGTATTCACCCTCTTAATGACCTTGCCGGTCATGGCGCAGGAACCCGCCGATCCAGTAACTGTTGCCGAGCTTAATTATGGCTCCATCGACCGCGACACCATCACCGAAACCGCATTTTATGATTGGTGGCGGGTACAAGCCGTCGCGGGTGATGTGATGGTCATTGATATGGGCGGGTCGGACGGGCTGGCACCACTCATTGGTATCCTTGATGTGGGTCAAACACTGGTGGCACGCAGCCAAGATGGGGAACCAAACGAGTCGGTCACACTGGAATACACCGTGCCAGCAGATGGGCAGTACACGATTGTCGCCACACGGGTTGGTAACCAACAAGGCACAACGACCGGCACATATGCGATACGGCTGCGCCTTGCCAACCCACCTGCCGAAAACCACACGAGCGACCAATATGTCGATGTGACATTCCCCTGCGAAAATTTTCAGGCGACGACCGCCGTCACCCTGCGTTTTGGCGACGATCCACGCCCTGATCTGCGTTACCGGATTACGGTTTATGGGCAAGATGGCTTCGTACCGGTGATACGGTTGAACTTAGACGTACCGGGGCAAGCGCCATATGAACTGTGCAATATCAATGCGGATGCCACATTGACCGATACCTATACACTATCCGGTGAAACCCAACAAACCATTACTCAGGACAACCTCAATACCGTATCGCAACTCATCTTCAATGGCGACGAAAAAGTTGGTCTGATAAACATCACCATCGCCAGCAAGGACGGCGCGGCAGGGCGTTATTTCGCCATCATCGACGGTTTTAACATCGGGGACGCAGCCGACACAGATCAGTTCGATATACGCATGGGGCCGCTGGCGAAGCTAACACCGCTCCTGTTTTATATGGTGGGGGCAGAAAACAGCCGCCTTGATCCGTTCATCACATGGCTGAGTGCCAACCAAACCTGCGATGATGCAGGCCGAAGCACCTGTAAATATGTGCCATCGATTGTGAAAGTTGGGGCAACGCTGCATGAAAGTGGTGGCGCAACCTTCATCGGCGACCGTTCAGACGCGGGGCTGATATTGGCACCCGGCACAACCGACATCATGACACTCGACCTCAGCAGCCGTTCTAATGACACCTTTGGCGCATATGCCTTGTTCCTAATGGGAGAATTACCTGCGCCCAGCTAAACTTTCTTTGTGGATTCATGCTTAGTCTACACTTCAATTTCGGAAGCTGGTGCTATACTGAATATCATCACATTCTATTTCACAGTTGGGACTAAGTATTATGAGTGATCTGGTCGGACACACTTTAGGCCAGTATCAGGTAACAGGTCAAATTGGTAAGGGTGGTATGTCTACCGTTTACCAAGCGACACAAACATCTATGAAGCGCACGGTTGCTATTAAGGTACTACCGCGCACATTGACCCATGAAGATAAATTTTTAGAACGGTTTTATCGCGAAGTCGAGATTGTTTCCAGCTTACAGCACCCACATATTCTGCCCGTTTATGACTTCGGTGAATATGATGGGATGCCATACATCGTTATGGCCTACATGAGCAGCGGCACCCTCTCAGATTTAATCGCACAGGGGGCAATTGCGCCCGATAAAGCCTTGCACCTCGTCAAACAGATGGCAGACGCGCTTGATTTTGCCCACCGCAAAGGCGTTATTCACCGCGACTTCAAACCCGGTAACGTACTCCTAGACGAACAAAGCAACACTTACTTAACGGATTTCGGACTGGCGAAAATTAGCGAGTCTTCCGAGCAGTTGACGGGAACCGGTATCCTCGGCACGCCGTTCTATATGGCACCAGAACAAGCTGAACCGGGCGCACTGACACCGGCAGCCGATGTGTACGCATTGGGAATCACTGTATTCCAGATGCTTACGGGGCAAGTTCCATTTGAGGCGGCAACCCCGTTAGGTGTGTTGATGGCGCATATGACGCAGCCGATACCAAATATCCGACGTTTAAAGCCGGAACTGCCGGACGATATACAGGATGTGGTCGACCGCTCAATGTCGAAGTCCCCACAAACGCGCTATCCTAGTGCGGGCGCATTGGCAACGGCTCTCGGATATGCATTAACTGAAAACCACGATGCGCTGTATACGAACGCACCAAAACCGACAGAGACCACACAAGCACTCTTGATGACAAATACGTTGGGACAGGTTATTTTTGTTGACCAGCCCTGCCTGCGCCTGTTGAAGCGGCATCACAATGAAGCACGCGCGATTATCGGCAAGCCCGTGCATGAGGTGTTAGGCGTCGAACGGCAAACGACCGACCAATTCATCCAGCAGGTCGGTAAGCGAGGGCGAGTCGGGGAAGAACGCATCGACATTAAGGATGCATTCGGGACGACTGTCAGCGTGATGTGGAGTGCAACCGCAACACAGGACGACAAGAATGCCTTCGTGGGAGCGGATATTACGCTGAAGCCAATACAGGATGTAGTCGTCAACACCAATGACTTCCAAACGGTTGATAAGCGGGTGGACACTACAGACGAAAGCTTCATGCAGACCTACTTTAGCAAGCAAATGCAAGCGCTGCGCGACTCGATGGTTCAACTGGGCGGCAAGCGGTTAGGCACAAACCTCGATAAGATTATCAACGACACCGCACAACGCAACGTGTGGCCGGTAACTATGTTTGATGGGCGGATTAATATCGAAGTGCAAAGTAATAACCCTGATGTTTACCGCGCCCTGCTAGCAAAGGGCATCGCCTACGCGGTGGGGTTGGTGGGCAAAAAGATGGTGGTTAAGAGTATGCAAGCGGTGGATAAGCAGCTTGACGCTTCGATCCTTAAAGCGGTCGACCAACTTAAAATTTATGAACTCTTTGATGTTCTTTAAACACTCCCGGAAAGGCTCGTTTATCATGGTACATGGTCCCGAAGGTTTGTCTACGATCAACGTTGTGATGGATATTATTCTGGTATTGGCTTCGTTATGGATGGTGTTTGTTGTGCGCGGTATTGGCGGGATCGTTGGGAGTTCTCTCACGCTGATCGTTTCCGGTGCGATCATATTGGGATTTGCCCATTTGATTACCACATTGGGGAGCGCCCAATTCCTAAATCTATTTGACCCTACATTGAATAACTTCATTCACCGTATCATTGTGCTGATCGGCTTTATTGTGCTGGTGTTTGGCTTCCGACGTATTCGTGTGATGAAAGACTAGCCACTTGCCAGCGAAGGACGACCGCGAGGCACGCTATGCCGAGATTCTGCGGAATATCGAGAAGCGCAAGCAGCAGGCAGCCAGCGCACCTATTCATAGTGTGCTTTCGGCGGCGTTGGATGCACTCAACGCTGCGGGTTTGCTGGCGGCGATTAAACGGCGACCACCGAAAAGACTCAGTGCTTACGGGCCAAAGACATTCAGCGGGGTTTTCCCATCCATGGGCGCGGAACTCCCCCAACTGTGGGTCGGCACGGTGATGTGGCACAAGCCCAAAGGCTACCAGTATTACCAGACGCTCGATTTATTAGGCGTGTGGGCTTTGGGCAGCGGTAGAACAGCGCGGATTGTGGTGAGCGAGAAAGTGCTTCAATTCAACGCACCGGTGTTTAACCCTGAGTCGTACTACCACCATATCAAGCGAAAGTTTGACCTGCATTATTCAGGAAATGCCAGCCCTCCTATTCAGGATGATGCTGGCATTCTTCATTACGACGCACTTTATGATGAGGCGCAGCGCTTACCGATGCGAACGGCGCTGGAAAGCACACTCCGAAAATGGGTGAAAGCTCAAAATGAGCTGCCACCGGAGGACGAGACCGAGTAAGCGATTATTCACCTAGCAGACCCTCGAACATCTCACCATCATCAAGGTCATCAAATTCGTCAATTTCATTGTTGGCATTCCGGCGACGGCGCTTACGTTCAAGCGGTTGTGTGACGGGCTGCGTCGCTGAAAAGGCATCGGCATTCAACGGGGGTGGTACAGTTGGCGTGGCGGGCGTGGTGCGAATTGACGGAACCACTTCACCTTTTTTGCTGGCAACCGCAGCGTCAAAATCAATTGATTTCGCTTGAGCGCGTAAATCAAGATGCGCAGGATGGTGCGCTACCTGTGCATTCGCTTCCTTAGCATCCTCGGTTGAAAGCGGGTCTGTAACCGAACGAAGTACCATACTAGCGATACCAAAGATGCTGGTTCGCATAATTCGAATGACCAAAAATCCACCAAGCAAAATCATAATCGTGACAAAACCACACAGGGTCAGTAACCCGATTGCTGTCTGGTTATCCACATTTCACCTCGACTACACCTCATGGGCGACAACCCGTATTTTACACCAACAGCGGTGCGACCGCCGATTGAATATCGACGAGTATTTGTTCTAACTGTGCTTCAGCATCTGATTCATTCACCAAGGTATCATAATCAATCACAATACCCTTCCACGGGTCACGGATAAATTGCGCGGGTGACGGCAGTTCAATGTCGAAAAAGGCATCCGGCATGGGTGAGGCATAAATATAAATATAGGGGCGTGGAATGCCTGCGCTGCCGGGGGAGAAACCGAAGTTCATATGCGGGTCTGTTTTTTCTTCTGAACCACGCTTGAACCACAGAAAAGATAGATCAAATCCATGTGGGAACACAATCATTGGTGACAGTGTACCCAGCAATCGACCACGAAAACGGGCAATCGCTGTGTAAATACGATGCAGCGCCGTTTGATAGGCAGCAGCAGTAACAGCATCAACCGTTAGCGGCTCCTGAGCATTTATTTCATCCAGATTCGGATATACTTCTTGACCACCCTCTTTCATGGCAGCTAGAATTGCATCCCGCAACGAAGCCTGTGTTTGCTTATGCAGGGAAATGACATAACTATCCTGCTCCGGCGAGACATAGATGATGCTCGATTCGAGGAGATTCAAACTGAGTTCACCGCCATTAAGCAGGCGACCAGTCGTTAAGCCTTCGGATGTTACGTACAGGCCGAGGTGGGCGTAATTCGGCAGCGGTTCGACGCTGACTTTCTTGATGCCGCCAACGACCTGCGCGGCTTGATGGAGTGAAGCGAAAGACGCTTCCCAATTTTCGAGAGATGGTAAGTGCATGTTGAGTCTCCTGAGTATTACTTTAATTCAGTCAAACGAAAATCATCATCCGTTACAAGGTGGGATCATATTTGTAATAGGATTTGGCAAATTTGACAGCAATGGCGGCAATTTCAATTGGCAAAATTTGTGCCATACCTCTTTATCCCCGGCTAAAGTTTGGCAAAGTTGGCGAAAATTGGGGTGAAAGCCTGCCGCCGCCCCGCAAGGGGACTATAGCCAAAATTGCCAATCAGCAGTTTTTAGTCTCAAGTAGCAAGCTTCAAGTTTCCAGAGAAAAGCAAAAGATTTGCAGCAAAGAAGTGAGTGGGTTGCTGCTGCCCCACAAGGGGACTATAGCAACGTTTGCTGCAAAACAGTCTTTAGTCGCCAGTCTACAGTCATCAGTCCAATGCACAAGATACCGCAAAACTCTCTTCGTCTCGTTAACACGACATCTGCCCTGCCTTAAAGGAATTCCTTCGGTCGAATTCTACGGGAGGTTTTGCACAGCGATGGAGGAGAATTAAAACAGATTTGACCATGATACCTCCGGCTACAACAACCCTTATCAACAGCATAATCGAATTGGCTGCGTTTAGGGTGACCATTTGGGCGACCATTTGGTAACTCTTTAGACACAGAGTCACCAACCCTTTTAGGAGAGCCAGTTTGTTAAAAGGGTTGTCAGCCGGTTAGTAAATGGTTTGCGAACAAACCTAAGACAAACTTTTGGGGTCATGGTGTAGTCCGCAGCAAGATTATATTTGCGGCGGGTGATACGGAGGAGGCACGCCTCCTCCCTACAAAATGACCATGCGACCTTTTAGACACGCTCTCAGAGGGTCTTGAAAAAAAGGTTGTCGCATCGCCTTGTGTATCCTCTCATCCCCAGCCCTTCTTCCCAGAATAACAGGGGAAAAGGGAGCAAATACACAGGAGGGTCACAGACCCTCCCCTACGAAAAGACATTGTTTGTAGCCGTGGGAATAGATAAACATGACTTAGTTATGCGGAGGAGGCACGCCTCCTCCCTACAAAACCCACCACTTGAATATTTCCATATAGGACTCAATAGCGATCTGTTGTGGGCGATTTAGATGATGAGGACGATGGCGAGAACGAGATATGTGA
>JAPUDW010000058.1 GCA_027492915.1 Bacteroidota bacterium | reverse complement strand
TCCTACCGGGGGAACTCAACCTGTGGAAAAACATGACCGGTAATCAGGTGGTAGATTATGTCGGGCGGCTGCGGGGGAATATCGACAGCCCGTTTATCCGGCGGCTGACCAACCGCTTGCAGCTTGACTTGAGCGTGCGCATCCGCAGTTATTCGACGGGCAACAAGCGCAAGCTCGGCCTCGTGCTGGCGATGATGAACAAGCCTGACCTGCTGATTTTGGATGAGCCGACCAGCGGCCTTGACCCACTCATGCAGCAGACATTTAACGAACTGATGTTGGAAGCGCAGCAGGCGGGGCAAACGGTGTTCTTATCGTCACACATGCTGGGCGAGGTGCAAACGATTTGCGACCGTGTAGGCATCCTACGCGGCGGCGAGTTGAAGGCGGTCGAAACCGTCACCAACCTGACACATGCTAACTTCCGCTGGGTGACGCTGCGACTGCGGGAAACAGTCGCGCCAACGGCACTTGGCAGCTTGAACGGCGTGAGTGAGGTGAGTGCGGTGGAGGGCGGTTTGAAGCTGCGGCTGGTGGGTGATTTTGACCCGCTGCTGCGCGCCTTAAGCCCGTATTATGTGCAGGATGTCGAAGTCGCCGAGCCGACGCTGGAAGAAATCTTCCTATCGTTTTACGGCGGTAACGGGAATACGCAAAAGGAGCGTGCATCATGAGTGGGGTGGTATTCCGCGAAACGCTGCGGCGCGGTTGGCGGGGGATGCTTTATTGGGGCATCGGCTTCGGCTTATACGGGCTGGGTATCTTGTTGATTGTACAAGATGCTAACGTCCTGAAAACCTATGGGCAGATCGCGAAAGAATTCCCGCCCATCGTCATGCAGTTGTTCGGCGGGGATGCAGCCAACCTTGCCACGCCGGAAGGCTTCCTCGCTTACGGGTTCTTCGGCTATTTACTGCTGATCTTCGCAGTCTATGCCATTCTGGGCGGCCTCAACATCACCGCCAATGATGAGGACGCGGGAATCATGGATCTGGTCATCAGCCTGCCACTGCCACGCTGGCGTTTGATGGTGGAAAAGCTCGCGGCTTATGCACTGATGATTGTCGGCATTGTGGTGATGTCTTACATTGGGCTGGTCATCGGTGGGCAGTTTTCGGCCATCAAGGTCGACAGCGGGCGCGTTCTACAAGCCACGATTAACATCATTCCCGCCACCCTGCTCATCTTGAGCTTCACCGCCTTAACGGGTGCTGTGTTCCGCAGTAAATCAACCGCGACAGGCGTGGCAGCGGTTTTCGTCGTCGGTAGTTATATCTTGAACTTCCTAGGAATGGCAGCCAGCGGCACCTTCTTCGACCAACTGCGCGGCTTATCGTTCTTCACCTACTACGATCATCAAGGGGTGATTGTAAACGGGCTTTCGGTGGGCAACGTCCTGCTGCTGGTGGTGGTCAGCGCGATTTGTGCAGGCGGCGCGATTTGGTTCTTCCAACGGCGCGATGTGGGTGTGTGAGTGAAACATTAAGACAAATTGCCGTCGAACCCAAACATCGGTTACAGTGTAGAATATCCATGTGCAGGGGTGAACAGCAGTGTTCACCTCTGTTTGTAATTCCCACACTTCTATACACCTCACCCTCTCAGGCTTTGAAGAAGGGAACAAATGCGCGTGTTTTGAAAAGCATGGTGTGATATGAAGAAGTTGACTATCAGCAAGTTCTGTAAGTGATGTGAATGGATGCCCCTATGTCCAAACGCCTGTGCCTGATACTGCTAACTGCTTTCGCCGCGCTGGTTGTCGTGCTGCCCGCTGCCGCGCAGGACGACAATGTGCCTTCGGCGACGGCCTTCGTCCCCAACACCTTTGCCGGATTTGTGACGGTACAAACGGGCGACCTGACCAACACGCTGCAAGGGTTGAACGAAGCACTGCGTTCCGCCAGCCTGCTGCAACCGCTGCGGGTGAACTCGTCAATTGCGGACGTGCTGGGTTATTACGACTTCATTCCGTTTGGCGAGTGGTTTGACCTTGAACAGCAGGATTTCGCCGGACTGGTTTCGACGTGGGTAGGGACGGATATGGTGATCGGCTACCGCAAGTTTGACGCGGGGTTGAGCGCAAATTTCCGCGACATCTTGCTGATCCTTTCCAACACCGATATTTTAGACGCGACCAGCCGCCTTGAAAATGTGCTGGTGAATCAAGATTTGCCTGCCCAACAAACCTACCGCGGCATCACCATTTTTCTGGGGGATAAAGCAGCTTTCGCCATGACCTCGGCGGCGATTTTCATCGGGCCGGTTGACCTGATTAAAGCCGCGCTGGATGTCCAAGCGGGAGCCGCACCCGCCATGACCGACTCGCCGCTGTACCACACGGTACACGCCGCACAGCCAGACGACACCTTTGTTTCGGCCTATGTGACCAAATCGCATATCCTGCCCGCCGTCAACGGGCTGCTGAACGGTGACCGTTTTTCCGCGCCAGTTTTGCAAGCCTTCGGGCAAGCGTTAAATGCTGGCGATTCAGCCAACTTTAGCCATCTGCTGCTGAACGGCGGCATCGACGCGGCGGAAGTTTACCTTGTGCGCGGCGACAATGGGCAAACGGTGACAGCCACCGCCGTATTCCACCCGACCGAACAAACAGATCTGGTAACGGTTCCGGTTGACCCACGACTGCTAGAGATGATGCCCCGCAGCGCACTCCTCGTCCACAGTGGGACGGACTTCCGCACGTTCGTCGATGACGCAATCACCGCGCTGCCGGTTTCCAACTTTGCCAGCCAACTCATTGGCGGCTTACCGTTCGAAACAGCAGGCTCGTTCCAGAACACTCTGGTGACTGACCCTGAAGCCGCCGATGTGAGGCTAGCCGTAAACAGCTTTGTGGCGGCGCTGGAGCAGATCAACGATATTGATGTCGAAAATGATCTACTTGACCACCTTGATGGTAGTTACGCGATTGCGCTGCTGCCGCGCCCGAACTTCCGGCTGCCGGTGCTCAATGTGCCGTTCGACTTCATCCTCGTCGGTCAGGTGGACAGCGGGTCGCAGACACAGGCCAGTGTGGTGAAGCTGCTGGCTAACTTCTTCGGTTTGCAAAACGGTGCCCAAGAGGTTGAAGGCGATTGGACGTTCCAAACTTTAGGGGTCGGTCGTCAGGCAGTATTCCGCGTGGGTTACCAGCGCAATATGCTGATGATCGCCACCAGCGACTCGGCGACACAGGCGATAAGTGCGCAGCTAGGTGACAATCGTTTAGTGAATATGGATCGCTGGACGCAGTT
>JAPUDW010000057.1 GCA_027492915.1 Bacteroidota bacterium | reverse complement strand
AACAGCAGGGCAAATCGGTTGAGGAGCTAGACGCGCAACGTGACCCTCAATGGTGGATCAACCATCAGGAGCGGGTACAGGAAATCGACAACCGGTTGAATGCGCTGCGTGCTGGCGAAGTGCAAAAGGTGTAAAAATGTTCGCGGAAGATCGCGTTCTCGTTGGAGTTATCAACCGCAAGCGTGATCTTCAAAGCGTACAAGACGACAAGTGGTACCGCATTCCACAAGCGCAGATGAAGCGCGGGGTGAATGCAGAATATATTGCGTTCTTCCTAAGTAAAGCATTCGGGGAACGCAATGGCAGCATCCCTTATTTCGCTGACCGTAAAGGTATCGAACTGCTTTATCGGCGCGATCTTATTCCTTCTGAACCCAACCACCCACGGGCGAATGAAGCCTACTATAAAATCCAACTAGGCACGATACGAGAGAAAAAACCGCCGATTTTGAACTCGACCAAACGGACGATTGGTTTTATCTACACAACGTGGGATCGGTTCATCAAAGCCTCTAAAATTAGTGATTTATACAGCAAGGAAGATTACTTTGTTGACCGCATTTATCATGCATTACGCAATGCAGGGGTAACGTCGGAGCGTACATGGTCAGCAGAATACCGTACTTCAGCACCTACGCTGCGCGTGTTGTGCGAAAAAGGCACTCTTACGGCTTCTACTTCGCCGGAAAGTGAAGGTATGTACCTCA
The DNA here is from genome assembly GCA_027492915.1 of Bacteroidota bacterium. Classification (GTDB taxonomy): domain Bacteria; phylum Chloroflexota; class Anaerolineae; order Aggregatilineales; family Phototrophicaceae; genus CFX2. The sequence continues at coordinate 2,558 of JAPUDW010000057.1, read as the reverse complement.
ATAGTAAGCTCCGCGAAGACAAAATACTGGCGGCTATACTGGCCGAGATCACCAAACAAGGTGGACCAGTAACGGTGCGAGTTCCATTGGAATGATCTAAACAAGAGCGCACAAAACCTTGTACTTCTACAAACATTCGGATACTTCTACCCACGAGATCAACCTGGTCATCAAATTCAGACACAATTTTCAGGCAGTGCCGAAGGTTAGGCCGAGTTCGCCAAGCCACTTGCGATAGGCGATGCTGGTGCGGTCGGAACGCAAGTGTAGTTCGGCTTGTAGATCAAGGGGCAAGCGTTCGGGACGCTGCGATTCGACAATCGGAATATCTTGAGCAGTCACCTCGTCTTGAAAGGCTATTAACTGTGCTTCGGGGATGTCATAGCCATAGTTCATGACCATGCACATCCAACCGAGACAGTGAAGATCATCGACAGGTGTGACCGAGAAGTAGATGGCGAACTGCTGCTGCATATGTTTGATGAAGTAGACGGTTAAAGGGCGAAAGATACGATAGGTATAGGTGACTTCTTTGCCCTGCCCCGTGCCATCGGGGTCAGGCTGCCAGATGGTGATGGGCGAGGCCGTAATCCCATTTTCGTCGGTAATGACATCATAGTCGGCGATTTCGGTGTGAGCGCGGTCGCCTAAGAAACCATCATGGACGAAGGGAAAGTGAGCGACATCTAAGAAGTTTTCGACGGCGCGAGGGGCTGCGGCATTGTAGACATATGGGCCGCAAAAAATTTTACGAAAGCTCTCATCATCCCATTCGGGAAAATGAGGAATGTCGTGAGCCGGGTTACCAAAAGTAACCCAGACCCAACCGTAGCGTTCGACAGCACGATAAGATTTGACACGGGCGCGAGTAGGCGGCGTTTGTTCAGGGTGGGCAGGCATGTGAACACACTGACCATCAGCGTTATACGTCCAACCATGATAGGGACACATGAGGGTATCGCCTTCGATAGTGCCAAGCGAGAGGCGCGTTCCACGATGGATACATAGATCCTGCCAGACCATGATGCGTTCGCCAGTACGCCAGATCACCAAGTCTTCAGCCAGTAACCGAGCGCGAAGAGGTTTACCTTCGACCACATCCGTTATTCGGGCGACAATATGCCAGTCGTTTAGGAGTACAGTATCGTTAAGCATGAGATAGTCTTTAGTGGGCATCAATTGGTCGATAGGCAATACAATCAGCGTTCGTAAAATAACGCGAAAAGCTGATAAAACCAACCGTCAATTCGCACTAAGAAGTTATCCGTTTATCGTTATCCGTTAACCGTCCTATTCGAAACCAGCGGTTATTCGTTACCGGCAAAAGCTGCAAATACTGCAAAAAACGCAATTGCAACAACGAATTTGAACTGGACTTGACCCGAATGGAGAGGCGTATAAACATCGTCAGTGTCAGAAATGTCATTGACAAATTTGGCGAAAATGGTGTGTTGGGCTGCTGCCCTAAAGGACTATAGTCGCCAAAATTGCCAAACGTTTTATTTGCAGCAGTGGAAGGATAGGCTGCTGCTGCAATGTTTGCTGCAAAATAGTTATCAGTCAACAATTGGAGTTGACAGTCTAATATACAACGTGCGGAACAAGCGGCAGAGGCGGCAAATGCGGCGCGAAAAGTTGGGTACATGCCTTGTTAAGTTGCAGCGGGTAGAAAGACGCCCAATCACGGAAGGGTTTGAGACCATTCCCCAAGAACAGCATAGCCGATGTGAAGCCGTTTAGGGTGACCATTTGGGCGACCATTTGGTAGCTTTTAATGGATGTTGGCACTAACCATTTTGAAGGATGCAGATTGTTAAGCAGGTTTGGATATGGTTGGTAAACAGTTTATCGGGTTAACCGAAAATAAACCTTTTTTATAGTTTTAAGTTATCAGTGGAAAGTTTCAAGTTGGAAAACAATACAGGAATGAGTTACGAGCTACAAATTAGACCCCACCCTAGCCCTCCCCGTAGTAACAGGGAGGGAATCTACTATGGCGACGACGATGCGCCCGTACAGGATGATAGTTTTAGAACATTAGACAGGAACTTTAAGGGGGCGAGGCACATTCATGACATGCGGTAAGGCGGGGACGCGATGCAAGACGGTATCAATGAGGCCGTAGTCAACCGCTTGTTGGGCGGTTAGGAAAATATCGCGGTCGGTATCACGCTCGATGACGGCAATATCCTGCCCCGTATGCTGCACAAAAATGTCATTGAGGTAGTGTTTGAGGCGGTTATGTTCGTTAATCTGGATGAGCATGTCAGAGACCTGCCCCTGCGCCCCGCCAAGAGGTTGGTGCATATGAATAGTTGAACTAGGCAGCGCAGCACGCAGACCTTTGCGACCAGCAGTGAGGATGACTGTGCCAAAGCTGGCGGCACGACCGACAGCGACGGTACTGACAGGGGCTGATACCTGCTGAATGGTGTCGTAGATGGCGAGACCGGCATAAACTTCACCACCGGGGGACTGAATATAGATTTGCATTTGCTTATCAGGATCTTCACGGTCTAAGAACAGTAGTTGTGCAACCATGAGATTCGCTACTGAGT
>JAPUDW010000056.1 GCA_027492915.1 Bacteroidota bacterium | reverse complement strand
GCCGAGCATCACGTTGGTTCCCGCGCCGAAGGTAATGCCCCCCGGCAGCGCGTTCAAATAAACGCTGCTGTCGATATACACATTTTTGCCGAGTTTAATGTTCGCCGGTGAAAGCAGCCGCACATGATGCTCGATGAGCGGCAGACCTTCGCTTTTGAGGATCGCTTTATAGAGGATGCCGCGTAAACCCACACCAACCAAACTGGGGATGCCGCTGACCAAACCCATCAACGCTTGCTCGACGATGTAATGCGGCAAGCTGGTTGATTGACTCTTGAGGTAGTAACCGAGTTCTTGCAACATGCCCATGTGCGCTATCTCCAGAAATATGTAGGGGCGCACCAACGGTCGTGCGCCCCTACATGTATATATCAACGGTTTAAAACTTACAGCACCCACGCTTCTTGCGAGCGTAAGCCCATACGGAAGGCGTTCTTCAGCCGGTCGGTGGTGTTCACAGGCCGCCCCGCAAGATGTTCCCTGACGATGTACGCGGCATCTGCCACATCAACCGCCGCGCTCAAATCCACGCCGAATTTATCCCAACTGGCTGCCACGTTCCAGCGTCCGCGTCCGGTCATGAGCAGAATGCCGTGCGCACCAACGGCGCGGCCAGCGGCAATATCTGTCCACGCATCACCGACCATGAAACTCTTTTTCAGGTCGATGTTGAATTCTTCCGCCGCTTGCAGGAGCATTCCCGGTTCAGGTTTGCGGCAGTTGCATTTTTCATGGTTATCGTGCGGGCAGTAGTAAACCTTGGTGATGCTGCCACCGGCTTCGGTGATGATTTTCAACATCCGGTTGTGAATATCGTTCAACGTATCCACGCTCATCAAACCACGGTTAACCGCTGCTTGATTTGTCACCACAAAAATCGGCAAGCCGGTTTCAGTAAGTTCGCAAATGGTACGAATAGCGTTTGGGATAAATTGAAAGTCATCCCAACTGCGAACGTGTTCGGCGCTGTTTTCGTTAATCACGCCATCACGGTCTAAGAAAATCGCACCCGTTTTAGTCGTCATTTCTCTCGCTCCCAGTGCTAACCGCACTTGAAACTTATTTCGCTGGGTGATGTCCAAATACTAGTGAGCACTGCTGCTCGTAACAACTGCGGCTGCGGCTGCCTGATTGATCGCCAGCAGGCGTTCGCAGATGGCATGTTCCAACATCAGGTGAACATCTTCGACCATCGCCATGTTGAAGCTCGGTACATGCACCGAAATATCCACTGCCGGAGCCAGCTTACCCCCATCATAACCAGAGAAGCCGATGGTGATGGCACCCGCCTGCCTTGCAACTTCCACCGCATTGAGCACGTTTTTGCTGTTGCCGCTGCCGCTGATACCGATCAAGATGTCGCCCTTGCGTACCAGCGGAATAAGCTGCTCGGAAAACACGGCTTCGTAACCAATGTCGTTGCTCAGGGCGGTCATCAGCGCGTTGTTGTCCGTCAGTGAAACGACACGGTAACGCGGCTGTCCGGCGACAATCGGGCGTTTCGCAAGGTCACAGCCGAAGTGGGTCGCGGTTGCGGCGCTGCCCCCGTTGCCACAAATGTAGATGATCTTCTCGTCGCGGTAGGCGTTGACCATCGCCTCAACCACTTGGTCAACCGCGTCGAAGGGGGTTTTGTTGATCAGTTCTTGTACAGTGCTGAAATAAGTGCGAATGTCCATGAATGGATAACCTCAACTCAAGCCAAAGTCAGATAATATGATTTAACTGTAAGGTCGTAAACCTTGCAAACTCCTTAACGCTTAAAAAATTCGTTCGATTTGCCTGACTAACCTTGTTGTTCATGAAATCTGTAAAACAATTAAGCGGGTTTTGGTCTTACCAGCGAAGATTTTCACCTCGCGTTATAATTCCCATTTTCCTAAACACCCGTTGAAAAGTATTTGCTTTTAAGCATGTTGCAAAACAGGAGTAGATGAATATGGAATTTGCGATTACGTTCAAAGGTGACATTAACCCCAAGCGTACAGTCGCCCTTGCGCGGCAGGCGGAATTGGCGGGCTTCACCTATGCCTGGTTTTTTGATTCGCATGTCCTCTGGCGCGAATGTTATGTAACGATGGCGATGTGCATGGAACATACCGAGACCATGCGCTTTGGCCCGTGCGTCACCAACCCCGGCGTGCGCGAATGGTCTGTCGCCGCCAGCATGTTTGCGACCCTTGCGCAGCAAAGTGGTGGGCGTTTCGATATGGGTGTAGGGCGTGGCGACAGTTCTCGCCGTGTGCTGGGCAAAAAACCGCTGAACATCGAAACGATGGTCGAGTTCAACAACGCCGTGAAAGGTATGATTCGCGGGGATGAAGTCAAATACGACGACGATCAGGCTACCGTACAAATCCCGTGGGCAGATGGCTACGAACTGCCGGTATGGATTGCCGCCTACGGTCCGAAGGCGTTAGCCGGCGCAGGGACAACCGGTGACGGCCTCATCATCCAACTGGCCGACCCGTGGTTAGTCAAGTGGTTCGGTGACCAAGCCGTGAATGCTGGTAAAGCCGCCGGACGCGATATGTCCAAGTTCAAAATTATGTCCGCCGCGCCGGTGTGGGTGGGTGACATCGAAAAAGCCCGTGCTGTGACCCGTTGGTTCCCCGCGATGGTCGGCAACCACGTCGCTGATATTGTCGAGAAGTACGGCAAGGACGGCGGGGGTGATATTCCGCAGCGCCTGACCGATTACATCGAAGGCCGCAAGGGGTATGACTACCGCCACCACGCCGACAAAGATGCGGATCATCTCGGCTTCATCAAGAATGACATCATCGACGGCTTCGGTATCCTCGGCTCGGTTGAGCAGCATGTCGAAAAGCTCAAGCAGCTAGAGGCGGCGGGTGTCACCCAGTTCAACATCTACCTGATGTGCGGCGAAGAAGAACGCATTGTCGCCGAATACGCCGAACATATCCTGCCACATTTCAAGAAGTAAAGGTAAATGGGGGCACACGGCCGTGTGTCCCTACGTTCTGGCATCCACCTTTAAATCGCTAAATTATTCCTTTCGCCACCGCCCTCCAACATCGCCGAAAAATATTTTTATTAGGGTAGCAAGATGGCGACGACACTCAAGGAACGGGACTACAGTTTATCCGGCGGTTATGCGGGTGCGGTCGCGCTGGACGATGAACATATTGAAGATCGCGTTGAGGAAACGTGGTGGCATCCCTACATCCCACGTAAAGAACTCAAGGCGCTGATGCAGCGCAGCGACACTCCCGCGCTCATTGACTTCGGCTTGTGGCTGGCGCTGGTTGTCGGCAGCGGCTATCTGGCATTCCTGTCGTGGGGAACATGGTGGGCAATTCCGGCTTTCCTGCTTTATGGCACCATCTACTCGTCGTCGGATGCTCGCTGGCACGAATGTGGTCACGGCACACCCTTCAAAACGCGCTGGATTAATGAAGTGTTCTACCACCTCAGTTCGTTCATGACCTTGCGTGAAGCCTTTCTCTGGCGCTGGAGCCACGCCCGCCACCATACCCACACCATCGTCGTCGGCCTCGACCCCGAAATTCAGGTCAAACGTCCGGCGGATCTCGTTAAAATCGCGCTCGACTTCTTCTATATCAACAGTGGCCCGCCGGAAGTCTGGCGCATCATCCGCCACGCCTTCGGGCAGCCGAATTCCGATGTGCGCAACTTTGTGCCAGAAGAAGAACGCTGGAAGCTGTACTGGTCGAGCCGCGTTTACGTCGGCATCTTTGTCCTGCTCGGTTTATATTCATTGTCGATTGGCAGCTTCTTACCCATGATGTTCATCGGCCTGCCGCGTTTTTACGGCGGTTGGCTGCACCAGCTCCTCGGTTTGACACAGCACGCTGGACTCGAAGAAAATATTTATGACCACCGACAGAACACGCGCACGGTATATGTGAACCGTGTATTCCGCTTCCTGTACCTCAACATGAACTACCACATCGAACATCACTCGATCCCGATGGTGCCGTTCTACGCTCTGCCGCGCTTGCATGAAGCCATCAAAGACCAAACGCCCACGCCGTACCCGAACCTGTGGGCAGTCTATAAGGAAATGATCCCCGCGCTCATCAAGCAAGCCACCGAAAACCCCGACTACCACATCGTTCGCCAGATGCCGGAGGCCACTGCCCCGACGAATGAATCCACCGATCATACAACCACCATCAACGGTACCCACGCCCTCGCTAACCGCTGGTTGGAGGTGTGTTTGGTAGAGGATATAGAGGAATAGGATGTCAAACGCTTCTTGCATAACGGTCGCGCCTACGCCATCTACCGCCTTGCCGACGACAACTTTTACGCCAGCGAGGGCTTATGTACGCATGGCAAAGCTGAACTCGCGGATGGCCTCGTCATCAACGGCTGCATCGAGTGTCCCAAGCACAATGGGCGCTTCGACATCGCCAGCGGCAAAGCCATGACTGCCCCAGCGCGTAAAGACCTCCGTACTTATCCGGCACAGCGGCGAGGTGGCAAAGTGTTCGTCAATCTGCCGGAACAGGTGGAAGCTGACGCTATGAACGAGGAAAACACAAACCAACCGGTATGACCGACCTCAAAACGCTCAAACGCCTGTTTGACTTCACCGACGACGATCTTGCCGCCAACCGTGCTGGCAAACTCTCCGACCGCCAGCGTATCCTGTACCGCCAGATGCGGGTTACGGCGAAGATCAGCAAACGCTTCAGTATATTGATGGTGGGGTTCTTCCTGCTATCCTTCGTCATCTACATAGCCTTCAGCATCACCTACGGGAACCAGCTTGGGGCGTTCGTGCTGGTTGGGACGGGCATTTGGATAGGGCTGGTGTATAGCGTCTTTAGGCTCATCTCACACTTTATAGGGCGTGTGCCGCAGCACTACGAGCGCAACCCTGGCCATTGGCTGTACCGTGCCTTCACCACGCTGAACTCGCAGGAACAAGCGCTGTACGACCATGCCGTTGTTCAACAGGTGACTGGCCTCTTAACCGTTCGCAGTGATGGTGAGCATGGACACTTGATGCTGGGAGACTTCGAACTCACGGTTGATGTCGCTGCCGATAATGACGAACGCCTGTGGAAGCTCACGCACGACACAATTTACACCATCTACTACATTCCCAATCCGCTGTGGATTGTCGCCATTGAAGCTGCGTAACCAGAACCCGCCGATGCGTTTTAGTCGCGTTTGTGTTCCTCATAAAACTTTTGCCACTGTTCCGGGAAGTCCTGTTCGGGCGTGACGACGTTATCGGTACTGCTGCCGAGCAGTGGGGTGTCGCTGGTGGTGACCTCATCCAAAACCGTTTGCACAAAATAGATCATATCGGCGGCTTGTAGGGTGGCGGTTAAGCGGTGCCCGACCCATGATAGGAAGAACAGGGTAATCGTCAGTACCGCGATCAACACGCGCGACCACGGCGTAAAAATGAGGATCGAGCTGATGAAAAACGGAATCGGGAAAATATTGAGGAAATACAATAACCGCATCCGTGTTTTGAGGCGGATAATGGTGCTGTCGTTGCCAGAGGCGCTAAAACTGCCCCGCAGGATGGCGGCGACCGATCCACGCGCCCGTCTGCGCCACGGTACGGGGGTGTCGCTGGTCATCTGGAAGCCGTCTTTAAGGGCATGGATATAATAGCGACGGCCATCGGTAAACAGGTTACGCAAATGCAGCCGGTCAAGGTTGGGGCGGGTGGCGAGCGCTAAAGCCCGCAAGCAGTCATTCGGCAGCGCTTTCACCGTGAGGGTGGTTACTGGCTGCACATACCACAAACGATGCAGCAGCCAGCCGCGCAGGGTGGTCATTAGCCGGATTGTATCCGTTCGGCGACCACCACAATCCGGTCAAGGTAATTGTTCGACAGCAGGTTATACGCCCCAATATCGCAGGTAATCAGCGTAATCGTGTCAATGGTCGTGGGCGCAAGCACCGAAAGGTCGTCCGGTTTGACACGCTTGACTTCCGTTACCTGATATTTTTGCTGTAAATCGCCCAGTTGCAGGATGATCGGGTCGCCTTTTTCCATCTTATCGATGTTGCGAAAGACGCCAGTTCGCCCATCACCCATTTCGACATGACCGGCTAACGCGATGTTCCCTGATTTCCCGAACCAGCCTGTTCCCTGTAAATGCCCGACATTTCCACCGAGCGTGGAAACATCCCAACTATGCCCATCCAAATAGACATCGACAATCGTGGCGTTAATGCCCGCTTTCGGTGCATAGATTACGGCATTGGGGTAAGGTGTGCTGGTGTAGACAGGCGGGAATGTGGGCTGCGCTATCGGAACTGTAGTGGGTGTTTGGGTGGGTGCGGCGGCAACCTCGATAGGCGGGTGACGCAGGCGTTGAACGATCATAAAACCCACACCCAAAAGGATGCCAATGAAAACTAAGCGGGCGATAATTCCGCCAGAACCTGAACGACCTGAAGACATGCGGCTGCGCGACATAATGGTAATGCAATATTTCGTCTAGTTGTCTTGATAGGTATATATTATAGCTACATCAGCCAAAGTATGCATGAAACTTTTGCCATATGCTGAAGCTCTCATTTCGTTTGACCACCGTTGTCATTACCGCGCTGCTGCTGCTGATTTTTGCCGCCCATGTAGCAGGGCAAGTGCTGCCAGCCGGCCAAATTTTACCGATTGTCCCCTATGGCAGCTCGACCATCCTGCTTGTCGATGTCAACCGGCGTGTTGCCGCGAAACGCCCCATACTCCCGCAAGTGATTAGTGATGCGAACGTATCGCCTGACCAGCGTCAGGTGGCTTACAGCATCATGGAAGCGTCGGGCGTACAGGTGTACGTCAGTGATCTCTTTAGCCGCGATCATTTGCGCCTGACGACTACCGTGAGCGGTGAGAGCGTGGCATGGTCGCCGGACAGCCAAAAAGTGGTGTTTGTCGGTATCGAGCCGGAAAACAAGCGCGGTATTTACACCATCGGCGTTGATGGCACAGCCATACCCGAACCGATTGTGAAGGCTGGAAATTATGCCAGTCCGGCGTGGTCAGGGAGCGGGTCGGAACTAACCTTCGCCGCGACCCGTTACCGTAATCTGGCGAACTTATTCGTGGTCGATGCGGGGTGTCGTTTGCAGTGTGACCGCGAAGTGCTGCAAGTGACGGATACGCTAGTGATTGATACCGCGCCGGTGTGGTCGCCGGATGGCGCTCACATCGCCTTCCTTTCTGATCGTGGCGGCGATTACGAAATCTACCTGCTCGATACGCGTTGTATGCAGACGGGCGAGCGCAAGTGTACGCTGCAAATCCCACAGCGCTTAAAGATGCGCCCCTTAGTCGTGCCCTTCTTAATCATGTGGTCGTTGGATGGCAGCGAGATTTTCTTTCGCGGTCGAGAAGCCTTTCGTAATCTGCCGGGGTTATACAGCGTGAAGTCCAACTGCTACAGCCAGCCGGAAGGCTGCCGCCCACGCTTGATTTACAGCCTCACTGACCTGACGATCCGCAGACCTGCTTGATGATCTGCTATCTGGTACGCCTCATGTTTTGTGTAATTGTTGGCTGTGTGTTGGCCGTCTTGCTCTCGTTGGGGTTAGGTCATGTGCTGCCGCAGGATGAGGTGATCTACAGCGCGTCTTTCACCTACGACGGCAGTGACATGCGCATGTACCGGATGGATGTACGCAGCCGCCTGATTCATCCTTTTTCCAAAGGGTATGAGGAAACAAGGACGCTGGATCTTAATCCGGTATGGTCGCCCGAAGGTGACCGGATTGCCTTCATCGCCAAGTTATCCGATGAAATCCACATCTACACGATGGATGCGCTGGGCAACAACCGCCAGCGCCTGAGCAACCTCGCGCCGTACAACTTCGGGCCGCAGTGGTCGCCGGACGGTCGCTGGTTGGCATACGTCAGCACCAACGACTACATCACTTTTCACCTGATGGTGATTGATTTGCAAACGATGTCCACTACTCGCCTCGTGAACCGCAACGGCACCGTCATCCACCCGTCGTGGTCGCCGGACAGCCAGCGTATTGCATTCATGGGGATGCTCGCGCGTGCTGATCTATATATGGTGGATGTTGCCAGCGGCGAGATTACTTTGCTGCCAACAACCGCCGCCAGCAGCGAAGACCCCGCATGGTCGCCGGATGGTGAGCATATTGCCTTTGTCACTTACGACGAGGCGTTACGGCAAACCGATTTGTACAACTTGAATCTGGCTGACGGTTCGCTGCATCTTGTCGCCAGCGGGAAAGACAACGAGCAGTATCCGGCATGGTCGCCAGATGGTCGCTACCTGTTGTATGTGACCGACGATAACTTTTCATTCGCGCTGTACGACCGGCTGAACGGTACCAACACGCGATTACCCGTCGGCAGCATGAACATTTTCGGTAGGGGAAACTGGTCGTCGGATGGTCGCTATATCTTGTACAGTGCCTTTACCCATCACTTCGGCGCGTCCAGCTTGTACCGTCTAAATGCCGTGATGTGCATCCGCCAACCGTCGTGGTGCATCCCTGAACGGCTGTCGGGGGCATTGGGCGATTATAGTGTGCCGGATTGGCGGCCTACCGCACCATGACGCGCTTACTGCTGCGACTGATGACCCGCGTGTTGTTCGGCTGTGTAATCGTCATGGCGCCGGTGCTGGCTGTGGGGCGAATGCTGCCCGCCGAGGACGAGATTATCTTCTCCGCCAGCTTCGATAATGCTGATGCCGAAATTTACCGCATGGCACTGGCGAGGCGGATTACCACGCCGCTGACACGTAACCTTGTTGAGGACAGCCAACCGGCATGGTCGCCTGATGGCAGCCAGATCGCCTTTGTCAGCAACCGGCAGGGGCGGCAGTACACCATCTATCTGATGGATGCTTATGGGCGCGACACTCATCGCCTGACCGAAAGTACGCAGAACAATTTTAGCCCCGTCTGGTCGCCGGACAGCCACGCGATTGCTTACGTGACATCTCGACAGGAATTCGCCCGCCAGATCACCGAAATCTTGCTGACTGACCTCGAATCGGGCAGGACGCGCCGTGTATCCATCCCGTACCCGAATGCCATCAGCCCGTCATGGTCGCCAGACAGCCGCCACCTCGCCTTTACCTCTGACCGCCGCTCCCCCGGTAATCGCATCGTCTACACCTTGGACACGCAAACCGGCGACATACAGGTTTTAGTGAATGCGAACAGTGTGCAGTTAAACCCCGTTTGGTCACCGGATGGACGGTATTTGTTGTATTCGACTTTAGAAGGTAAATCGGGCATTTACCTATGGGATGCCGTTTGTGAAGAGTCACGGTTGTTATACGCGCCGCGTACCTTTAACATCCGCAACCCGGCATGGACACCCGACAGCCGCGCGATTGTTTACGCGACATCGACTACCTTCAGCAATAACCACATTTTATGGCTGGCGGTGGAGGACTGCCTATTACAACCGGATAACTGTTTTCCACGGCCACTAACGACTATGAACGGCGTTTACGATACGCCCCGCTGGCGACCATATAGACCATGACACACTTTCTCTTTCGCTTAATCAACCGAATGCTGCTCGGTTTCAGCATCGCCATTGGTCTGGCTTTGGTAATTGGTTACTTGCTGCCACCGGAGGATGAGGTGTTGGTGTCGGGTGTTATACGCGGAAATGACGTGGATATTTATAGGATGGCGCTTACCCGTCACCTTGTTGTACCTTTGACTCGTAACGAGTTTGACGATGAGCAAGCCGACTGGTCGCCGGACGGTGAACAAATCGTATTTACGAGCAGTCGCAGTGGTTCATATGATATCTACTTGATGGATTCACAGGGGCGCTCGATACGTCGCATCAGTGATGGGGAATACGATGATTACAATCCGGTATGGTCGCCCGATGGTCAGCAGATTGTTTATGTGAATCAGAACATCTCTTATTCGCGTATGTTGCTATATGATATTCGTGATGGGACAACACGCCCTTTGATGGATGGTACAAATTATGATGATGAACCCACGTGGTCACCGGACGGACGCTATATTGCCTTTGTCAGTGACCGCTACTCGCCTACTAGGGAACTACTGACGCTTGACATGACTGACGGAAGTATCCGCCGCATCACCGATAATACGACGATAGAAACGAGTGCCTCGTGGTCACCCGATGGACGTTATATTCTGTTTTATGCGGGCGGCATCCCCACCTTTTATCTTTGGGATGTGCTTGAGGAAAAACTATTGCCCTTGGTTGAACCACAGAGTTTAATAGGCACCACCGTTGATTGGTCGCCGGACAGCCGTTATATCATTTACGCGAACTTTATCTCCGAAACGCGCTCAGGTATCTTTCGAGTGGACGTGATGAATTGCATCCAACAGCCCGCTAACTGCACCCCCGAGCTGCTGATCTCTACCCCCGAACGCTACTTCGATCCCCGCTGGCGGCCTCACCAACCATGACGCGCTTCTGGTTACGGCTCATGCTCAGGCTGATCGTAGTGAGTATCATGATTATTGCGGGGGCTGTCACGGTGGGGCGCGGCTTGCCACCGGAGCGCGAACTGCTGTTCAGCGCCTCGTTTAAACTTGCTGATTTGAATATCTACCGCTTCAACCTCGACCGCCAGATCACCCGTTCGTTGACCGGTATGGTTATCGGCAGCCCGTTTAACGACTTCTTGCCGGATTGGTCGCCGGATGGACAGCAGGTGGCCTACGTCAGTGACCGCGACGGCAGCTACAGCATTTACCTTGCGGATGCACACGGTAATCACACCCGCCGCATGACCACCGACCCCACAGACGAGTACGCGCCAACATGGTCGCCGGATGGCCGCACGATTGTTTACGTCAACGAACAGAACGGTTACCCGCAGTTGATGCTTTATGATGTGCAAACGGATCGTGTCGAGCAGGTGACCGACAACTACCGCACCCATGTGAGTCCGGTGTGGGCGCCAGATGGCGAGAGCATTACCTTTGTCTCTGACCTTGACGAGCGCTGGAATACCAAGATTTACAGCCTTGACCTTGCCACCCGTGAGATTACGCCGCTGCGCGTGGGTAGTGCCACCGATCCGGTATGGTCGCCGGATGGTCGTTATCTGCTGTATATCGGCGGGATTGAGAAGGTGAACTACTACTTGTGGGATAGCACCACCGAGCAGTCGGCGCTGCTGTACGAGGGCAGTTTCATTACGAACGACATGCCGGATTGGTCAGCCGATAGCCGCAGCATTATTTACGCGGCCTTTGTCAACGGCAGCGACACCCACATCTACCAGCTTGATGTCGCCGAATGCCTTGCCGCACCTGCCACCTGCACCCCGCAGCCGCTCACAACTCTCGCTGGTTTCTATCGTACCCCGCGCTGGCGGCCTCAGTAAGCGTGATATTTCTTGGCGTTCTGTGCGAAGCCTCCCGTGGGATGGCGATTTGCTTTCTCTTGTTTTTCTCTGTGCCTCTGCGGTGAAACACATTCATTCCCCACGCAGGTCGTCAAAGCCCATCGCCACCATCCAATCGCAAATCACCATCTTGCCGGAGGTATCGGGCAGGGGGATGCCGCTGTCCTGCGGTAAGGCATTAAATCCGCGCAGGTAGCCGAATGTGCCGTCGATCTGTTCCCGTGCCGCCTCGGAAAGTTCCGCGTCGCCAATCGCAATCGCGTGAATGTGGATTGGTGAGCCTTTGTACAGTTCACTGGCATCTCGCAGATACGCCGCGAAGCCTGCCAGCCGCAGCGCGTGCAGCAGGGGTGCAATTTCATCCGCCAAGATGATGCCGCTGCCAATTTCGCGCACCGAAATATCCAGCGCCCCGCCGCCGTCGTGCGTGCCGAAGCTGGCCTCTACCGCGCCGGGGTTGTAGCTGCCCTGCATTACACTGTCGCGCAGGTGGATGACACCCCCACCCGCGCTGTAAAGTTCTTGTGCGTGGTCAAGCATCGCCAGCGTCCGCAGGTTGACACTCGCGAACGAGTTGAGCTGCAATCGGTCGTAAATTTCCGGCGGTTGTAAGCATCCATCTGGCTCGTCGCTGTCGGCTGCCGGTTCGGCAATCTTCCCCATACTTTCCAGCCAATATTTGCCCGACTGCGCGTCACCCTCTGCTGACCAGCCCATCATACTGTCGTAATTCAGCAGCCACCACACATAGCCATCGGCGCAGCGCGGGCCGTCCGCCACTCGCAAGATGTCACCATTGGGGATTTGTCCGGTGCGTGCGCTCTGCAAATCCGGCTCGGCACGCCGGTTAATGGTGAATCCGGCGACTGTTTTAGCCCACATCCCCGGTTTAAGGCGCGTCGGCAGGTCGCCCAGCGTCGGGCAGCCGGGGGTTGTCGTCGGCTGTTGGGCGCTGGCGGTCATGACAGTCAGCAATAAAGTGGCGAGCAGGAAAAATATTTGGCTGTAACGTTGCATTATCACTCTGCTTTACTAAACGGCTTTATAGATACATCAATGCCTATGGCGTATGTTGAGCCATATTAAACCCAACCTGTTTATATATCGAAAGGGCAGTTGCTAAATCATCCTGCGCCACGAACACATAATCGCGGTCGTGGGTGGATACCACGAAGATGCTTAACCCCGCATCCGCTAATGGACGTGCGAGCCGCGCCGCCACGCCTACTTCGTCAAACGCCAGTTCGCCGTGAACGCGCAAGCAGTGCCATCCCGCGCTGTAATCCAGCCCCGCCGGAATAGCCACCTGCGGACACATGACCGAAAACTCGTCCTCGGTTCGTGCCACGAAGTACAGCGGCACATCACGCAGCCAGTCGGGAAACGGCGTGGATTGTGGCAGCTTGAGAATACCAAACAACGCTGGCAGCAGTTTAAGTGTAAGTGCTGATTGTGCCACTACTTTACCGCCTCAAGAAATGCCTGCCCATCCGCGCCCTCGGCTGTCCAGCCCGTGATGTTCTCATAACTCACCTGCGCCCAGCGGATGCTGCCGGAGCACACGCCTTGCTGTCCATCCACAACTGTGAAGGTCGCACCAGCAGGGATTTGCCCGATAACGTTGGCCTCGGTATTCGGCTCGGTACGGATGCGGTTCGGCGTGCTTCCCTCAATGACGCGCCCTTCGCCACTCGCCACCAAACCCACCGCTGGCAGGCTGCCACAGCGCTTGGTATTCTCGAAATCACTTGTCGGCTCAAATATACCCTTTTGCTGACCATCTGCATCGGTAACGGTGTACTGTTTATGCCCCCAGATTACCGTATCGGCAGCAAAATCGACTGTCAGATCGTGACCGTTCAAATCGCTGATGTTCACACTCGTATTAATTAGCACATAAGCAAATTGCTTGCCGTCCCGCGAATGCGTAAAGCTTACCGCATACGGCGCTTCTGTCGGCGGGTGATAAGCCGCGCCCGTCAGCGGGTTGACCACATAAAGCGGTCGTGTGTCGTTGTCGTCCTTAAAAAAGGCCAGTGACCCTTCCGCTTGGGCAGCGCTCATGCTGGCTTCAACCCCCTCGATCACACCTAACTCGCCGGTCAGCATATCCCTGACATATACCTTGTTCTCGTTGCGGACGACATCAGCACTGCTCACAATCAGCAGGTCGCGCCCCTGATAGTGCATGAAATGTTCAATCGTCATCCCGTCATGTGGGTACCACTGTGCGATCACTGTGCCATCGGGGGTTAATACCGTATTGTCGGCGTAAATATGATCACCCATCCACGCCATCCGCCAGATCGGTTCGGGCGAATCGTATAGCATATTCAGTTCACTCGTTCGGGTGTCAAACAACATCACATGGGTGTCTTGGCCGCCCCGAACAAAATTAGACTCGACATAAGCCAGCCGTGTACTATCCGCCGACCATTGGACTTCGCGGCGGTACCACCACTCAATCGGTCGATTGACGCTGACATTGGCTTCCTGCCCTGCAACCATAGTTTCTACGCCGGTTGTCAGGTCAAGCAGCATGATATTGGCGGGTGTGTCACCATAATTCCCAATCACGTTATCGCGCAAACCATCAATAAAAAACGGCGGTGTTCGCAGGTAAGCCAGCCAGTGACCATCCGGTGATAGGGCGAGATCATCTTGCCAGCCGGGAAGGTCGCTGTAAGAATCCTTATCGTAATGGGTAAGCTGCGTAACAGAACCATGAACCGGATTGATCGTGTAAATATTGCCACGGTCAACCGCGATGATAGGTGCAATTGGGGTTTCCTGCGCCTGTACACCGACCACCGATGCTGCCAACAGCATCAATAAAATAAGATAACGCTTGAACATTCTTAGTCCCCTTTGAGCAGATAGCATAACCCTAGCACAGCCTTTTCCGTTATACTCAACGCCAATCTGACGCTTAACACACTGGATACACACGTTATGACCTCGACTTTCATCATCATTGCCGCCATTAATGGCTTTTTGGGCGTGGCGCTCGGTGCCTTTGCTGCCCACAGCCTCGCTGCCTATTTCAGCGATAAACCGCGCCTCGAAGCCAACTTCAAAACCGGCGTGCAGTACCACTTCTATCACACGCTGGCGATCTTGGGTGTGGCCTTCGCCAGCCGCGACTTTACCTCGTCCTTAATCCCGCTGGCCGGCTGGTTATTCCTGCTCGGCATCATCTTGTTTGCGGGCAGCCTGTACATCCTCAGCCTGACGGGTAAACGCTGGTTGGGGGCGATCACGCCACTCGGCGGCCTCGCCTTCCTCGCCGGATGGGTGTGTCTCGCGGTCGGGACGCTTCAGGGATAACAATGACAGTCCTCGCGCGCGATACACTCACCGATTATTTGCGTTCATGGGTGTACTTCGAGACACTTTCAGATGACCAGCTACACTGGCTTGCTGCCCGGTGCCAGCGCTTTACCTATCAGGCTGACGAAACTATCTTCCTTGAACATGACTCTTCGCGCGGCATGTGGATGATCGAGCAAGGCCGTGTCAAAATCTACAAGGTTAATCCCGAAGGCGAGGAGCATATCATGCACCTGCTTGGCCCCGGCAACACCTTTAATGATGTCGCGGCATTTGACGGCGGCGGTAACCCTGCCAACGCCGGCACATTAACCGAAGCCGTTATCTGGCTGCTGCCTGCCGAAGCGCTTAGTCATCTGCTGCAAGATAAAACACTCGCCCTGAAAGTGATTAAACTGCTGGCTGCACGGGTGCGGAACCTTGTAGGCCAGCTCGAAGATTTGGCGCTTTACTCTGTCACCATCCGCCTTGCACGTTTTCTGCTCAAACAGCTAGAAGACCCCGCACTCAGCGGCCCTGGTGTCACCCGCGCCAACATCGCCGCCCACCTCGCCACCCAGCCGGAAACCATCAGCCGCGCCTTGCGTTCGCTTGAACAAGCACAGGCCATTCGTTTCGACCGTCACCGTATCATTGTCGAGGATGAAAAGCTGCTTCGCACCCTCGCCGCTCTCTGAAACCCCATCCGTTAATGGACTTGATTTAAATCAAGGACAACCCCTCCCAAGCGCCTTATGCTGTAGATAACCCATAGGGAACGCTAAGGCTGTAAGCATGAACAATAATGACCAATGGCTGCCCATCATCCATCTCGACCAGTGTGTCGGTTGTGGTGCGTGTGTCGCCCAATGCCCCACCCACGCGCTTGAACGGCGAGGTGGAAAAGCGGCGCTGGTTCGACCTCAAAGCTGCATTTACTGTGCCCATTGTGAAACCCTTTGCCCCCATACGGCTATCGAAATTCCTTATCAAGTTTGTCTCGCAGACTCTTTCACACGAAAGGTTATATCATGACTCGTAAGCCCTTTAATCCGAATGCATGGGCAGCAATTTTGCTTTTTGTGACCACCGTCACAGTCGCGCTGCTTATGCCCATCTCCATCCAGTTTGTGCCGAATACCAGTAATGCCCAAACCGGTACAACCGTCGAATACACACTCAAAGCTATTCTGGGGCAGAGCAACCCACCGATGGCCTTTTTGGGGGTCGGTGGTGAAATTGATGGTATTCTGAACCCTGAACTCACCGCTAAAGTTGGGGATACCGTTACGATCACCGTCATCAATGCTGATGCCATCCAGCACGACCTGACCATTGATGAATTTAATGCCACCACTGGCCTATTGACCGCCAAAGACCAGACCGCCACTATCACCTTTGTTGCGGATAAACCCGGCAGCTTCAAATACTACTGCGCTACCCCCGGTCACTTGCAAGTCGGCATGTTTGGCACACTCACGATCACGGGTGAAGCCCCTGCGGAATACGTACAAAGCGCCGAACAACCGATGAATATGGCAGCCGCCGTACCCACTGCTGGCCCCGCTAATCCAGATGCCGTGTCGATTGTTCACCATCCGGCGGATCTGCCTGCGCCCATCGGCGACCGTGACGCCACCAACGTTCGCGTTGACCTCGTTGCAAAAGAAGTTTCCGGCTTGCTGGCGGATGGCACAACCTACACCTACTTTACCTTCAACGATACTGTCCCCGGCCCCATGCTGCGCGTTCGCGTCGGCGATACCGTCGAACTGCATCTCAAGAACGACTTGAGCAGCACCTTCTTGCACTCGATTGATCTTCACGCCGTCACTGGCCCCGGTGGTGGTGCGGTCTTTACCCAGACCAAACCTGGTGAAGAAACCATGTTCACCTTCAAAGCGCTGAACCCCGGCCTCTACGTCTATCACTGTGCCACACCCAGCGTCGCCCACCATATTGCCAGCGGCATGTACGGCCTGATCTTGGTCGAGCCAGAGGGTGGCCTGCCTCTCGTTGACAAAGAGTTCTACGTAATGCAGGGCGAAATTTACACCTCGCAGCCTTTCGGTACGACCGGCAATGTCGATTTCGACCATGAGAAGATGCTGAACGAAGACCCCGAATACTATGTCTTTAACGGCGCATCCAACGCCCTCGCTGCCGATGAAAACGCCCTTCGTGCCAATGTCGGTGATACCGTCCGCATTTTCTTCGGTGTCGGCGGGCCGAATGCCACCAGTTCTTTCCATGTTATCGGCGAAATCTTCGATAGGGTTTACAATCAGGCATCATTGACCTCGAACCCTGCCACCGATGTCCAAACCACGACTGTTGCCCCCGGTGGCGCGACGATGGTTGAGTTCGGGCTAGAAGTCCCCGGTCGCTACATCCTCGTCGATCACGCACTGGCACGGCTGGAACGTGGTTTGGCAGGTTACTTGTATGCTGAAGGTGACGACCAACCGGATATTTTTAATGGTACACTGACCGCAGGTTCAGGTCACTAATCACAGGTTATTTATTGGGGCGGTAAAGTGCCGCCCCACGGTTATTAGGAATTATGCCAACCATCACCCGTTACTTCATTAAAGCCGCGATGGTACATTTTGTCATCGGACTTTTGATGGGTTTTCTCATCACCGCCCGCAGCCTCTTGAACTTGCCGACATCCATTCTCATCCTGAACCCCACCTACCTCCATCTGCTGGTGGTCGGTTGGATTACCCAACTGATATTTGGTGTGGCTTACTGGATGTTCCCCAAATACTCGAAGGAAAAGCCGCGCGGGGATGAGCGCGTGGGCTGGGCAATCTTCGCGCTGTTGAACGGGGGATTGCTGCTGCGGGTGGTGGGCGAGCCGCTGAGTATCGGCGCACTACTTCCTATTGCCGCCGTGCTGCAATTTATTGCCGTGTGGTTGTTTATCATCGCGGTTTGGCCGCGCGTCAAGGAACGCTGACATGCCGCGCTTAACGGTGTGGATGGTTCGCGCCGCCTTACTTCAACTTGGCATCGGTGTGACGCTCGGTATGCTGCTGCTGTCAACGAAAGGCGGTTTATTAGACCCGCGTTTTTGGTTACTGCTTGGCTCACATATCGAGTTGATGGTGTTCGGCTGGCTGATGCAGTTTGCGCTCGGTGTTGCCTATTGGATTTTGCCGCGCCACACCCACGAACCGCGCCACGGCAATACGCGCCTTGGTTGGGTCGGTTTTGTGCTGATGAATGCCGGTGTCGTGCTGATACTTGCTAGCAATTGGATACCCGACTTGCCCGCGCTGCATCCTGTTGGGCGGCTGGTTGAGCTGGTCGCGGCGCTGGCACTGGTGTGGGTGCTGTGGCCGCGTGTCAAAGCCTTCGGGATGTAAGAGATTGAGACGTTTTAAAACCCCTCAGCACATGTTAAATGGGGCGATTGGTTAATCCGTAGGGGCGCAAGGCTTGCGCTCTCCGCAATCACCCACCACAACCATCATCTTTTTGTAGGGAACGGTCTCATCGCGCGTTTAAAAGAGGCAATTGGCTAATCTGTAGGGAGGAGGCACGCCTCCTCCGTGCCACCAAACACAAACATTTCTTCTTGTAGGGAACGGTCTCAGACCGTTCCGTTTCCGAACAATATGCAGCGGCAGCGGCTTTTGAACATGCTCTCAGACCGTTCCGTTTTTCATCCCCTCTCCAAGCTGTACTCAGAAAATTGGAGAGGGGAACGAGGGGTGAGGTAACTCTATTCTTCCACGCTTACGAACTCGCGCTCACCTGCTGATCGCGCACCAGCACATCATGCGCCCCACCTTCCACAATGCTGACCGACGACACCAGTGTCAGCCGCGCATTCTGTTGCAGGTGCGGAATGGTCAGGCTGCCGCAGTTGCACATCGCCGACTTCACCTTGCTCAAGCTGATGGCGAGGTTATCGCGCAGGCTGCCTGCATACGGCACATACGAGTCCACGCCTTCCTCGAACGAGAGTTTTGATTCGCCACCCGAATCGTAGCGCTGCCAGTTACGCGCACGGGCGCTGCCTTCGCCCCAGTATTCCTTCATGTAATTGCCGTTGACGACCACTTTATTCGAAGGGCTTTCATCAAATCGTGCGAAGTACCGCCCCAACATGCAAAAGTCGCTGCCCATCGCTAGTGCCAGCGTCAGGTGATAATCGTGGACGATGCCACCATCCGAACATATCGGCACATACACGCCGGTTTCCGCAAAGTATTCGTCACGCGCCTTGGCAACTTCGATCACCGCCGTGGCTTGACCGCGCCCGATGCCCTTCGCCTCGCGGGTGATGCAGATCGCCCCGCCGCCGATGCCCACTTTGATAAAGTCCGCGCCCGCATCCGCGAGGAAGCGGAAGCCCTCACGATCCACAATGTTCCCCGCGCCGATCTTCACCTTGTCGCCGTATTTTTCGCGCACGAACGCCAGCGTGCGCTTCTGCCATTCCGAAAAGCCTTCCGACGAGTCGATGCACAACACATCAACGCCAGCCTCGACCAGCGCCGGAATCCGCTGTTCGTAATCCCGTGTGTTGATGCCCGCGCCGACAATATAACGCTTGGAGTCATCCAGCAGCTCGTTGACATTTTCTTTGTGCGTGTCATAGTCCTTACGGAACACGAACGATACCAACCGCTGATGGTCATCAATGATCGGCAGCGCATTGATTTTGTGTTCCCAGATCATATCATTGGCTTCGCTCAAGCTGATGCCATCTTTGCCGTAGATGATCTTATCCAGCGGCGTCATGAAGCTCGATACTTTGGTGTCTTTGTCCATCCGGCTGACGCGGTAATCGCGGCTGGTGATGATGCCGATCAGCTTGCCCGTTGATGTGCCATCCTCGGTCACGGCGACTGTCGAGTGTCCGGTCTTTTCCTTCAGTCGCAGGATGTCCGCTAAGGTGTGGTTGGCATGAACCGCCGAGTCGGTGATGACAAAACCCGCCTTATAGCTTTTCACCCGCCGTACCATCTCGGCCTGCTTCTCGATGGATTGCGAGGCGAAGATGAACGAAACGCCGCCTTCGCGTGCCAGCGCAATCGCCATTTTGTCGTCAGATACCGACTGCATGACTGCGGATACCATCGGCACATTCAATGACAGCGCCGGCGTTTCACCCTTTTTGAACTTAACCAGCGGCGTTTTCAATGTCACATTTGCCGGTATACATTCTGCCGATGAATAGCCGGGAACCAACAGGTATTCGCTGAAGGTACGAGACGGTTGATCGTAGTAAAATGCCATTTCCCCTGCACACCCTTTTGCTAATTTGACCGAGCCCCAATGGGATGGAATCCGAGTAAAAGACTTTGAGACTTTTTAACAAATCATAAGTAGGGACGAGGCGTGCCTCGTCCGTGTATTTCTTTCACACACATTAGGTGCGTTGCAAACACTGAAAGAATGAAGTAGCGCATGATTGTAAAACACTGCGCCAAACTTATAAATTGCCGTTCATACCGTCTTCGTCAATCATCGTGAAAAAACTTCCGCGCCTGCTGAACCTACAATCATGAAATGCTGACCGGAAGGCGAAAAGCCGCACTTTAGCCAACCATCTAATCGAATGAGCTTTATCAAATAAGCATTATCAATCAAAGGATAATTACCCGCACTGGATATAAAAGGTGGTTGTAGAATAACTGCTTCTTCAGGCCACCAAGGATAAATCTTCTTAAGCGTCCATCCATCTTGCGTTCGATGGATGCCATCACCGCCATTTATTCCAAAAATGTCAATCAATTCTTGCGTTTCAGGACTTTGAAAACGCAAATTGTTAAACACCATCGCGGCATATGTTTTTCCGCGATCTCTGTCTCTGACTAGTCTTTCGCCGGTGTTCGGATCACTTAAACTATAACCATCCATTGAAACTAAAAGGATTTTTCCTGCTTGATCCCAACCCGCAGCTAACACACCGGAAGCCGAAATGATTTTCCGACTTCCCCAGGGTTGGGGCGGCTCAGTTGGTCTAAGTTCTCTAGCTCTCTGGAGTATCTCACGCTGACTTTCATTAAGCGGCGATTTGATGTTATCAGATTCGCTCATAGTCCCTCACTCCACCGACACCCCCGCCAGCCGCAGCCGTTGGTCAGCCGTCACGTCACCATCACCGCGCGTTTGGATCGCCAATCGTTCCCCCGTCTGCCAATAATAGACACCCAACCATAGCTCGTACTGACCCGCCGCCAAATCTGCTGGCAGCACGAAATCCAGCGCGTCGTTAATTCGGTCGCCCACGCGCCACACACCGGTCGGGTAATCTGGTCGTATCAGTCGGTCAACCTGTGCGCTTGGCTGCGTCCCGCCCACCGGAGTCAGATGCAGGAACAGCGTGTAATCCACCGGCGGCGCTTGCAACGCCCCCCACAACAACTTCAGGTTGATCGTTTCCCCTGCTTTTAGAGTCATTGTATTCCCCTCGCCCTGAGGGAGAGGCTGCGTAGCAGGGGGTGAGGGTTCACCATCAACCGCAATTTCTAATCCCGCCACTTCCAGCGTGTCGCCCAACGTAATCACCTGTGATGGCGGCTCGACTGGCTCGACCAACCCCACCAGCGGCACGCGCAGGTTGCCCAAAATCGCCACATTGTTTGCGGGGTCGGCGCTGCTGCCCTCGTCCACCTTCAGCCGTTCACCCTTCAACGTGCGGTATACCCCCGCCACCAGTCGGTAACGTCCAATTGGTGCATCCTCCGGCAGTTCCAGCCAATGATGTGTCGCCAGCATCTCATCGCCCTGCCAGATGCGCGTCCGGTACATCGCCCCGAACGGCACATTCTGCCACTGCGCCACCGCTTCCCCCTCATCGTTCCACAACTGCACGAAAATCTCGTAATCCTCGCTCGGCGGTTGTGTCGTCGTCCAATACAGCGTCACGAAGAACGGCTGTCCCGCCTCCAGATCAGCACTTGCCACGCTGTACCCGTTCAGCCGCATCTCCCCGCCGAAGCTGGCATCCGCCATGTTCTCCACCACAGGCCGCGTATCAAATAAGCCGTTCGGTGTTTGCAGATCATAAAACGCGGCGATGTTTTGTCCGCTCAAATCCACCAGCATTTCACCCGCCACGTTAGCCTGTGCCTCGTCCAACATGCTCACCTGCTCGGTAGTTAGCGGCGGCAGCAGCAGCGTTCGCCCTTTGTCCAGCAGCACCCACAAACGGTCATCCACCTGCGCCGTCGTGCCGTCCCAGCGCACCCGTCTTGGGTCAGCCGCCTGCAAAATGGTTATCTGTTCCGGTGGGTCATCAACCTGTAGCACACCCTTGTTCGTTATCGCGCTGCCCCGATCCCGAAACACCCCCGCCGTCATCCAACTAATTGTCGAGCGTTCCCACTCGGTATACGGAATGAGATACGCCTTATCAGGATGTGCCGTGATTTCGCGGCTGATGTCGAGCGAGGCTTGGTCGTTGCGCCAGCTTGTTTCAGGGTTCGCGTACTGCTCCGGCGGCTGCACCACCAGATACCGCCACACTTCCCACCCCGATGTTACCGCAATCGCCACCGCCGCCATCCCCACCAAAAACGCTGTTATATAACCTCTCGCTTTATTCCCCTCTCTGCGAAGCGGGGAGGGGCTATGGGAGGGGTTTCCATTTCCCCCATCCTTCTTCCCCTCGTAGGGAAAGGTCTCAGACCTTTCCGCTTTTTCTTCCTGTTGATTGAGTGGATCGAACTTTGAATTCGCCGGATGATTGACTCCCTTCTCTCCCCCTCGCCATGAGGGAGAGGGGGTTGGGGGGTGAGGGTTTCCTAACATCCACGCCCACCCGTACGCCAGCCCAACCCCTGCCAGCAGGAACACGAACGTCAGCATATCAATTTGGCGCATCGCGTGCGGCTGCGTCGTCGCGCTCGTCAGGATGTCCGGCAGCAGCACCAAGGGCAGCGGCAGCCACAACCACGCCCCCACAATCCGGCGCGGCTGGCGTAGCAGCAGCCACAGCGCCAGCAAGAAGCCAACGAAAAACACCGGTGTCAGGATCGGCTGCTCTAACCCCGATGTATACGGCCCCGACTGCCATGTGATCCCCACCGCGCGGAAGTTCCGCACCAGCTTCACCCACGCCAACCCCAACGGCCCGCCGTACTGGCTGGTATCGAACGTCCAGATGAACGCGCCGCTAAACGGGGTCGCAGATTCCGCCCGCCCGAAGAACGCGCGCGGAATCGTCAAATACTTGTAGAAATTTGTTCTGACCAACAGCAGCGCCACGAAGGCCATCACCAGCCACCCCCGCCACCTTGTCTTAAATCCCTCATGGTTGAGCATGGCATCATGCAAAAACCACACGATCACCGCCAGCGGCAGCACCCGCGCCGCGATATAAATATACTGCGTCAGTGCCAGCGCACCCCCCGCCAGCGCCCACCGCCACCAGCCGCCCTTCGCCCGCGCCCATGCCGTACACGCGATCAGCAGTGCCACTACCGTTGGAATATACGGCGCAGGTAATCCCAATCGACTGATGTGGATAGTGTGTAAACTCAACGCTCCCGCCAGCGCCGCCAGCAAACCCGCCCGTACCCGCAGCCGTTTGTCCGCGTCTGCCAGCAGCCAATACGCCGCCGCATACAGCAGCCCCACGCCCAGCACATTCCACACCGCGCTCGCTAACCGTGCCGTTGTTTGATTAATGCCCACGAACGGAATCGCCGCGCCGATGCCGTAAATCGACAATGGTTCGGTGCCGTACAGTTCGCGGATGTAATACGGCCACACGCCGCGGTCAACCCAATCCAGCGCGTTAATCCCGTACCAAGCTACATCGCCATCGCTGCCCACTGGCACACGTTCTAAATTCACCAGCCGTGGCACTGCCGCCAGCACCAGAATCAGCGCCAGCAGGAACATCGGTCGCCGGATAATTTGCTTTACTCGCCCCAAAGTTACATCACCTTCTCAAACTGTGCATTTCACCGCCGCATTGTGCCTCATGCCCACCATTCTGGTAAACCCTCTCTGCCTTTTCTCCGCGTTCTTTACGCCTCTGCGAAGCCTCCTGTGGGATGGCGGTTCAATCCTTTCTCTGTCTTTCTCCTCCCTCTCTGTGTCTGTGCGAAGCCTCCTTTAGGGCTGTGGTTAAATCTCTTTGTCTTTTCTCTGCCTTCCTCCGTGTTCTCCGCGCCTCTGCGGTTAAAAATTTTCTGCGGTAGAATACATTTCAAAATACATAAAGGAGCTTATTATGTTGCGCCGTTTACTTCTCTTCTCCGTACTCACATTCTCGCTGCTCGGACTCACGGTCGCCGCACAGGATGCCGCCCCCAAGCGGGTGATTGCCTACTTTATTTCATGGGGCATTTACGAACGTGCCTATAAGGTGACGGATATTCCCGCCGACCTTGTTACGCACATCAACTACGCCTTCGCCAACGTCAGCAAAGAAGGGGAATGCCTCATCGGTGATGCTTGGGCTGATACGCAAATTCCCTATGAAGGTGAAACCGAAGGGGATGGTTTGCTCGGCAACTTTAACCAGCTAAATATCCTCAAAGAGAAATATCCACACCTCCAAACGCTCATCTCCATCGGCGGTTGGACATGGTCAAAGAACTTCTCGGATGTCGCCCTTACCGAAGAATCCCGTCAGAAGTTCGCTGCCTCCTGCGTTGCCTTTATGAAGCAGTACGGCTTTGACGGCCTCGACATCGACTGGGAATACCCGACCGGCGGTGGTGAGCCAAGTAACATCGAACGACCGGAAGATGTGGATAACTTCATTCTGCTGCTCACCGAACTTCGCAATCAGCTCAACGCGCAGGGCGAAGCCGACGGCGGCAAGCACTACCTGCTCACCATCGCCGCCGGTGCTGGCAAAAGCGCCATCGAAGGGGTTGATTGGGTCGCTGCTGCCGAACAGCTCGATTGGATCAACGTCATGACCTACGACTTTGCTGGTGCATGGTCGCCCACCACCGATTTCAACGCGCCGTTGTATGCCTCGGAAACTTCCGCCACGCCCAACGTAACGGTTGATGCCAGCTTACAGGCCTATCTCTCTGCTGGTGTTCCCGCCGATAAAGTTGTTATGGGTGTCCCCTTCTACGGCAAAGGTTGGAATGAAGTTCCCGCGACCGATGGCGGCCTATTCCAACCCTTCAATGATCTACCCAACGGCACGTATGGCGAAGCCGTGTTCGAGTACAATAACCTTGATGAATTCTGGATTCCGCTTATGACTTACCATTGGGATGATGCTGCCAAAGTGCCGTGGCTCTACAACGACAAAACCGGCATGATGATCAGCTACGACGATCCGCAGTCTCTCGCGCTGAAAGCTCAGTATGCCAATGACAATAACCTCGGCGGCGTGATGATCTGGGAACTCTCGCAGGACACCGCCGACCACGACCTGCTCACCGCCCTCACCGACACGCTTAACGCAGGGCAGTAATCTGTTTTTACATGGGGCGAGAAAGTTAATCTCTCGCCCTTATTGGGGTAATTGCTATCTTCCAAACTCAATAACGGGCAAACACGTATTTGTAGGGACGCGATACATCGCGTCCGCGCCACCAAACCACACTGCAATCTCATATTTAGAATATAATCTATCTATGCCTACTTTTGACCAAATTCCCAATCTGTCTGACAATGAATTGTGGGGCATAGTCCACCAAAACTTTGCATTGCCTCAAGATACGCGCTTACGTGAACTAACTGCTTTGGGTAAGCAAGGTGCATTAACGGCAGCTAATCAAGCTGAATTGGATGCTCTGATCGAAGCCTACGATCAATTTGTGCTTATTCGTTCACAGGCACTGCTCACCCTCAAACAGCACGGATACGATGTTGAGAAAATTTTGAGATTTATCACCTAATTTCCCACCCCTCAAACCAAATCCTAACCATCCCCCAACCGTTTTAACAATACTGCTCCCTCAAAATGGTTGGTAAACTCGGCGCGTTAGAGGTACATTTTGGTAACCCAAAA
>JAPUDW010000055.1 GCA_027492915.1 Bacteroidota bacterium | reverse complement strand
ATCTTTTGGAAATCTTCCTCATTTGCGGACAACCCTTATAGTCCCCTTGTGGGGCGGCATTCTCCCTCACATCCGCCGATTCGGCACCGGCGGCGGCCTTACGGGAGCTATCCGCTGAAATGGCGCAAACTCAGCGGATCTAGCCGAGCTTCCCGCCACCACAAAATGACAATTCGGCGGATACACGGGAGCTTCCCACCTGCCATTTCGGCAGATAAACTGCATTTTCCGCCAATTTTGCACATGCACTTTGAACCAATCTCTGTAACTCTCTGCGTCCTTGTGCCTTAGCGTCTTTGCGTTAAAAATCGCTGCATCTCTGCGATTCAAAATCGTTCTCTGTGCCTTTGAGCCATTGTGTCTTTGCGTTAAAATTTCTCATTATCCAGCTCGTACCACACCAAACTCGCCGCCCCAACCGCGCTGGATGACACCTCGGACTTGACCACCGGTACATCGTCAAATACCGTTTGGGCTAAGGCCTCGTGCAGCCGTGTAGTTATCCTGTCGCCTAACAAGTCCCACGCTGCCAGCGCCAACCCACCGCCCACCACCACCCGCAGCGGGTCGAACAGGCCGATCACCGGAACCGTCACCGCAAGCAAGCCGCTGACGATCTCATCAACTAGCAGTGAGCCGAGCGGGTCGCCTTCCCGTGCCGCTCTTAGAATATCCTCGGTTGTAATGCCTTCTTTATTCGCCAGCACGCTAAACGGGTAATGCGGTAGATGTTCTTGTAAACCCGCCATCATGCCTGTGCCGGATGCGTACATTTCCGGGCAGCCGAGTGAACCGCACACACATAAACGCCCGTTCGGCATCACCGGAATATGCCCAACTTCCATCGCTACGAACTTACCACCTAACAGCAGCTTGCCGTCACTAATCGCGGCCCCACCCAACCCCGTCCCAACCGTCAGAATGAGGAAGTCGGTGCAGCCCCGCGCCGCGCCGAACAACATCTCGCCCATCGCCGAGGCGTTCGCGTCGTTGTTCAGCCATACCGGAATGTCCCGCGAAAGCCGCTGCTTTACCCCCTGCACCAATTCAACGTTGCGCCATGCCAGATTAGTCGCGAGGTAGACTACGCCGGTATGCGGGTTGATCTGCCCCGGCGACCCCATACCGATGCCCACAATCGGTGCATCGCTCAATGTCAGCATATGCTCGATTCCCTGCGTGATGCGGTCGATTACCGCTTCTGTGCCTTCTTCGGGTAAGGTGGGCAAGCGGTGGGTGGCGTGTACCTGCCCTATCCTGTCAACCAATCCGTAAGCAATTTTCGTCCCGCCAATATCCACGCCGATTGCTAAAGGTTCACTCAAAATAAGCCTGCCTATTCAGTCCTTGATGCGAATAAACCATTGAGAAAGTGCGTTGCAAATACGGCTCTGATGCTTCTCTAACATTCCTCATACACCCTCAACTTAAACTGAATGTATACTGCGAATACGGGGGAATTACCATATGGATTTAAAACGATATACAAATAAGGCGCAAGAAGCGCTTGTGGGCGCTCAAGCGCTTGCGAATGAATTTGGTCACAGCCAGATTGAACCACTCCACATTCTGACGGCGCTCATGCAGCAGAGTGAGGGTGTGGTGCCGGAAGTCGTCGCCAAAATCGGTGGGCGACCGGCTAACTTGCAACAAGAACTGGAGACTATGCTCCAGAACCGACCGCGCGTGTCCGGCAGCAATGTTGACCCGACACTTAGCCGCGATACGGTGCAGGTGTTAAATAAGGCCGAAGCCGAAGCCAAGAAGATGCACGACGATTACGTCAGCACCGAGCATGTGCTGCTGGCAGTCGGCGAGGATAAGACACTGCGCGGCTTGCTCGAACGCCACGGCGTCACCCATGATGCCGTGTTGAAGGCGCTGGCCGCTATTCGTGGTGGGCAGCGTGTCACCAGCCAGAGTCCTGAAGGCACGTATAAGAGCCTCGAAAAGTATGGTCGCGACCTGACGGCTGCCGCCCGACAAGGTAAGCTCGATCCGGTTATCGGGCGTGATGAGGAAATCCGGCGCGTGGTGCAGGTCATCAGCCGCCGCAGCAAAAACAATCCGGTGTTGATCGGTGAGGCCGGTGTCGGTAAAACCGCCATCGTCGAAGGTTTGGCGCAGCGCATCGTCAACGGCGATGTGCCGGAAGGCTTGCGCGATAAGCAGGTCGTGGCGCTGGATATGGGTTCGCTGGTCGCGGGTGCCAAGTTCCGCGGCGAGTTTGAGGAACGCCTCAAGGCCGTGCTGAAAGAAGTCACCGACAGCGATGGCAAGGTCATCCTGTTTTTGGATGAGCTGCATACCATCGTCGGCGCGGGTGCTGCCGAAGGCGCGATGGACGCGGGCAACATGCTCAAGCCGATGCTGGCGCGGGGTGAACTGCGCTGCGTGGGTGCAACTACGCTGGATGAATATCGCAAGTACATCGAGAAAGATGCCGCGCTCGAACGCCGCTTCCAACCGGTATTTGTGGATGAGCCGAGTGTCGAGGATACGATTAGCATCCTGCGCGGGTTGAAGGAACGCTACGAGGTACATCATGGTGTCCGCATTCAGGACAGCGCCGTGATCGCCGCCGCGACCCTCAGTGACCGCTATATCGCCGACCGTCAACTGCCCGACAAGGCGATTGACCTGATCGACGAAGCTGCCGCGCGGCTCAAGATGGAAATTGATAGCAAGCCGCTGGCGTTGGAAACCGTCGAACGCCACATCATGCAGCTTGAGATCGAGCGTGAAGCGCTGAAGAAAGAACGCGATAAGGCCAGCCAGCAGCGCCTCGAAACCATCGAGGGTGAAATCGCCAATCTGCGCGAGGAAAACAGTGGCCTGAGTGCGCGCTGGCAAACCGAGAAGGAAGCTATACAGTCGATTCGCGACATCAAAACGCAAATTGACGAGGCTAAGATCCAGCTTGAACAGGCCGAACGCCGCAGCGACCTCGAATCCGCCGCTCGTTTGCGCTACGGCACCCTGCGCGACCTCGACCAGCAGCTTGCAGGGCGCGAGGAAAACTTGCGTGAGTTACAGGCCAATGGCTTGATGCTCAAGGAAGAAGTGGATGCCGATGAAATCGCGGGTGTCATCTCGCGCTGGACAGGCATTCCGGTCAATCGTTTACTCGAAGGCGAGATCCAAAAGCTGCTGCATATGGAAGAACGCTTGCACAACCGTGTGATCGGGCAGGATGACGCTGTACGTGCGGTATCTGCCGCCGTGCGCCGCAGCCGTGCCGGTTTGCAAGATCCCAACCGTCCGGTAGGCACATTCTTGTTCCTCGGCCCGACAGGTGTGG
>JAPUDW010000054.1 GCA_027492915.1 Bacteroidota bacterium | reverse complement strand
CCACATCGCTCTTGTTTTGCCAAGCTGCTGCCGCGTGTGCGCTTTGCACGGCATCACCCGTACAGGCTGGAGCGGCACCCTCTGCACACGACCCGGCAAAACTTGAATCTTTACACATAGGCGAGCTCGGATTTTCCGAACAGAACGTTGACTTCGGGTCTGTAGTGGCCACCGTATCCGCTTTAGTTGTCGACCCCGGGCCTGTACCCCCCGGTCCACTTCCTCCGCTCGTCGTAGTCGTTGTGGTCGTCGTGGTGCAAGCACCCTGACCCGTACAACTGGTAGTATTAGTCACATTCGTCGTTGACGCGGGAGTCGTTGAATTGCTACCCGGCGTTTGCGTAGTGGTTTTTTGACTGCTGACACTAGAAGCCGGAACGCATACGACTTGCCCGTTTACCGTTCCGAACGCTTGCCCGGCTTGCACACATTTCGTTTTCGGATCATCCGGAGGAACCACCGATGCCGGCGTATTGCCGGTACACGTCGAACCCAAAGACGAACCCACGCCGACAGCCCAAGACGCCGACGCGCCCGTACCCATCCCCACCCCTAAACCGCCTACCGAATACGAGCATCCAGCAATACATAACGAATTCGGCATACCTCCGCTCCCGGTCATCGTCGTATCTTTCGCCGCACCCCCCGAGCCATACGAACCCGCAGCCGGACACGGTGAAACACATAACCCAGTTGCTGAATCCCGCACTTCCGGCGAGACACAATCTGGACGCGTGCACATCGAACCGCTCACCGTCCAATTTGCATTTGCTGGACAACTATAACTACTACACGAACTCCCGTCAGCACCACCCGCCGCATAACAATGCATTGCCACAGGCACAGTGAAAGAAAAGCTAATTGCATATGATGACGACGGCGGACCCGCTGAATAACAGCGAGAAGTGCCGGACAATCCGTTGTCCTCCATCGCACCGACAACGAACCCCGGGTATAGAGCGTAGCCCTGTGAACATGCACCAAAAAGTGTCGGATACCACTTATAGTTAGCTGAGTACATGATCCGATCAGCAGCCGTCCCGCTTGTTGCCGGTATCGTGTCCGCATGAGCAAAGACAGCCCAAGCGGATATGAAAACCCCAACGAAAAACCAAAGGCCAGAACGCACTACGCGCTGAAAATTAACCATGTGGCCCCCAACAAAGCAATTACGACATACAGACCCATCACCCACCCCCGATAATCTCGGACGGCAGCCGTGAAGCCGCCGCCCTGCTGACGTAGCGCTTACAGAGCGCGACGAACAAACTTAACCGCCTTGATGGCCACATACACGCCAAAGACAGCAGCACCCACCGTAGCGACGTCAGCCAGCACGTCAGTGATCGGCGTAATAACGACAGCCGCAGAGGCACCCAACGACATAACAGCCATTCCCAGAGCAACCAAAGACTTATTCATGATCATTACCTTTCAATTTTTGAGAACACGAATCAGAGCACGAGCGGCAAAGCCCGTACCCCAAACAAGAACGATTGCGGAAGCAATCGCTAGACCATCTGCAGCGTCCAGGTGAAAAGGGTCATTCACCGAGTCGCCAACAGTTGGAATAAGAAGCGCGCAGGTACTCATGTCAGCCGGTGGCGGCGTGACTATCAAGACCTGATTCGACGCGTTGTAAGTGGCACAGAGCGGCATATAGCATCCGAAA
Source organism: Bacteroidota bacterium (assembly GCA_027492915.1). GTDB lineage: Bacteria > Chloroflexota > Anaerolineae > Aggregatilineales > Phototrophicaceae > CFX2. Next base: position 1,632 of record JAPUDW010000054.1, on the reverse strand, counting down.
TAGAACAAGAAAACATTGCTGTTATCTACGTTTCATCCACTGTTCAATTTCGTATGTCCAGGTCGTATTGCGCGACCCGGTTTGCAGCAACTACAAAACTACTATTACTTGATGCGTTCTACCCTGATAAGCGACTCCCAACGACCCGCATTAAGCCGCAGCGTACTTTTCAACTCATATTCTCCCGGTACAACAACATCAGGAGCGGCAAGGCAACTACCAACCCGTCCATGCAATAGGACGTGTGCAACGTTAAAGGACTTACCAGATTGACGAACATTCAAAACCTCGACTCTCATTTGATTCCTCACAATCTGCCGAGGAATGCCCCGACGGTTTAACTTCTTAGGGTTTACTTACGTGAAATTACTACTTGAACTTCAAGACAAAAATCCACATCGAATATATCAACTGGAAAATAATTGTTGCGAATGTCACGGATATAAACGGTCGTCGATATTTGAAGGTTCCGCACATGAAAAGATGCAGCGTCCAGAGCTTGCGCCCTCGCTGAATCTTGAGTAGATGCTATACCTTTTGCGATCAAATCCCATACAACTCCGCTAATGTCGCGTTCATAAATCTCGTACTGATAACGCGGTGCTTTAGGTTTGCGAAACATTACGAATCCGAAGATTTCCATTTTTGAACTCCTTTTCTGTCGGGGCAATCCGCGACAGACTGCAAGCCCTACTTTCCCTTGACCGTGTATTTCACGTATCTAAGCCCGGTCTCGGAATACCAAACCTCATAACCATTGAACCATTCCAAAAACAAACGCCATAACACAAACGGCGTTTCCCAAATTCCAAACCCTGAATAGTAAATATCACGGCCCTTTTTACTTGAAGGCAAACCCGCAGCCCGTTGACGATCCCATTCAGCGGCTTGCGCGTTCGACTTGGCAATCATCTCTGCAACTTCCTCCGGCGAATGCTCTACATCCGGTTTTCCGATAGTGAAGAGAACTTTGCCCTTCCTTGACACTTCCCAGTAATAGCCCATGACGAATCCTTTACTTTTCCATTTTCAAAATGCTCCGGGGATAATTCCCAGAACCCCTAATTTAAAGCCTATGCAGCATCCAGCTTATACCATTCAGGTATTTCCAGAGGTTGCAGTTCAATGACAACGACACGAGCGGCAAGGCGCGTTACATCAAGAGGCACCTTGATATCGATGCCGTAAGGCAACAACGCTTTGCGCCAGCGCTGCCCTGCCCTCACATGAGCACTTGCAAACGGATGCCCTCCGTTCATGTAATCACGTGCGATCAAGCCAAGCTTGCCCGGTATTTCGTTCAGATCGAGCGTCGATACACTGTTACGGTGTAGGACTTCGCTGAATTTTCCATAGATCACTTTTGACATTTCCATTCCCTCCACAACTCTGCACCACGGCAGTATCCTGTTAAGCCCTAAGTCGGCAAGCTCCCTTGCCTTCAATGATATTTCAAAACGCACAACGCCCAATTCTTCACAAAGCTTGCGGACTTCTTCACTCGCAAATTTTCCCAACGAATCCGCCTTGTAATACAGCTTCGAATACCACCGTTTCGACCCTTCATTCCATGTAACACCGTTTCCGTAGCCCTTTGGTGCGCTGTTCCCCTTACCTCGTGTTTTCGTGGCT
>JAPUDW010000053.1 GCA_027492915.1 Bacteroidota bacterium | reverse complement strand
GCCGGAGTCGAGCGCCGCCGTTAAAACACGGTGATGCAGAACGGTTTCTTCGGGCGTGGCGCAGTAATACGGCTGCAACATATTTTCGCGCCCGTTGGCAAGCTGGTCACAGAAGGCCGCCCACATTTGCAGCAAGCCATCCGAAAAACCGAACTCGAAGATGCCGCCGGTGATGGTCAGGTAAGCCGTTTCGTAGCCTAAATCCAGCACCTTCCACGCCTGTTCACCGCCCGATGTGTATTCCATCGTCCGCAGTGTTTTGGGGAACTTGGTGGAATATTCGACGCTAAACTCGGTACCCGTTACGCGAATGTACCATGTATTCGTGTCCCCCGGCGAGATCCGATAGGTCTGGATATACATAGGAAAGTGCTGGTCGGCGGTTTGCACATCACAGGCTAAGGTCGCGTTATCCCACGTTTCGCACGGGACAAGCTGGCCGCTGGCATCCGGTCGCTGCGTGACAATGTTACTGAGCATGGCACGGACGTTAGTCGGCATCCACCCCGCACGTAGGGGAATATGCAGCGGGTGCATCCCCAAATCACCCATGCAGCCATACTCGCCGTTCATATTAATCGTGCGTTTCCAATTAATTTTCTTATTGGGGTCAAGGTCGCTGCTGTGGAGCAACCCAGCCGACACTTCGATAATCTTGCCAAAACGTTGCTCATTAATATAACGAATCACCCGTTGAGCACCGGGGAAAAACGGGAACTCGGACGAACAGGCAACGACCACATTCGGGTTCTGGTGAATGACTTCGAGAATTTGGGCGTTCGCCGCCGCGTCGATACCGAAAGGTTTTTCGCCGAGCATGTGCTTGCCAGCGCGGATAATGTCGGTATAGAACTGCGCGTGCAGGTTGTGTGGCACGGCACAGTATATGGCATCCACCTCGCCGCTGCCCAGCAAGTCATGGTAGTTGGTGGTGCGGAGTTTGATACCGTCGAAGTTATCATCCCACCACTCGAACAACTTCTCGTTGGTATCGCAAATGGCGGTAATGCGTGGGATGAAGTCGAGGTTAAGCAGGTGTGCCCAACGGGCGGCAGCGCTGCCGAACTCGCGCCCCATCAATCCCAACCCGATAATACCGAAGCGTAATTCGCGTTTGGCGCGTGCCATCTTTCATGCCTCCACGTACTTGAGCGCGGCATCCGGCAGCGCCCCATCGTGGACAATCGCCATCAACGCGCGGGTCATGCCGGCGGGATTGCGGTGCTGGATGACGTTGCGCCCATAAACAATACCCATCGCCCCCTGCTGCATCAGGTCATACGTGCGTTGGAGGATTTCGGCATCCGACACTTTGCCCCCGCCGCGTACCAGCACCGGCTTACCCACCGCCACTTGAATCACCTGATGATACTGGCTCACATCGTCACAGGGGTCGGCCTTGATAATGTCCGCGCCCAGTTCAATCGCCTGTCGCACCAAGGGCAAGATTTTTTCGAGGTCGCCATCCACCATGTAACCGCCTGCACTAGCGTTATCCTTCATCACGAGTGGCTCGATCATCAGCGGCATCCCGTAACGTTCACATTCAGGCTTCAACTCACAAATATTCTGGATGCAGGCTTCATAAACTTCCGGCTGGTCAGGCAGGTTGAAGAGGTTCACGACCACACACGCGGCGTCCAAACGTAGCGCTTGCTCCACCGCACTGCCGATGATGCGGCTGTAGAGTTTGCGCGGCAGTGTTTTACCATAAACATTGGCAACATCGGTACGCAGCACCAGCGAAGGCTTTGCTTTACCGGGGATACTTTGCAGGATGTTAGCCTGCCCGATGCTCAGTTGAATCGCATCGGGATTGGCATCAACCAATGTATTCACAACAGCGTGCATGTCTTCAATATCGGTGAGGAAGCTGCGTTCGCCGAAAAAACCGTGGTCAACCGCTACATCAAAGCACTTGCCGTCTGCGGCAAATAAGCGGTTCAGTCGGGAATTCACACTCATGGGTTTCTACTCCTCAATATCGTGATGCTACTGTATTAAAAGCGAATTAGTCTTCGTATTCATCTTCTTTAGGCTTGTTTTCGCGCATAAAACTTTGAACCTCGGCCAGTGTCCGCGCACCCGCCATCGGCCCCTTTACCGTAACCGCCAGCGCACCGCAGGCATTCGCGAACTGTGCCGCGTCTGAAGGCGAGTCGCCAGCCAACCAGCGAGTCAGGAAGCCCGCGTCAAAGCAGTCACCCGCACCGGTCGGGTCAACCTCCGTCACATCATAACCATTAATCGGGTCAACCATGACCATCGGGCCAATACCGGGGATGGAAAACTCGGTACTTTGTGTCATCACCGTGCAGCCATTCGCACCGTTCGTCACCACGACCACCAGATCCGGCTTATCTTCCAGCATGTCCTGCACAACGCCGTCAATACTATAGGCATCGCCCAACAGCAAGAGTTCTTCCTCAGAGGGAATCAGCACATCAGCGGCTTCCATAAACGGCGCGAAAGCATACCGTGCGCGGTCAGGGGACATCAACTGCGGGCGAATGTTGGGGTCAAAACTAATCTTTGCTCCCGCATCCTGCGCCATTTCAAGTGCTCGTAAGCCAAGTTGCAGCGCTTGCTGGTGCATGGATAAAGTCGAGCCCATGATATGCAAACACTTCAACCCCTTGAATAATGCCTTATCAAGCATCTCCGGCGCGAGCTGCCCCGCCGCCGCATGACGGGCATGAAACACAAACTCGCGCGAGCCATCACCTTTATAGCCGACGAATGCCACGCCTGTCGTATAATCCGGCAGCACATGCACACCGCGCGCATCAACCTTGTCGGCCTCAAGCTGGTCGAGTAAACACTTGCCGAAAGCATCCTGCCCGACTGCACCGACAGCACCCACCCGTGCGCCTAAACGTGCGGCCTGTACCGCGAATATGAACGGCGCCCCACTGGGATAAGGACCAATAAAAAGTGAAGGTTGGTCAAGTGGTTGGTCAATATCCGTGCGCATCACCTCAACCAGTGCCTCACCAAAGGTCAAAATATCCAGTGCCATTAGGTCACTTACCCTGTTTGGGCGAAGGCTCTATTTCACCTTCGCAAAGATTTCAGGTGATCGCCGTCAAATCCGAGCCGCCAACAAAAGGAGCTTACTAGGCAAATAGCCTAAAGAAGGAAACGTAAGCGGTTGCGAACCCGAAACCATCACATGTTGGCAGCGTTTGAACGAGGTACTCGCATTCGATATTCAAATTTTTTGTTTTGCAGTTCAATTGAATAATTTTATTGCTTGAATAAATTTACGAGAGGAGTCTACAATCGTTTATAGGTGGTGTCAAACCATGTGAAATCAATTGAATCAATGATCGATCACACAACCGCCGTCACCCATTTATTCAGGCAACTTATGAAAACACTTTTTGTCGTTAGTGGTGGGGATGCACCCGGCATTAACAATGTCATGGCCGGTTACTTACGCCTCGCCAGTGCCAACGGCGATAGCGTCATCGGTGCGGATGGCGGCTTCCCCGGTTTGCTCAACAGGCAGCTTGTAGCATTGACCGTGGATACACTAACCCCGTGGATGGGGCGCGGTGGTTCGTTCCTCGCCTCTAGCCGCGACCCCGTGTTGAGCCAGCAGTGCCTACCCAAATCTCATTGAAGTCTGGTACGTAACCATTGATACCCTCTTCATTTACATCGTTGTCACCATCACTAATTTGAACCGTGATATTTTGGCTTGAGCCGGCAGTCGATGTTGCAGTTGGTGTTGTGATCGGCATAAAGTCGGGAATATCAATCGTGTTAATTTGTATACCAATAGTGGTGTTACTATTGAAGGAAGGTCTATTGATAATTCTCAATGTACCATCCCCTTGAATTTCTGGGATAGCCGGATTTGATCCTAATTCTTCGTTGGTTATTTGTCCAATAACATCTCCGTCAAGATTAACCGTTATTATAGTGGCAGTTTCGACATTGTTATCATAGTTTACCTTCCAGAAATATAAATGGGCATCACGGTCAACCCCAATGAAACTCGGTATTCGTGGAATGCTCGTGCTTGGAGCCAATAATGGATTTGTTATTTTTAGAAATGACCAGCTTGAAGTTTCTATATCCCAACGGGCCACATCCCGACCAGAATCTCCAGGTTCGTTATATCCTGGAATAGCTCCCCAAAAATCACCTGCTCCCGGTTCGACATAAATTGCTCCATCCATTCCAGGAATGACTCGTGTATATCCATAGGGATAACTTGTACCTTCAAGAACGAGGATGTCTTCTAGTTGGTTCGTCTCTACATTAATTTTTGAGATATGGGGGGTGTAACCATTGACCGGATCAACACGACAAACGATGAGAGTATGACCGTCAGGAAGTAAATAAAAGGCATTGAAAGGCGGATTAGCTTCTATACTACTGGTACAACTCCGCATCCCATGCTCAACCACATAAGCTTGATGCTCTTGCGTAACAAGATTTACCGATGCGAGTCGATCCTGTTCTCGATCAAAATATACTAATACATGATCGTTTATTGGCAAAAAATCAAAATACTGATCTTGCGATAAAGGAAATAAGGTGGACATATCATAGGATTGTATTGGAATGTTTACATCATTGGAGAGAACATGCAACATTCTGTCCAATGATGTATATAAAAAGAGTTTCTCTTGATCAGGTGAAGTGTGCCATATTCGTCCACACCCTTTGCCCACTGGACATAGATTTTGATTAATTTCCCATGAAGGTGTGGTCGTTGTTTGAGCCGCTAATGTCCTCATCTGACTCACTGCGTTCATTCCAAACACAATCAAACTCATTAAAAGTGTACACAAATGAGCGTATGTTTTATTTTTCATATTATATTGCTCCAATTACGACTTAATACGCCCAATAAGCGTGTATCTAGAGAGTGCATCAGCAACTAATGCCGCTGATGGAATTCCGTCAGGAGCATAGATATCACTTGGTTTTTCATTATCGAACCAATATTTTAGAACATCGGGATTTTCCGGGGTGGGATCAGGATGTCCTGTGAGGTGCTTGAACAGATAGGTTTTCAAAGTTATGACTATAAAACGTCCTGTCGGAGGATCATTTTCATGAGCGGTTTGAATGTAAAATCCTGCTGAACTATAAGATACTTCCGCTACCAAAATTTGGTTGGGGTCCGTACCACCTTTTAACACAACCCCGACGTGACTAATAACCAATGGTGCAAGTCATAAAGAGAACTCAGCGATGCTGATTTTGAATTGATGTTCAGGATGCAAGGAGCGATCCAAGCCAATCAAAACGTTGAACATGGCAGCGCTTGAACGAGGTACTCGCATTCGATATTCAAATTTTTTGTTTTGCAGTTCAATTGAATAATTTTATTGCTTGAATAAATTTACGAGAGGAGTCTACAATCGTTTATAGGTGGTGTCAAACCATGTGAAATCAATTGAATCAATGATCGATCACACAACCGCCGTCACCCATTTATTCAGGCAACTTATGAAAACACTTTTTGTCGTTAGTGGTGGGGATGCACCCGGCATTAACAATGTCATGGCCGGTTACTTACGCCTCGCCAGTGCCAACGGCGATAGCGTCATCGGTGCGGATGGCGGCTTCCCCGGTTTGCTCAACAGGCAGCTTGTAGCATTGACCGTGGATACACTAACCCCGTGGATGGGGCGCGGTGGTTCGTTCCTCGCCTCTAGCCGCGACCCCGTGTTGAGCCAGCAAGAAGCCGGAGAACAAATTCGCGCCGTCCTGCACGAAAACACGGTCGATAATATCGTTCTGTTCGGAGGTAATGGCACCCTGCGTTATATCCCGCCGCTGCTCAAGGGCTGGGGTATCCCCTACATCGGCCTACCCACCACCATTGATAACGATGTCCCCTGCACCGAAATGACGCTCGGCTTCGACTCGTCTTGCAACTTCGCCTACCATGCCATCGACGGTGCGCAGGCCACTGCCCATGCGCTGCGCGGTCGCATCTTCCTTGTGGAAACACTCGGAGGTAGCTGCGGCAACCTCGCATTAGCAGTCGCTCACGGCGCGGCGGCTCATGCCGTCATCCTGCCCGAATATGGCTATGACGATGCGTGGCTGGGTGAACGCATCACTCACGCTTTAAATACACACGGCTTCGCACTGGTCGTCATTTGTGAAGGCGCACGCGGCGCACGTACACTGGTGGACGACATCCCCAAATGGACAGGCACGCGGGTGCGCGATGTGCGCCTAGGTCATGCCCAGCGTGGCGGAGCAGCGTCCCACGGCGACCGCGTATTAGCAGCAGAAATGGCGCAGTCGGCCTATGCCGCACTCAAAGCAGGTACGCAAATGGGCATCGCCTGCGTCACCAATGGCTGCCTTTCCATTCACGAAGGTATGTTGGAAAACATCACGCCAACCTTGCCCGATCAAACGCTCTACAACCACATCAATGGGCTAACATAGCGTACTTCGCGCCTTTGCATTGAACTTGAAACTTGTCACTTGCAACTTATTATGACTTAGGTTTATTTTCGGTTAATCCGACAAATGATTTTCTAACCGTCCACCAACTTGCTTAACCATCACACTCCCTCAAAACGGTTAGCGCCGCCGTCATCGAAGAGTTACCAAATGTTCTTCCAAATGGTAACCCTAAACATCCTGACTTCGGTTATGCTGTTCAAAAGGCTGGATTTAGGCCGAAGGTGCCGACGGTAAATCCTGCTTTTACTCCCTTCGCCCTGAGGGAAAAGGGTTTCTACCCACACGCTGCTTAACAACCGAATGAGCACTACGCACACAAAACGACACTTATTTCGCGCCGCATTTGCCGCCTCTGCCGCTTGTTCCGCATGTAGGGCATTGAACCGACGACTGTTTTGCCAATCTTGCCATTGCTGCCAATTGTGCCAATTCTCCCTTAAACTCTTAGCAAAATCGGCAAATCGAGCAATCCTGACAATAGCGACATTGACCACTGTGATGACATCACCGACATAAAAACGGGTTATGTCGTCGCCGACTTCGCCGACATAACCCCGCTTTTTGTATAGGCTGACGACTGGCGACTGATAGCCGACGACTATTCTCACCGCTTCACAAGGAGTTCTTCTGCCAGTGTAATCGCCAGTTCTTGAATCTGGGCTTCCTGCCCCGGTGTAGGCCGGATGAAAGGACGCACCTTTTTGATCTTCGCCCATGCTTGTTCGGGGGGTAAGCCGGTACTAACGAGATAAGCCGCAGCCATCGTCGGCGCACGTCCAACCCCTGCCGCACAGTGGATATACACCTTCCCGCCCCGCGTAACTTCCTCGGTCACGAAGGCAATACCGCGCCGGAGCTGGTCGAGTGTGGGCGGCGTATTATCCTCCACAACGAGGCGTAAATGGCGAGGAGGCGCTATTCCAGCAGCTTCGTCGTCAAACTCTGAACGCATATTGATCGAAGCCGATACGCCGCGCTGTTGAAGAACCTCCCAACCCCGTTTTTGGTACTGTCCGGCAACGATCAAGTTCGGGGTTACTTGGCTGTAGCGGATCATCGGCGCTCCCGTAAGCGCCCGCATTAAGAAATCCCACAGGCCGGTAAAAACAACGTATGAGCCTTGCAGCACCAGCCCATATTGCAGGCTCGTAAACTGCTTCCACAGATCGCGCAAGAAACCTTTGCGCTCTAAATGCGTCTCTGGATCATGAATCGGTTGGGGAACGGTCATGCAACCTCTATACACGGAACCACAACTTGAACGGATTGGGGCAGAACTTGGGCATGAATGATAGTCGGTTCGATCTGTTCACCGTCAATCGAAATAGACTGCGGTGGATCAACCTCCACCGTGATTTCCCGACCCTGCCGGTGTAACACATAGGGTTGAACCGTCGAGTCCACACCGCTCAGTACCGAGGCAGTCAGGTTAACCACCGTGCTAAAGTTGGCGTTGCTGAACACCACCACATCAATCATGCCGTCAGCAACATCAATTTTCTGCGAGAGTTTAAGGCCGGTGGTCGACACCACACCCGAATTCGCCACCATGCAGCTTACACCGTCAACTTCTTCAGTCTGCCCATCCACCGTAACTTTATAATGGGCAGAGGCCAGCGCCCGCAGTTCAGAAAGCGCGTTAAAAGCATAGGCAAGTATGCCATAACGGTTTTTAATCTCCTGATCCACCTTGGTCATATCGGCTTCAAAACCAATGCCGATGCGCAAAATAAAGGATTGGTCACCTGCCATCGCCATATCAATCGTGCGGATGTCGTACAGGCCGCTGGCAACCAAGTTGACCGCCGCAGACAGATCAACCGGAACACCGAGTTCAGCAGCCATCGCGTTACCCGTGCCGCCGGGGAATATCGCCAACGGAACACCGGTACCGCGTAAACCGTCGGCCACTTCCATCACCGTTCCATCTCCGCCGTGTGCCGCTACCATGTCCCAGCCTGCCGCAGCCGCTTCCTTAGCGAACTGCCGTGCATCGGTGGCTTTGTGGGTAATGCGTGCGTCCCACTCAATGCCAGCCTGCTTCATCGCCGCATTCAGCAATCCAAGTATCGGGCGATCAACACCTGCTGCCGGATTAATGATGACCATTAACTTTTTAAGAGGCTGCATACTGGACATGAGTAGTTATCCTTTAAGAATCGAATAGTTAAATAAAGATTTTCAGCTTTTCGAAATCTTGTTGTAAGGTCGCTTTTTGGCTGGCGCTGTACAGCACCACAGCAGGATGATACAACGGCACGATATGAACTTCACCGTAATGCATCTGTGTTTTAATCAACTTCCCATGCAGTTGGCTGATCGTCTGCCGTTTTTCGGGCAAATCCAGCCGCTTCAAAATATACTGCATGGCAAAACGACCTAAAGTAGCGATCACCGCTGGTTGAATAATGTCAATGAGACGATCCACGAAAGGCTCATAAAACGCAATTTCTTCTGGTGTCGGCTCACGTTTGATTGGCGGGCGATCCAGCAAAATGTTGGTCACATACACATCTTCACGCTTAAGGTTAATACTTTTGAGCATCTCCGCCAGCACTTCACCGGATGGCCCAATAAATGGCCTACCGGCTGCTGCCTCGTTCTTCCCCGGTGATTCGCCAAGAAAGAAAAGGTTGGCGTCTGCGTTTCCCTCGCCGATTACCGGAAAGAAGTGGTTCTCGTTCCGAAATTGGTAGAGTGGAGATTCAGTCGCGCCGACTAGATCCAAACGCACCTGTTTAATAGCAGTTTCCTTGAGACTGAGTGTATCACTATCGGGGCGTGGTTTGTGATTACGTTTAGCGGGTGACGAATCCTGAATAGCCTGCGCTAACTTCTTTACATCCTGCGAGAAATGCTGCTGGCTGAGTTCCAGCGCGTTGCGGCGGGCAAACGCAGCTATATCCTCAGGTAAATCAGACGGGTTCGGCATCCGCGACCTGCCCACCAACACCGGAATAATCGCCTTACCCTGCTTCAGTGCGCTGCTAATCTCAATCCGCACAAAATCGTTCCATTGGTCAATACGCCGTTCCCCATATTCATCCACCAGCGTTAACCACTGCGGCCCGACCATCGCAATAAACACGTCACACGCCGCCACGGCATCTTCCAGCGTTTGCACGAAATCCGCACCGGGCGGGATGCTGTCCACGTCCATGAAAATATCCTGCGGGGTAAAATGCTGTGTCAGGTGGTCAAAAAGCCGCCCGACATACCCTTCGCTATCTTGTCTCCGATAGTTGATAAAAATGCGTGTCATGCGCCACATATCCCATTAGCAAAACTCATCTCATTTATTGTACTAGCAAATCATTTGACACTGCATTTATTGTCAATTTACACACATTTAAACCACAAAATGGCTACAAAATCCCATAAGACGCGCCAAAAATACCGTTTTTGTATGTAACTAACACATAAATTGCTCAACTTTCGGAAATAATGTACAAGGCTCAAATCATGTCTATTAGCGATAATCACTAAGACTTCAATGTGAATATTCTCACTATACACATCAGTATCCTTGAGGGTCACATCGGGAGAACACAGGTTGTGTCCTTCCTTCTTTTTCTCGCTAAATCTGCTGCGAAAGGTGCCAACAAATGCCAAGTGAACTCCGTGAATTCCTCGAAATTCCCTATACAAAACTTGAGGAAATGAACCTCGCTTCCAAGGAGCAGCGTGTCGGTCGCGTCGCGGCGGACAAAATCCAAGAATCGAAAATGAAGTACCTGACGGATGAAAAAGGCATTAAGGCCGTCACGGTTTGCTTCGTCGATCTTGAAGGCCGTTTGCACATGTTGGACTATGACAAGAAGTTCTTGCTAAAATCAGCCGATAACCTCACCTTCGACGGTTCGTCCATTCGCGGGTTCTCGCAGCAGTCAGAGTCTGACCTGCGTCTGGCGATTGATTGGTCAGCCTTCTACTCCCTGCCCTCCGATGTATTTGGTTCGGGTAAGGTGTTGGTCTTTAGCGAAGTCTTGAATCGCGATGGTTCGCCCTATGAAGCCGATATGCGTTCCCGCCTGAAGAACTATCTGAGCGGCTTGTATGAATCGCAGGGCATCGTCGCTAACGCCGCCAACGAAATCGAAGGCTTCCTGTTCAAGGGTCAATATGCCGAGCAGGAATACGCCAAGACCGGCAAATTCGAATTCCTAAGCCAAGGCGGTTACTACAACTCGCTCCCCGGCGACCCACTCCGCATGTACATCGATACGGTTGCTGAAGTGCAGCGTGCGCTGGGCTTCGCCAACGAAAAAGATCATCCAGAAGTTGCGCCGTCGCAATTCGAAATCAACTACTCCTACACCGAAGCATCAGTTGCCGCCGACCAGATCATTCTCTATAAACTTATCTGCCGTCAAGTTGCATACAGCCACGGCATGACTGCCAGCTTCTTGCCCAAGCCCGTCACCGGTGTGAACGGCAGCGGTATGCACACCAATCTTTCTATCTCCAAAAAAGACAAGAACCTGTTCTACAGCGCGACAGGACAAGATGGCTTGACTGAACTTGGTTGGTCATTCATCGACCGCATCTTGACCAGTGCGCTGGACATCTGCTTGATCATCAACCCCAGCGTCAACTCGTACCGCCGCCTCGACCCACACTTTGAAGCCCCGAATCAGATCAAGGCCTCAGCGATTGATCGCGGTTCGATGGTTCGTATTCCCATCGGCAACGAAAAGTCGGCTCGCGTTGAAGTGCGCTCGATTGCGCCGGATGCCAACCCCTACATGGCGCTGTATGCATTCCTCAAGACGGGTTTGGAAGGTCCGAACACCGTTAAGAAGAACAGCAAGGTTATTCCGGTTCTGCCCGACAACATCTATGACGCGATTGAATACTTCCACAAGAGCAAGTATGCTGCGAGCCTACTCGGTGCCGAAATTCAGAGCCGTTACGCTGATCTTAAAACTGGTTCGGCGGATCGCTGCCCGCGCAAATTGGGTACGCTCATCAAATCACCTGAAATTCAATTCCACCACGAAGTTTATAATCAGAGCCTATGGAGCCAATTCTAAGTTTCAGCTTAGAGCGATGATTATAAAAGGCAGACGCAATCGTCTGCCTTTTTATTTGCACGCAATTTGGCCTGTATAATATGTGTTCGTAAATTTTTAATTCGATTCCGTCACAAACTCTGCTACACTAAAATTACTATTATTACTTATGGGTGTAGCAAGAGCTGTACTTCACAAAGGTTAGGGGATTATGCGTTTACGAGTTTTTCTAGTTCTATTCTCCTTATTATTGCCTATCCTTGGTACGGTTCACGCTCAATCTGACGAGCTGGCAGCCAGCCTCGAAGTGCTAGCGACAGGGGTTGAGGTCAAGCGCGTGAATACCAGCAATTGGATTACCGTTAACCTTGAAGCAATTGTTGGTGTAGGCGACACCATCCGTACCGATGTTACTGGCAAAGCACGTATAACTTTCTTTGCTGACGGCGTGGACACCGATATTGAACCCGGCACCGAATATCGTATTACCCGTTTTGAAGGCAACGATAGCAGCTTTCATATTGCGGCGGAAGTCGTGATCGGCCAAACGCTTCAACGAATCGGTCGCCTGCTCGATAGCAATTCCAGTTACGATATTACGACACCGAGTATGGCACTCGCAGCACGCGGAACTCAGTTTGTAATCCGCGTCAATGAAAGTGGTCGTGCTGCAACCCTTGTCTCGCAGGGTGTGGTGAATGCTGAAGCGGAAGCTGACACGGCTGATGTCCCGCCGGGCTTCGGTATCCGGCGCGATCCGGGTGAAACACTGAGCGAAGTCGTAGCGGCAACTTCCTTCGAGGAACTTGATGCAGCGCTTGATGGCTGCCCAGCCACTATTCAAGTTCAAGGAGATTTCAGCCTCAACGTCCGCCTCGGCGCTGACATTACCTTCCCGCTGGTAGGTACCATCGCACCGGAAACCATTGACCATTTCTTCGGCAAAACGATTGCATCCAATTGGTATCGTATACCGTTCCGCGGCGGGTTTGGTTGGGTTGAATCAGCTTCAGCTAATATTGACAGCGCCTGTTCAGGTTTGCGCCAATTCACCGATCAGTTCGGGCCGGAAGATATTAACTTGTACGAATCATTGGGCAACCCAATTGCGCTCACCGACATTGAAGTACCAACACCTACAGCCGAAAGCACGCCAGCCTCGTGATGTAGGCTAATATGAAGCATCTTGCAACACGCTTGTGGACAACTCAAACGCGTATCGGCCTGTTGGTAGCTGCTGCCACGATTATGCTGCTGCTATTCGCTTGGGCAAACAATTTATTTGCCCAATCTCAGCTACGTCTGAATGACCTCTTTTTCGTTCCACATCCCGTTAGCGACACGATTGCTATCGTGGCACTGGACGATGCTACCCATGCAGCTTATGGTCGATCATTGGCTGCATGGCCGCGAACCGTTTACGCCGATCTCATTACGTTTCTTAATCAGGCGCAAACCCGTGTTGTAGCTTTTGATGTCTTGTTTGACCAACCAACCGACGATGACCAAGCAGTGGTTGAGGCACTGATCCAGGCACGCCAGAATGACGTGCGAACACGGTTTATTATGCCGCAAGTCGGCGCTGACCAAGTTGAAACACCTACCCATGATATTCCGGCTCTAAATTTTTATACCTCGATCTCCCCTATTCCGGCTTTTGCTGATGTGGTTGACTATCTTGGATATGTCAACGCCTTCACGGATGTAGACAGTATCGTACGGCGGCAAATTTCACTGGTGGAAAGTCAAGGGACACCACAAATCTCATTTGATATTGCTACCTACCTTGCTTATCTCCGTATCCCATCATCAGCAGCAGAACAGGTCATCAAGCCAACATCCGGTCATTTACAAGTCGCGAGTATTAATATTCCGGTCGATGAAAATGGCCTCTGGCAGCAAAATTATTTCGGTGGGCCTGCAAACGCCACACAGCAAACATTCCCCGTTTATTCAGCATTGGATGTGATTAACGGCAGCATCCCGCAAGATGTTTTTGATGACAAAGTTGTGCTGGTTGGGTTAATGAATACGACTGCGGGAACCGATTTGTATCCGGTGCCATCCAGCACTAACGGGCAATTGATGTCTGGTGTAGAAATTCACGCCAACGCGATTGAGAGTCTGTTGCAGGACAAAATTCCCTCGTTCCAATCGCGTGTTGAGCAAGTGATTATGATCATTTCGCTGGCGCTGATTTGCAGCCTGATCTATGCCCACCTCAAGTGGTACTGGATGTTACCTGCTGCCGCGCTCATGACGACTGTGATCACCCTCGTAGCTTCGGTACGCTTTACCAATGGGCTGCAATTCACGAACATATTTTACGGCGTGCTGGCGGTCATCATCCCATTGGTCGCAAACCTTTTTGCTGATATTGCGGTTGAAATCCGCCGCAGCACCAAAGCCGAATTTCTACTCCGTAGTGCTAACGATGTGTCATCACAGCGCATGGTAATGGATCGCATCTTGCCCTCGCTAGCGGGTGATATTCAACGGGTGCTGATGACACACATCGGTGCAATCTGGCTCACCAGTGAAGACCAACAGACCTCCGTGCTACGTCATTCGTGGGGTGATTGCCAAACCTACATGCCCATCTTGCAAGCACTGGTGATCCACGTGCAGCAGGAAAACCGGCGGGTTCGCAAGGACGGGTTCGCTGCCGTTCCCGTCATCTGGCAAAAACGCCTGATTGCGATTATCGCTGTGCAAGTGCCCTCGACCCGCGATTTTTTGCAGATGAATTACCGGATGCGGTTGTTGAATGCCTTGGCCGAACAAGTCGCGCCTAATCTCGATAATGCTGCGCTCTATACCCGAACGCAAGAACAAAACACGCTGCTTGAAGCGGTCTTAGGCGGCTCACCAGCGGGTATTATGGTACTCGAGCCTGACCTGACGCTCATTAAGATGAACAAAGAAATCACGAATGCGCTGACTGAGGCAGTTGGCATCAATATTGGCATCCCCTTTATCACGTTGTTGGCACGGGCTGGTATCGATGCCGAAACTCAGGAGGCCATCAGGCAGGAATTTATTCATTCTGATTATTTCCGCAAAGAAGTGAAGATTGGCAAAAAGGTCTTCAACCTTGATGTCGCCAAACTCGACTTCGGCGATTGGGTTGTTATGCTCAATGACATCACCGCACTGGCAGAAGTCAGCCGCCTTAAAACACAGATGGTTCGGATGACTTCGCATGATCTGAAGAAGCCCTTATCGCGCGTATTAGGTTATGGCAGCCTACTGCTGGATGACCCTGAGAATGAATCATTAAATGTGCAGCAGCGCCAATATTTGCAGCGCATGTTCCACGCAGGTGAGGAAATGCTGAAACTAATTAATGATATTCTTGACCTTGAACAACTGCGTTCCAGCCACATCAAAACCAAACTCGTTTCCGTATCGACAGTACTCCAAGAAGTGCTCAATCGCTTCCTATCGGAAATTGAAGGCAAACGACAAACCCTGCTCCAAGAAATACCAGAAACGCTGCCCGATGTCGTTGGTGATCCCCTACTGCTCTCTCAGGCGTTAAGCAACTTGATCGAAAATGCTGTAAAATATACGCCAGAAGCAGGCAAAATTACGACCCGCATCTGTCTACAAAACACCTATCTACGTATCGAAATCGAAGACACGGGTTTTGGCATTTCCGAGTCTGCCCAGGCACAGTTGTTCCAAGAATTTTACCGTGTGCGTACCCGTGACACAGCCCATATCAGTGGTACAGGCTTAGGTTTAAGCCTTGTTCGTTCGATTGCCGAGGCGCATAACGGGCGAGTTGGTGTCAAAAGCCTTGAGGGTGTCGGCAGTACCTTCTTTATCGAATTACCCACGCCGCAGGAGACATAATTCATGCGATTCCGGTTAGGCCTCCTGTTCTTATTCGTGGCTACGAACTTGATGCAAGCGTTTGCACAGACACAGCAACCCTTGGCAGCGGTCGTGGAAATTACCTATGCAGGTGTCGAACTCAAACGGGCAAACACTTACAACTGGCTGCCACTGCCTTTTGGGGCGCAAGCACCATTTGGCGAAGGTGATACGCTCCGTACCAACAAAACGGGTCGCGCCATCATCACATTTGATACCGCTGCACAAACACTAGTGCTGCCCCTCAGCGAATATCAACTGCAAACGTTTGAGGAAACCGACCAGTACTTTAACCTCAAGCTGCAATTACTCAGCGGTCGCAGTGTTCAACAGATTATCAACCCGGCACTACTGCACACTTACCAACTCGAACTAGAGCATATGACTTTGGAAATGCCGACTGAATTATTTGCCACGCAAGTACAACCGGCGGTAGCAAGTGATGTCATTGTGGCACAGGGGAACATTACGCTGAATAAGGGGCAGGAGAGCATTATACTAGAAGCTGGCAGCGGTTTACGTGCCGCTGAAAGCTTAGGGGAAATTGTGCAAATAACACCACCAAAAGGGTTTCCATTTCTATCGGTCACACGGGACACCTGCCAAGGTTTTGTTAAGTCCACGATACCGGGGGAGACCAGTGTATCCGTCCGGCTTGGCCCCGGAGAAGGTTATTTAAACCTCGGTAACATTCCCAACGACACGCTCGTGCCGATTATTGGAAAAGCAGATGGGGGCGAGCGGTTGTTAACCCCCTATTTGAGCACTTATGGTTGGCTAATTCCAAGCGGTATCATGCTACAATCATGTGACAGCCTTCCGCTTGTACCAGCTGAACAACAGATTATTTACGGCGTCGTAAACCCAGCATCATTTGAGATGGAATTACTCGTGCCATTTTTTGGGACCCCTACGGAGAACAGCAGGTTTTACAGTTATGAATAAGATCACCCAGATATTGCTTGTTGATGATGATGCTGACGACTACATCATGGTACGGGATATGATTAACGCCATGCCCAAAGGACAATTTAAGCTGGAATGGGAGGCCGATTATAATGATGCACTGCCGATCATGCAGCAGCAGAAACATGACATTTACATCATTGACTACGTCCTCGGTGAAAAGAATGGGTTGGAACTGATTCGTAATGCCTTCCCCAACGGTTGCTCGCTGCCGATCATCTTACTAACGGCTCGTGGTCGCCGTGAAATTGATGAGGAAGCACTTTCAATTGGTGTCACCGAGTATTTTGATAAGGCCGATATCCGACTGCCTCTACTCGAACGTGCTATCCGTTACGCCATCAACAATAAGCGCATCGAGTCGGAACTGCGGCAAAGTGAGGCGCTGTTTCGTTCCCTCGTACACTCGGCTTCTGACTACATACAAGTCCTCGACATCGAAGGCAACATCACCCAAACCAACCCGTCTACCACACGCGGCGCAGGCTATGCCGAAGATGAAATCATCGGGAAGCCCCTAACCAACTTCCTTACGCCGCCCTTCAAGACAACTTTTGAACAGCAATTTCCTGCTATCTTGCAAAACGGTGAAAGCTGATCCGAAATCGAGTTCTTGCACAAAGATGGCTCGATACGCTATATGGATTGTTCATGGTCAGTCGTGAAAAATGCCGATAAGCAGTACGTGGTTGTTATCCAACGGGATGTGACCGAACGCAAACGGGCGGAAGAAAAGCTGCAAGAATCGCTAACGCGCGAGAAAGAACTAAGCGAACTCAAGAGCCGATTCGTGTCAATTACCTCGCACGAACTGCGAACGCCGCTGTCCACCATTCAGAACAACATCTACATGCTCAAGAACTACGCACATAAGCTCGATGATGCTGCGAGGGATGGCAAGCTGGATAAAATCCAACTGATGGTCGAGCATATCACCGAACTGCTACAAGATGTGCTTTCGCTCAACAATATTGAAACGGGCAGTTCAGATTTTAACCCGACATTGATCCAATTCGATACATTTTGTCGCGATATTGTGGAAGAATTTGAACATCAAAAAGGTCAAACGCATGTGTTGCGGTTTGAATATCAAGAACCAGTGAAAGCAACGGTTGATCCACGGTTGATGCGGCAGGTCATAACCAATCTGATCGACAACGCAATTAAGTACTCAAAAATCGGCACCACGGTTAGTGTTGCCCTAAGCCAAGCTGATAACCTTATACTGCTCACTGTTTCGGATCAGGGTATCGGAATCCCACCGGAAGACGAAGAGTTTATGTTCCACCCCTTCCGACGCGCAAGCAATGTGGGCGATATTAGTGGGTCAGGACTGGGGTTGAGCATCGTGCGGCAGGCGATCGAGCGGCATGGTGGCAACATTCACTTTACGACTACACTCGGCAAAGGCAGTACATTTTTCATTTCACTGCCAGCGGGTTAAGTACGGATACCTTCTTTCAGCATTAGTTCGACAGCGACTTTGCCCGATAGCATGACCATCGGGACACCACCACCGGGATGTGTAGTGCCTCCGGCAAAGTATAAGCCGCGTACACCGGCAGCACGGTTATGCGGTCGGCGAAACGCAGCGAGGCGGTTATTACTTGACCAACCATAAAGCGCACCTCGCCGCGCACCTGTCAAACGTTCCAAATCGACGGGAGTAAACATCCGTTCGGTGCGAATTGAACCGCGAACCTCTACACCATGCAATGCAAGTTTATCTAGCAGACGATCACGGTAAGCGGTGGCTTGTGCAGACCAAGCAAAACGGCTGCTCAAAGGGGGCGCATTAACTAGCACAAACCAGTTCTCAGAGCCTTGCGGCGCATCACCTTCATCGGTCTTGCTGGTGATCGATACGTAAATTGTGGGGTCATCCGGCGGTAAGCCATCCTCAAAGATCTGCTTAAATTCACGCGGGTAATCGCCTGAAAAAAAGATGTTATGATGGGCTAAATGCGGGTGCTGCCCTTCTATACCCAAGAGTAAGATGAAGCCGGAGCATGATGACTCTTGTTGTGTAAGTTCTTTGAGCTGACCAGCGACAAATTCCTCTGGTAGCAATTTTTCATAGACGGTTGCCACATCAACATTGGCTATCACTCCCGCTGTGGCTATACGTGTGCCATCGGTCAGCAGCACATCGGTGACCTGTTTTCCCTCGACAACAATCTGATGAACAGCACATCCCGTACGGATTTCGACACCCAATTCCACAGCCAATTTTTCAAGCGCCCGTGCAATCCTGTAGATACCACCGCGTGGATACCACACGCCCTCATTCAGTTCGACATGGGCGATGACGTTAAGGGTCGCGGGGGCAAGATAGGGGCTGGCTCCGACATAAGTGGCGAAGCGGCCTAATAGCTGACGGAGATGGGGTGACTGAACGAAGCCATTGATCGCAGATTGCATGGTGCGGAAAGGATCGACGCGGAGCATATCACGCGGGGCGACGCGTGAGAAACTTGCCAGCGTGGGCGGCTGGTCATAAATGAACACAGGGCCGGTAATGCGATGCAACCGTGCGGCATAGGCGAGATAGTTTAGATAGCCTTCGACATCACGTTCATCAAGTGCCTGAATTTGGCCGAGCATGGTCGGAAGATCACGCGAACAATCCAGTACCGTACCATCGGGGTAAAAATAGCGAGTTATGGGTTCGAGGGGTTCAAGAGTCAGATAGTCTTCTAAGCGTTTGCCAGCGCTGGCGAACAAATCGACCAGTACATGACGCATGGTAATTACGGATGGGCCGGTATCCCAGCGAAAGCCAGCCTCACGCACTTCGCCCATTTTGCCACCGATGGTCGCATTTTGTTCCAGCACCAGCACTTTATGACCCACAGCAGCCAAGCGTATGGCCGCGCTGAGTCCACCGATGCCCGCACCGACAATGACGACGGGTTTCACAACGTTTGACTCCGGTAAAGCCGCCACATGGCTGACGCGAGAAACCCGCCCATGACTATGCCACCAATCAAGGCGGGACCAATTAAACCCCAGAAAAAGAGCAAGCCGAAGGTCTCAAAAAACCATGTTAGGCCATAGATGGCAAGGAGTGGGGGCAAGGCTTTCTGCGGGGGGCGAACAACAAGCGTCATGATTAAAGCTGCAAGCGCCCAGCCGAGATAATTCGTCCACGGTATGCCAAAGTAGCCAACTGGTTCTGCCCAACGCCAGAATTCCCATGTGACCATTTGTGGGTCAAGGAATAAATCCCACGCGACAAAAGCGCCAATACTTAACAGCAGAAACAGCCATCGGCGTCCTCCTGCAAGGCTGCTGGCGACCGTCCATGCACAGGGCAGCAGCATGAACCACGCGATAGGAATAAGCAGGGGGACACCAGCCAACTGGGGCTGCAAGCGGTCGGAATATTCGTAGATACCAAAGGGAATACCGGTTTGTGAGCCAATATATTCGATTAACCAGCCGAGTATGGCAATCGCGCTGATACTGATAATGGTACGCGGCCAGCCCCATGCTTTACCCAGCACGACAATAACGGCAGCAGCTTGTAAAGCGGTGGTCAGGGTGACGGCATTCGGCAGTAAATTATCACCAACCGTCCACAGCACAATGGGAAGGCTAATCATGCCCAACGCCCACGCACCGATCAACCCCCACGCGAGTTTATCGCGCTGAACCATCTGCTTGAAACGTGCAACCAACATCACCCAATTAGGGGTATGCAATGGACGATCAAGGGCGGGGAGTTCGCGGCTCACGCAGTGGCCTCGATATGACGAATGAGTTCAGCTAAATTCATATCGAGCATGGAATTGAGGCGGTAATCCACATGGTCGAAGTTGAGTTTGTGGGTCATGGGGTTAGGAACAGCGACACAGTACATGCCAGCACGTTTGGCTGCCAGCGCACCGTTGGCGGAATCTTCTAGAGCCATTGCCTCGTGCGGCTCGATTCCCATTACATTTAGGACGGAGAGATAGAGTTCAGGATCAGGCTTAGTCCGTTTGACATCATCAGCACAGCGGATGCACTCGAATTGGTCGATCAAGCCGACGCGGGTCAGATGGCCTTTGACCCAATCACCGGTACTACTTGAGGCTACACCGATTTTCAGCCCTAAACGTTTGGCTTCGGCGATATAGTTTTCCACGCCGGGGAGGATGGGCTGGGCGGCTACAATGTCGATCATGCGGGTACGGCGGGTCAGGCGGATTGAATCACGGTCAAGCGTCTGTTTAAGCTGTTCTTCCAAGTAGAGGTGAGGGTCAAACTCCATCTGGTCATGCCCCTTACCGATGACCGTTTCCCATAAAGGGAAGGGTAAATCACAGCCGTAAGATTGGTAAAGTTCGCACCAAGAATGGTAATCGGCACTTTCGGTATCAATGATTAAGCCGTCAAAATCAAATATGATCGCTCGTATCACAAGAGTGTCCTTCAAAGCTCCGGCTGATTTGCCAAACGCGACACAGCCGATATATATGTATTCAATGTGCAGTTGAATAATGCTTTCTCTAGGACATTCTGTCAATAAGGCCGTGTGATATTTTGACCCGATTTGTTTGAGGTTCGTTGTGCAAAAATTGCAATACATCTGCCGAAGTGGCGGGCGGGATGCTCCCGTGAATCCGCCGAATTGACATTTTGTGGCGGCGGGAGTGAGAGAGCATGGCGCTGAACTGGCGCAAAACGGCGGAATGCTCCCGTATGTCTGCCGCGTGCAGAATTTGCAGTTTGTGCAGCGGATGTGAGGGAGAATGCTGCCGAACCGGCAAAAGTTTAAAGTGGCAAGTTAGGAGTCGTCAGTCACCTGTCGTCAGCACATATAAAAGTAACGTGCTTGATTCAGAAGATTCTTCAAATTCGGAAGATTCAGAATCATATTTTGTGAAGTTTCCGAATCTTCTCCCCTGCAACATCTTGATACAGCGCAGAAGCGTGTGAAGTTTATCCCTTAAGTTTAGGCAAGGTTGTTTTTTGCCTGATTGACAAGCGGCTGACGGATTTGGTTGTTAAGATGCGGCAGAAATTTAAAATTTCTTTGCTGCAAAAAATGGTGTGCCTCGCTGCTGAAACGTTTGCTGCAAAAATTCTAGTTTACGGGTGGTTGCGAGGTAAGTGGGGGGTGTGAAATTCACAGGCGGACGAGGCGTGCCTCGTCCCTACATGATGAACCCATTATTTATTTGTGCAGACTTGTATCACTTAGTGACGTGGGCTGGATGAATCCAGCCCCTACAGCAGATGATCTCTGCCAATTACATCATAGAACAAATGTTATATTCCGTCAAGTGATTTAGGTTCGAATTTTCAAACTTTTGCATATTGGATCAGGCAACGTAATCACTGTAATCGAAGGCGCTGGTTTTGCCGGGGGTGATGCGGAATACGGTTTCATCGCGTTCAATGGTCGGGTCGTGACCTTCATATTTACGCACGATCTGCGCTTGCACAGCTTTCGCGTCCATCTCTAACGCTTCGGAGGCGATGCCCCGCACAGCGATATAACGCATCATATTGCCTTCGTGGAGGATAGCAAACGCGACATTGGGGCGTTCTCGCATGTTGTTTGCCTTGATACTGTCGGGGTGGGTAATAATCAGGTAGCTATCACCTTCGACCGTAAACCAAATCGGTGTGACCACGGGTGAACCGTCACCCATCAAGGTGGTGAGCATCATGAAGCTATGACCATCATCGGTGAGCAAATCAGTGTAATCATCCGGCACTTGCGTCATGGCTGCTCAATCATCTTTCTGCGTGATTTAAAGGACTGTATATAGGTGTTCAACCGCGATTGGCTGGTGGTCGAGCAAATCAAGGTTACGCCGACCGCAACCAACAGATTGGTCATAAAAAAGAAGATGAGTTCTTCGATGGGGAGTGTACCGAATACAAAGCTATTTAACGACTGTTCAGGGTTGATTGTCCATGTACCGGAACTGATTGCCAACTTATCGGCAACCGCCAGATAGAGGGTCATAGGTAAGACAGTTATGAGTAAATAGCGCCAACTGCGTACTAGAATATCCGCACCGAAACCCGTTTGGAGCATCAAGGGAGGGAGTGCCCAAACCATCAACAGCGCGAGGTAGCGACCGGGTTCCCAGCGCACGATTAACATCACCACAAAGCACAGCCACAACAGTGCTAAAACAGCAGTCACCCAAGTTCGAAAGCTGGTATGCGGGATTACCGATTCGCTATCCCATGTGGGACGACGACGCACGAGGAGTAAAAGCCAACTGGCGGCTAAAACCGTTTGCAGTACAAAAAAGGTGTATTCTTCTATCGGCACATAACCGATCACAAAGCCGGTGACTAAACCGGGGTTGTACCACCAGACGCGAGTAGCAACCAAGTAATTATCCCACGGTGTTGTGTAAAGCACGGCGATGATGACCTGCGCCGTAATCGTCAACAAGACCGATTTGCTACGCCAGCCCTGCGGGAGCAGGACACCACGCCGCGCATCGTAGGTTTGCACAGCCCACAACAGGGCAATGGGGATACAAAGGAACACTGCCAAAAAGCCGAAATAGGTCATGTCACATTCAACCTTTATCACCTAGTCACATTTCAATACCGATAGCGATTACAAAGGTGGAAACGGGAGGTGCAGAAAATACAACCTCACCCCCCGACCCCTTCTCCATAAATGGCGAGGGGGAGCAAGACAGATTTACCTAATGCCGCGACTGCCACCAAATGCGCGGGAGGCGGCGCAGCTTACCGGTGGTGCTGACGTGCGCACGGTAACGAAAGACATCACCCTTTCGAGCTTCAATATCATCCAAGATGGCACGATATAAGCCGGCAGCGGCAGTAATGGCAAAGCGCCCGTCGGGGTTCAACATGGCAATGCCCGCATGTGCTTCGTCGTAAAGCTGGCGATTGCGAGCGATCTGAAAAGCCATGAAACGCTGCCAACGGTCATCCGCCACTTCATGCGCAATGTCAGATTCATCGAGGCCGAATTGCGCCAACTCATCCTGCGGCAGGTATAAACGACCGGCACGCCAATCTTCACCAATGTCGCGCAGAATGTTGGTTAACTGAAGGGCGACACCGAGCTTAACGGCGTAAGGTACAGCATGTTCATTTTCAAAGCCGATGATGTGCATCGCCATTAGACCGACAGTCGAGGCGACACCGTAGGAATATTCAGCGAGATCGGCAAAGGTCGCGTAGCGCTGTTGATGCACATCGCGCCCGACACCTTTAATCAACTGCTCGGCATAGCCTGAGGGTATTTTGTAGCGAGCACGCGTATCTGCCCATGCCAGCGCGACAAGATCGCTGCCATCGGGGTGGTGGCTGCTGATTTTCGACTGCCATGCTTCCAATAGACCTAGTACATCCTGCCCTACGCTGCGATCAGCCAGATCATCGGTGACACGGCAGAAGGCATACAAAGCGCGGGCGGCCTGCCGTTTTTCGCGGGGGAGAAGCGCCGAGGCGAGATAAAAGGTCTTACTGGAATGACGGGTGATTTCGAGGCAATGGTTATATGCTAATCGTAAAAGTCCGCGGTCGGCTTTCACATGATGGGACAGTTTGCGCGTGTGCAGCGGTTCCTGCGCCCATGCCAGTAATTGATGTTCCCAACTTTCGACCGGGATTTCAAATCGCATTTAGTATGCCCCTTGCATGATGGCTTCAGGATGACGAGCTTCTACCGCGTCGCCGATGAGGTTTTCGCAGATGATGGATGAGGACAACACCCCCGGCAGACCTGCTCCGGGGTGCGTACCGGCACCGACGAAATATAGGTTGTCAAAATCTTCTGACTGGTTATGCGGCCTAAACCACGCGGATTGGGTCAATAGAGGCTGCACCGAAAAAGCTGACCCCCTATAACTATTGAGTGTGTTCTGGAAGTGCAGCGGGTCAATTGTATGTTCGGCGATGATGTTGGCCTGCAAATCCGGTAAGTAATTGTCTTCTAAAAACTGCATGATCGCGTCGCGGTAGGGTTTGGCGGCTTTCGTCCAATCCACACCGGAGCCGAGATGCGGCACGGGTGAGAGTACATAGAAGTTCTCGCAGCCTTCGGGGGCAATGCCCGGATCGGTCAGCGAGGGCATATGAAGGTAGAGGGAAAAATCTTCGGACAACTGCTGCTTATTAAAGATGTCGTTCAGGAGTTCTTTGTAGCGTGTGCCTAAGATGATGTTATGGTGGGCCAACCCCTGCTCACGGTAAAGACGCTTGGTGCCGAAGTAGATGACAAACAGCGACATGCTGTACTTCATGCTGGCAATCTTGCGGTCGGTGAATTTGCGGCGGTACTTTTCCGGTATCAAGTTCTTATAGGTAAAGGCGACATCAGCGTTGGAAACAATACGGTCGGCCTTAATCACTTCGCCATCAGCCATACGCACACCAGTGACCTGCCGCCCGTTGACAAGAATTTCCTCTACTTCAGCGTTTAAACGCACGGTGCCGCCGAGTTCTTTGAACAGCTTACCCATCGCTTGAACAATCGCGCCTGTGCCGCCGACGGCATAGTGGATACCCCACTCCCGTTCAAGGTAGTGGATCATGGCATAAATCGAGGGCGAGTCGAAGGGATTACCACCGATGAGCAGCGGGTGGAAGGAGAATACACGGCGTAAGAAGTCGTTCTTTACGTACTGTGAGACATACCGATAGACGCTTAAGTACGACTGCATTCTAATGAGGTCAGGAGCGACCTTGAGCATATCGGTGAAGTGCAAGAATGGCTTATCGGCGAGTTCCACGAAGCCTTTTTGGAAGATGGCCTTCGTGGTTTTCATAAATTGTTGGTAGCCCATTTTGTCATTAGGCTCCCACTTTTCAATCTGGCTGAGAATATAATTTTCGTCGCCGTTGTAATTGAAAGCCTGACCGTGATCATCAAAAATCCGGTAATAAGGGTCGCAGGGAACCATTTGGAAATAATCTTCGCGGCGTTTACCGGCAGCTTTCCAAATGTCATCGAACATGAATGGCGCAGTGATAACCGTTGGGCCACCGTCAAATTGAAACCCGTTGATGTCATACACGTAGGCGCGTCCACCGAGCTTGTCGCGCTTCTCTAACACTTCGACTTCATGACCACGCGCCGCTAGCCGTATCGCAGCCCCTAGCCCACCAAAACCACTGCCAATCACGACGATTTTCGACATAGAGTGCTTACCCCAACAACCCAACGACTAGCTCTTGTATATGATTTGTCCACTTGATGTCCACTTATAATAGACATTTAGTATGAGTGATAACCTAGCATCATATTAGCACTTTTTAAGCAACAGCCTTCTGCTGACTATCAGAGTTTGTTACTATTAACGTTCCAAAGTGTTTCGTCAATCCGCCAATAGACTAAAGTTAGTTTAGCCACATGACACCTGCCATCCCATCTCCGACGGGTATACCCGGCCTCCATGCGCTCCAGCAAATGTGGCGCGAACGCAGCGTCCTTGGTGCGCTGACGGTTTTTTACCGCGAACTTGGCCCGATATTCCGGCTATCGCTGCCCGGATTCAATGCGGTGATGCTAGTGGGGCCAGAAGCGGCGCGGTTT
>JAPUDW010000052.1 GCA_027492915.1 Bacteroidota bacterium | reverse complement strand
TTGGAAGGCTGGTTGGTTCCTCGCACGGTGTAATGACGGAAAGAATTCGCGCGAAATCTATCCGGTTGAATTTGTGAGCGTCTTGCCCCCATTGGAGGTGCCGGCGCAAAGCAGTGCGTGCATGTTGGATATGACCAGCAACGGTTATGGTTTAGTAGCAGTTCCTGCCGCAATACTTGATCGTGCGCCGGAAACCTTTAATTTCATGTTCGCGCCGCCTTATTATTCGGATGGTACGTACACATGGGCATGGCACAACGGCATGGTGGGTGATGATCTGGGGTTTGACTTTGAAAATGTGGACATCCACGTTTACCAAATTGGTTTAGGTTGGAAGTACCCTGTCACGGGTGACTGCACCGTCAATGAAGCTGCGGCGCCTCCGGTCAGCTAAGTCAAACGATACTGTACATAGATGTATATACGCAGACGCCCGACTCAAGTTCGGGCGTTTGCTTTTTAGGCTGAAAGCGTCAATACGTGTGCTTTTTGCTACACCATCAACTGATTATAATCTTTCAAGAGGCATTCCCACTTTTAGTATTTAGCTAAAAGCCAACTGCCAATAGCTATCCCTTCATCGGCTCCGGTCTATAGCCGAGCTTCCTCAGCGCCTCAATCGCGGCGGTGCGGAAAGTCTCGTTGCCAGAATTCATGGCAGCCAGGAGCGGGTCTATCGCACGGCGGTCACCAATTTTGCCAAGGGCTTCGGCAGCGTATACCGGGGTTTGGAAACCGGGTGCGGCAAGGGCTTTGATCAGTGGGTCTACGGCACGGATGTCGCGGAGTTTACCGAGCATGAGGGCAGCGCGCCCCCGTGTAATGAGGTCTTCATGGTCGTTACGGACAGCCATAATCAGCGCCCGCACAGCATCCTCGCCACCCATTACGCCGAGTTTCATCACGGCGGTGCGGCGTTTTTCTTTGTCAAACCCACGAAGATCGGCCAATAATTGCTTGATAAGTGTTGGGTCAGGGTCCGTCATGGTGCTGAACCTTTCAGTGCTATAAGGACTTCCTTCCAGATCAGCAATAAAATTAATTATGCCCAATAACCTTGCATCCCGCTAACGATTGGTCATAGCGGGTTGATGATTGAGTGTCAGGACGAGTTTGCCATCGTGCACACGGCAAACACGGTCGGCGTAAGGGAGAATTTCGGGATTATGAGTCGCCATCACCAGCGTTTTGCCGGCATCCCGTGTCAGCTCCAAAAGTAAGGTTAGTACAGTTTGCCCGGTATCTTCGTCTAAATTGCCTGTAGGCTCGTCCGCCAGCACCAGCATGGGCTCGTGTGCCAGCGCCCGCGCAATCGCGACTCGCTGCTGTTCGCCACCGCTGAGGCGATCAGGGTAGGTGTCGGCGCGGTCGATCAGGCCAACTCGCTCTAACAGCGCCCGTCCACGCTGCTCGACCTGACGGCGGTTATCCCCGCGCAGTTCGCCCGGCAGTGTAATATTTTCAAGGACTGTCAGGGTCGGGATCAGGTTAAAGAATTGGAAGATGATGCCGATTTTGTCGCGTCGAAAGAGGGTTTGCTGCTTTTCGTTCAGCGCCGTAATCTCGGTGTCGCCGATCATAATCTGCCCGGAGTCCGCGTGGTCAATACCACTGATGAGGTTAAGCAGTGTACTCTTACCACTGCCGCTTTTCCCCAAAATCACGAAGAATTCACCCTGAAGAATGTCAAGGTTCACGGCGTCCAGCACCTTGCGACTTTGACCACCTTCGTCGTAGTGTTTGGTGAGGGTGCGTATTTGCACAATCAGTGTCTGCGGCTGCCCATTCATGATTGTCATCAGTTTCAGAAGATACTTGTTCCACTTTTCACAGAGTTCATTATAGCAGATCCAATCACTATCACTATAAAACTTGTGTCAGAATTCACTAAGCATCAGTGTACGCTTAAAAAACCCTGTGATTCGTTAATATTGCCAAGTAATAAATCCATTAGGCGATGTACAAGGACAGCGCACCTGAAAAATGATATACTTCGTATATATACGTTAATGTCTGCTGAAACCGATTGCTATACAGCATGATCGTGTGGTCATTAAATGGGGAGGAATTGTAAATGCCCAGTCAAAATGGAACCGATGCAAAAGTTAATGATGCAGCCCGTGATGTCGCGGCTGACCTTGGTGAAGCCGCCCGTGAGCTGCGCCAAAAGGCGAACGATGTCCGCAAAGAAGTGGTCAAGCAGTTGAACAATGCTGCTGAGACGATCCGGCGGGAAGCCCGCGAAAATACGGAAGACGCGACTGCCCATAAATCGGCAGATGAAGTGGCGAAGGGGCTGGAAAAAGCCGCCCACTATCTGAACAATAATTCAGTTGAGCAAATGGAAAAGAAGGCGACGACTGCCGTTCGCAAGAACCCGATTCCGGCGGTGCTAATTGCCCTCGGTGTTGGCCTCGTTTTTGGCTTACTGCTGGGTGGCGGGAACAAGAAGTAACCCCTCCGCATTGTGAAATTTTGTGGATATACTAGAAGCCGGGTTGGAAACAGCCCGGTTTTTAGTTTGGCTGCTTTAGGGGTAGTGGTTGCAAAGTTAGTGATCGGTGTGAAGTTGGGACGCGGACGCAGCACGCTACGCGCCTACATTGCGAACACATCATTTATTCGTGTTAACTTGCATCACTTACCCGTTAGCCATTACCGTTTTAGGACACGATCATCATGGTTAAATTCGTCATTACCTTCTCTAAACCCGGCAACCTTGGCGTATTCGAAGATGCTTACAATGACTTATTGGCACTGGTCGAACGGATGCCGGATATTCAACGGCGGCAGGTGGTGAGCGTGTTGGGGAGTCCGGTGGGTGATGCGCCTTACTACCGCATTCTCGAAATTTACTTCGATAGTGTCGAGCAGATGGAAGCCTCTCTGCGTTCCCCCGCAGGACAAGAAACCGGCGGCGAACTTGGTAAGCGTTTCACTGCTGGCAAGTTTTCGGCCTTTTACGCCGAAGTGTTCGAAGAAGCGGGTGGCAGCACACCGAACGCCTAAATCAGTTGCTCATCAAGCGCGTTTTAACCGACGCGCTTTTTGTTATTCAGTCCATTGACAAGGGAAAAGAGACAATGAAAGCACTTCAGGATCGCATTCTGGCAGAGGGTCAGAATCTTGGCAGCGGTATCCTCAAAATTGACAGTTTATTAAACCACCAGATCTACCCTGAACTCATGATGCAAATGGGCGAGGAGTTGGGGCGGTTGTTCAGCGGCATCAAAATTGACCGCATCCTGACCGCCGAAATTTCCGGCATTGCCCCATCGCTGATGGCAGGGTACGTGTTGAAAGTACCGGTGGTTTATGCGCGCAAGACCAAGCCGA
>JAPUDW010000051.1:11908-25911 GCA_027492915.1 Bacteroidota bacterium | reverse complement strand
TCAAAGGGCGGAGTGTTTTCCGCCCTTTTGATTCTGAACTTTTTGCTTTGGTTAAAAGTAACAATTGCGCGAGCAAACCATTGGCGGTTAGAAATTTTGCATTTTCGTAAGAATTGCGGAAGAATATTAGGCCATTCGTTTCTTTGTAAAAACCCGTTAAAGGTTTTGTAATGCAGGAGGGCCAGACTTTGACAAAACCCGTCTTGATGGAGGTCAAAAACCTCGTCACACGATTTCATACGCAGGAAGGAACTGTTTACGCTGTAAACGATGTTTCCTATAAACTGCACGAGGGCGAAGCGCTCGGTGTAGTAGGAGAATCAGGCAGCGGTAAAAGTGTTCATGTGCTATCAATTATGGGGCTAATCCCCAGCCCGCCCGGTAAGATTGAAAACGGTGAAGTATTCTTCCGTGGGCGTGACTTGCTCAAACTCTCACCGGAAGAAATGCGGTCGGTACGTGGCGCAGAAATCGCCATGATCTTCCAAGATCCGATGACCTCGCTCAACCCCGTGCTCACCATCGGTACGCAAATTACCGAAGTACTCAAGCTGCATATGGGTATGACCAACACAGAAGCGAATAACCGCGCTGCGGAATTACTGGATATGGTTGGTATCACCGATGCCCGCCGCCGGCTCAAGAATTACCCTCACCAGTTTTCCGGTGGTATGCGCCAGCGCGTGATGATCGCGATTGCGCTGGCCTGCAACCCCAAGCTGCTGATCGCAGACGAACCCACCACCGCGCTCGACGTGACCATTCAGGCACAGATTATCGAGTTGGTGCAGCAATTACGCCGTGACCTCGGCATGGCGATGATCTGGATTACCCATGACCTCGGTGTGGTTGCAGGTCTGGCGGATAACATTCAGGTTATGTACGGCGGTCGTATCGTCGAACGCGGACCGATTGATGAAGTCTTTAAAGACCCGCGAAATGCCTATACACTGGGCTTGCTGCACTCACTGCCTCGCCACGACCAACGCCAATCCGGTGAACGTCTGCAACAGATTGAAGGCGCACCGCCCGATATGCGCTTCCCGCCGAAAGGCGACCCATTTGCACCCCGCAATCCCTATCGTACCGAACGCTGCTTAGTAGAAGTTCCACCCCTGCGCCCCGTTGAAGGCGGCTCACCGGATCATCTGGTCGCAGCGTGGTATGATTTACCAACACTACTAAAAGCAGAAAAAGAGAAAGAACGGGCGGTGGCGAATGGCTAGTGAAGTTGTAAAACCACAACAGAGACCGGGTGGCGTAAGCGGGACGGATACGATTCTAAAGGTCACGAACCTCAAGAAGCACTTCCCGATTACTTCCGGCATTATTTTTCAGCGTCAGGTCGGCGCTGTAAAAGCGGTTGATGATGTAACGTTCTCGGTTTTGCGCGGTGAGACGCTCGGCCTCGTCGGCGAGTCTGGCAGCGGTAAGAGCACCACAGGCCGTACTGTCCTCCAGCTTTACAAGCCAACTTCCGGTTCGGTAGTGTTCGAGGGCAAAGAACTCAGCACACTACCCGCCGAAGAACTGCGTAAGATGCGCCGCCAGATGCAGATGATCTTCCAAGATCCGTTTGCCTCGCTGAACCCGCGTATGTCGGTCGGTCGTATCGTGGCTGAACCCATCCGCATTCACAAGATCATCCCCAACAAAAAAGAAGAACAAGAATATATCGAAGCGCTGCTCGAACGTGTGGGTTTGAACCCCTACTACGTCAACCGCTACCCGCATGAATTCTCCGGCGGTCAGCGTCAGCGTATCGGTATCGCCCGTGCGCTGGCGCTCAAGCCCAGCTTCATTGTGGCGGATGAACCCATTTCGGCGCTGGATGTGTCCATTCAGGCACAGATCGTCAACCTGCTGGAAGACCTTCAGGAAGAATTCAACCTGACCTACCTGTTCATCGCCCACGATTTGAGCATGGTGCGCCACATCTGCGACCGTGTAGCGGTTATGTATCTGGGTAAGATCGTCGAGTTGGCCGAAACCAACGAACTGTACGAACACCCGCTGCATCCCTATACCCAAACGCTCTTATCCGCCGTACCGATCCCTGATCCGGCGATTGAAAAGACGCGCAAGCGTGTCATGCTGCCGGAGAAGCTGCCGAACGCTGAAAATCCGCTGACCGAAGTTCGCCCCGGTCACTGGGTCGTGCAGGACTAAGCAGCGTCTACATTTGGATAATTAAGTAAGGGCTTGCCGGCGGCAAGCCCTTACTTATATCTATTCGGCCCCAGCTCACAACTTACCCCGTAATGCGGAAAGCATCACGCGCCAATTCGGTGTCGATGAGCTTACCCGCGTCGCCAGTGGTGGCGTACTGGTAAAGCGAGGCCTGGAAGATACCGTTGATCGCGCCGTTCACGAGGCTGAACGCAACGAAGGCCAAGATAACGACTGCGACTGTGATGATAATGACGGTTGCCGACTGCGTAGCCACCGCAGCCGTAATCAGTAATCCGGCGACAATAAACATCGCGATGCTGACGAGGCACGACACCGCGCCAATCGCCATGCTGCCTGTGAAGGACTCGCCCCACGTTTGCTTGAACAGCGCCAAACTGCGCTTGAGCGAGTCCATCACACCGATGTCCTCGACCACCAGCACCGGAATGGCGAAGAACACCACCAGATTCCACGCGCCTTGAATAATCCCCGCGATGATACTGCTCAAGATCGCCATAACGATATTATTTGAGTTGCGCCCCGACTGCTGAATCGAGCGGGCGATCATACCGATGGTCGCCGAGATGAGCGCATACACGATGATCTTCTGGATGCGTGACATGGCGATATTGATGCCATCGCGCACGGTCGCGCTTTCACCCCGTGCCAGCCGCATGGCCGCGCCGACCAAGGCCGTATTCGAGAAAATGATGACGGTATAGGTCACGAAATAGTAGAAAAACATGACGATGAAGAACACAACCGAAGGGCCATCACTGGCACCGCGCCGGCCTGTTTCCCCAAATGAACTTAAAATGCCGGTTGCGGTGACGGGAATGAAAAATAAAATGGTGACGATAATTAACCCGATCATCGAGATCACCGGGAAAATCATCAACTGTGGGTTGGCACGCAGCGCCGCCCAACTCTGGCGCGTCAGTTCCAAACCGTTCTGAATACGATTACCGCGTCGAAACATAGGTCGTGGCCTTTCTCAAAAAGCATCGTTTTATGGGTCAAGATCTGAAATCAGTATAGACTCATTTTCCCGATGAGACTACAAAGGTGAATCTATTTAAGTTCTATCACAAGGTAGGATATAATTTCATGGGGCTTTAGCACTAGCCCAACCCTCCACCTTTTCCGCCTCTGTTGGGCGAATCAGGCCGTTGGTAATCGCAGCCTAATCAGGGGATAGACGCCTTTAACCGCGTTCATATAAACACACATTCATGCACGTTGAACATCTTTCGCTGACCAATTTTCGGAACTACGCACGGCTCGAACTCAGCCTGCCCTCCAACCGCCCTATCGTCCTGCACGGCGAAAACGCGCAGGGTAAAACGAGTTTGCTAGAGGCCATTTATTACCTCGCCGCGTCGCATTCCCCCCACACCACCAGCGACCGCCAGCTCATCAACTGGCGCGCCGAGGACGAACCGATTCCGTTCGCGCGTTTATCGGCGGAGGTGGAAGGACGAGGGGGCAGCTTTAACCGCCTCGAAATGACGCTGGTGCTGGATCGTGCGCCCGACGGCAGCCAGCGCTTCAAGAAGAACATCCGCATCAACGGCGTGGAAAAGCGCGTCATGGATCTGGTCGGCCTGTTGGCGGTGGTTCTGTTCCTGCCTCAAGACCTGTCACTGATCGAGGGCAGCCCTTCCGAACGCCGCGCGTTTATGGACAGCACCCTCTCGCAGGTTGACCGCGATTATGTGCAGGCGCTCACCGTTTACGAGAAAGCCTTGCCCCAGCGGAATGCCCTGCTCAAGCGCATCGGCGACGGTTACGCCAGTGTGGAGGAACTCTCCTATTGGGATGACCAACTGGTGAACGCTGGCAGCGTGATTATCGCGAACCGGCAGCGCTTCCTGCGCGAACTTGAACTGAGCGCCCAGCAAGCCCACCTTGACCTGACAGGCAAGCGCGAGATGCTCACCCTGAGCTACCAACCGAATTTCCTACCCACAGCCGAGGGTGACGGGCAGATGTCCTTCGACATGTTCGGCCTCGACCTGCACCGCGACCTTGGGGCTGACCAGATCGCGCCCCAGTTCGCGGAGCAGTTGGTCAAAGAACAGCGCGAGTCAATTGACCGTGGGATGACTCTTTGCGGGCCGCACCGCGACGAACTGCGCCTGATAATTAACAACCGTGACGCGGGGTTATACGGCAGCCGTGGGCAAGCACGGACGGCGGTCATGGCGCTCAAACTGGCGGAACTGACATGGATGCGCGAACGGATTGGCGAGTGGCCGATTCTATTGCTGGATGAAGTGGTGGCGGAACTCGACTCGAAACGCCGTGAATACCTGCTGGAACGCATCAACGGGGCGACGCAAACGGTTCTCACCACGACCGATATGGATGTTTTTCCGCCGGCTTTTGTTGACCGCGCCACCATCTGGGAAGTGGTCGATGGGCAGATCAGCACCGAACCCATCTCTTAAAAGTATACTCAATCCCTTTTCATACCCGTTCAAAACTCACTCAAAACTTACTCAAAATATCCGCAACAAATAATTCTTAATAATCCTTAATTATTTGTTATGAAATTTCCTTATACAATGAAAATAATTCCGTTTATTAAGGAGTATTTCAATGCCCTTTCAGCTCAGTTGGTATGCCAAAAATCAGGTTATCCTCATCATTGATGAAGGTCAAACGACCGATCAAGATATGCTCAATATCGATCCGCAAGTCATTGATTATTTGAACCAGTGTAAAACCCCATTGGTTCACGTCATCATCGACAAAAGGAAATCGAACTACACGCCGCCAGTTAAAGTATTGACAGCTCTTCAGTGGCCTAAACATCCCCAGTATGGATGGACTATTTTGGTTGGCTTATCAAACCCATTCGAACGTTTCGTCAATGTTGTCGCAACCACCTTCTTCAAAGCGCGTCAGCGGATGTTCGACACGATGGATGAGGCGCTTGCCTTTTTGAATGAGGTCGATAGCACCCTCCCCAACCTG
This sequence comes from Bacteroidota bacterium, assembly GCA_027492915.1. Taxonomy (GTDB): domain Bacteria; phylum Chloroflexota; class Anaerolineae; order Aggregatilineales; family Phototrophicaceae; genus CFX2. Next base: position 20,760 of record JAPUDW010000051.1, on the reverse strand, counting down.
CGCGACATCAAACTCGATAAAGCCAGCTAGAACCCCACCATTAATCAGACTTCTGGCAGTGAGCATTCAAGTGTGTCTCGCTGCCTTTTTGATTCGCAAAATTCGTCACATTCTGCACTTTCACAGTGCAATTTCACCCTTTTGATCTAGCAAAATCGGCAGCAATTTCGGCAATTTCAATGGCAAAAGTGCGATTTGGTGATCCTAAAACGGTTATCTCTCGGCTAAAAACGTCATCAAGATTGGCAATTTTGGCGAAAGGGTGCGCCGCCGCCAAGATTGCCAAAGTTTTTATTTGCAGCGGTGGAGAACTTGTCCGCTGCTGCAACGGTTGCTGCAAAAATTGACCCCCACCCTAACCCTCCCCCGTAGTAACAGTGGAGGGGAACGATACACTACGACCGTTAGAATAAAGATATGAAAAGGTTAGCAGAGTTTGATAGCGGAAGGGTGACCATTTGGAAGAACATTTGGTAGCTTTTAAGCGGTATTGACGCTAACCCTTTTGAGGGAGCGGGTTTGTTAAGCGGGTTGGTAGATAGTTGGAAAATGGTTTGTGGCACAAACGGAAAATAAACCTAAGAAATAGTTTTAAGTCTCAAGTGGCAAGTTTCAAGTTTAGAAATGCAGGGAAAGTTAGGGGCAGCGCAAGATAGCCAAAGAAAATTGGCAATTCGCCTAAGGCGAAAATTTCATAATAAAAGAGGGGTTGGCGCTATAAGTGAAGCAATCCCGTGGGACGCGCCTGCTGCTGACGCAGCACCACCCCGACAGCGAACAGGGATTCAAAGAGAAGGGGGACGCATAACCCGAAAACCGCTGTTATCGTTACGGGCGAAAGGATGGTAGTAGTAGCGATACGCAGAACGCGCACTGACTTGAATGAAGCGCCACGACCCGCCCGCACAATACGAGATCCCTCATCATCAAGATTTTCCCGTCCATCGTCGGCATGATAGGGATAAGACTGATAAAGGCTGCTGCACCATTCCCATACATTACCACTCATATCCAAAGCACCGACCCACGATGCCCCCGACTGACGGATGCCTGAACCAACCACCGCCGTTTTGCGGCTCGAATTCTCGTTAAAAATGATGTGCTTCGCATCAAAAGTATCGCCCCACGGGTACAACCGATTCTGTGAACCACGAGCCGCCCATTCCCATTCGGCTTCGGTCGACAAACGACCGCCACGCCAAGCACCATAAGCGAGTGATTCATACCAACTTATACCGACACGTGGTTGCAGTGGATCGTTAAAACCTTCGTAATTTTCCGGCTCTGTTACCTTCTGCACTTGAACCCACACCCAACCCGCTTTCGTCCACCATGTGCTATTTTTGTATCCGCCATCATTGATAAATCGGGCATACGACTCATTGGTGACAGGGGTAAGGTCAAGCCAAAAGGGAGTCGTAATTTGGACTTCGTGAATCGGCTTCTCATCATCGTTTTCATCCGATCCCATCATAAACTTACCTGCTGGTACGTACACCATTTCCACGCCTTTGTCGTCGGTCATGCGCGTACCGGCGGCAGGTTCGGCGGGCTTGGGTGGAGGAGCAGTTGTGAACTCGATGCGAGGCGATGTAGCAACAGGCTGTTGTGGTCTAGGTTGTGGCAAGTCCATCGAATTAGCTAATGGCAAGCCTTTTGCCGATAACTCACGCATTAGTCTCTCGAACGCCGTCTGATATGAACCATTATGGAAATCTACATGCTGTAAGCGGTTAATTTGGAAATGCTTTTCGGCTGGGCGAAACAAGATAGGGATAATGGGTTTCTTATTATCGAGAAAATACTGCCATTCATCCTCGACGTTGTTTGAAGCCATCGATTCGGGCGAAACGATTAGCAGCATGATCTGGCAAACATTCAACCCCTGCTGTATCGCGGTACTCCACTTCATGCCTGCCGGAATGTCTTCGACATCGAGCCAAACTTGCGCACCCATGTCCGAAAGCGAACGAGCAATTTTGCGGGCAAATGGTTCATCAACACGGCTGTAGCTAATAAAAATTCTCGACATAACTGATCTTATCCAATGAGGTTGATATTGTGCTTCATATTATCCACAACCCTACAAACCACCGCAAGCACCTCTGATTTCCCCACCTACCATTTTCTAACCATCCACCAACCGATTTAACAAACATACTCCCTCAAATGGGTTAGTAAATTCGTCCCTTAAAAGCTACCAAATGGTCACCCTAAACCCTTCAAACTATGCTAGGCTGTACTTACCGTTGTGTCCCTGTGCCTTGGAGTCTTTGTGTTAAATCTCTCTTTGCTTTTCTCTGGATTTTCTGTGCGAAGCCTCCTGTGGGATTGTGGTCAATCTGTATTGGCCTTGCATTTGACTGGAGACTATCGACTGGCGACTACTTTTGCATTTTCGGCTATAGTCCCCCTGTGGGGCGGTAAACTCCCTCGCATCCGCCGAAATGGCACCGGCGGCGGCCATACGGGAACATGCCGCTGAATTGGCACAAACTCAGCGAACATGAGCGAGCTTCCCGCCGGAGCAAAACGACAATTCGGCAGAACTGAGGGAGCGGTTCGCCCGCCATTTCGGCAGAAGTTTTGCAAATTTCGCATTTTCCGCATTACCCATTTTCTCTGTATTTCTTGGCGTTTTTGGCGACTTGGCGGTTAATCTCGTATTTGTCGCTCTTTTCATCTCCCCACTTCCAAAGGTGGGCGGGTTATGCTAAGATGCTCCGCCGACCAATGAGGTCAAATTTCACACGCCCGGACTTAAAGGTGTTGTCCTGAGAGGGATTGCTTTTGGGGATGAACGGCGTGATCGATAAACACCATACAGGAGAATAGTTCATGCCTTCCAACGTTACGATGAAGGCCCTGCTGGAAACTGGCGTTCACTTCGGGCATCGCACGCCCAAGTGGAACCCCCGCATGGAGCCTTATATTTTTACCGAACGCAACGGTATCCACATCATCGACCTGCAACAAACGCTGGTCAACATCAACAACTACTATGACCAAGTTCGTGATCTGATCGCCAAGGGCGGTACGGTGCTGTTCGTCGGCACCAAGCGTCAGGCTCAGGAAACGATTGCGACCGAAGCCGCACGCTGCGGTATGCCCTATGTCAACCACCGTTGGCTGGGCGGTACGCTCACCAACTGGCGCACCATCCGCGACCGGATTGAAACCCTCAAGAAGCTGGAAAAGCGCCGTGATGCGGGTGAGTTCGAACTGCTGACCAAAAAAGAAGGTCTGGTCCTCACACGTAAGATTGAGAAGCTCCAACTGCGTCTAGGTGGTATCCGCGACATGAAGAAGGTGCCTGACATGCTTCTGATTGTTGATACGGTACGCGAATCGACCGCCGTGAAGGAAGCCAACATCCTGAGCGTGCCGGTACTGGCGCTGGCGGACACCAACTCCGATCCTCAGTCCATTGACTTCATTATCCCTGCGAACGACGATGCTGTTCGCGCCATCAAGCTGGTCATCGGCGCATTCGCTGATGCCGTGATCGAAGGCACGGGTATGCGTAAGGGCGACGACACTGATATGAATCAGGCAGTCGCACAGGACGCAGCTTACTTCTACGACAAAGATGGCGAAGAAGAAGCCAGTGACGAGGCTTATTTGGGTGCATCGACCATCGCCAAGATGCGCGACGCTAAATTGTTTGACGAAGAATCACCAGTAGAGGGTACAGAGTAGGAAATGGCTATCACAGCACAAATGGTAAAAGACCTTCGCGAATCGACCGGCGCTGGCCCGTTGGATTGCAAGAAGGCGCTCGAACAGAATAACGGTGATGTGCAGAAGGCGGCTGATTGGCTGCGCGAAAAAGGCATCGCCAAAGCTGCCAAGAAGATGGGCGCTGGCCGCACCATGAATGATGGCATCATCGGCAGCTACATTCACCACGACAAGCGGATGGCAGTGATTGTTGAAGTCAACTGCGAAACCGACTTCGTCGCCCGTACCGAGAAGTTCCAAGAATTCGCGCGGAACCTCGCTATTCATATTGCGAACTTGACACCCAAGTATGTTCGCCGTGAAGAAGTGCCGGCAGAAGAAGTCGCTGCCGAACGCGAAATTCAGAAGAATCGTGCGGAAAACGAAGGCAAGAAGCCGGAAGCAGTCATCGAGAAGATCGTTGACGGCCGTATGGACAAGTTCTTTGAAGAAATCGTCCTGCTGGAACAGCCCTTCGTGAAGGACGACAGCAAGAAGATTTCGGAAATGCTTTCCGAAGCCGTTGCTGAACTGGGCGAAAGCATCCAGATCAGCCGCTTCGCCCGCTTTAAGATCGGCGAGACCGTAACCGCAGATGACGAGTCGAGCGAGTAAAAACGCTTCGACACTACCGCGGCTCGGTAGATGTTTTTGCATTCGAGGGATTAGCATTCGCTAGTCCCTTTTTTTTGCCAGCCCCATATGGGCAGTTATCGTCGGGATGAGCAAGCTCATCAAAAACCCCACAGCACACAATGGTCATTGATATAGGGAGGAGCAAGGCATGACCAATAACGGAACAAGCAAGCAGGTCTACAAGCGGATCGTTCTCAAACTCAGCGGTGAGGCATTAGCCGGCCCGAACGGCTACGGCATCGACCCTTCCAGCGCGGCTTTGATCGCCGAACGCATTAAAGTCATTCATGAACTGGGTATTCAGATCGCCATCGTCATCGGCGCAGGCAACCTGTGGCGAGGCAGTATCGGTGTCAGCCGGGGTATGGAGCAGAGTACGGCTGACCACATGGGTATGATCGGTACGGTGATGAATGGTTTGGCGCTGCAAGATGCGCTGGAACGGGTCGGGGTCAGCACGCGCGTGCAAACGGCAGTCCAAATGAACGCGGTCGCCGAGCCTTACATCCGGCTGCGGGCGATCCGTCATATGGAAAAAGGCCGCGTGGTCGTCATCACCGGCGGCACCGGCAACCCATACTTTACGACCGATACGGCGGCTGCCCTGCGCGCGATGGAGATGGACGCGAACATCGTGATTAAGGCGACGAAGGTTAACGGTGTCTACACGGCTGACCCGAAGAAAGACCCGACCGCTACCCGTTTTGCGACCCTCACCTACCAAGAAGTGCTGTCGAACAAGTACGAAGTGATGGACATGACGGCCTTTACCCTGTGCCAGGAACACGACCTGCCTATTCTGGTGGTCGATTTCTGGTCGGATGGCGATTTGTATAAAGCCGTACAGGGCAATATGGATGTGGGCACACTGATTTCGGGGTAGAGGCAGTGACAGAGGGCGCACAGCGGTGGTACGTGTACACGATAGCGTGGTGGATAAAATTGTGAAAACCGGACGCGATATAGCGCTTCCCTACATGAAAATTTGATATAAACATTTTTTTTTTGTATGGTGATCGGGCCGCCACGCGGCGCCGAGCCCGCCCGCGCCTCCAAAACCACCCAACCACGCTATCATGCGTAGGTATCACAGCCTTGTGCCCCTACGACAGTGTTTTGTTGGATGGCGATTAGTTTTCGCGGACGGCTTCGACGAATAGCGTATGTGTCATCGAATACGCGACCTGAGGAACGGCGTGCAAATCCAACGAAATGAGCGCATCACTCGCTAGTAAGCCGTCAAGCGGCTGCACGCGATAGCCGGTGATGCGCCCATTGGCATCGCGCAAGGTCAGCACCGCCCTGAGTAAGCGCACCGAACCGGGCGCTGTGTTCCGCAGCGTGGCAGATACGCGATAATATCCATTTTCAAGTATCTGCTGTTCTGCTTCGATTTGAAGCGCGATATGTTCCCCGCCTGTGGACTGCGCAAGGTCAGCGCTGCGCAGGCTGGCGACCGCGCCGGCATATTCCAACCAATTCGCGGCAAAAAGAATACGGTAGGGCGCACTAGCGCCGGTGGGGATTATCCCCTGCTCGACCCCAACGTCCCCTTCGGCCAATATACTGCTGTCGCCACGAAGCAGGCGTACCTGAAGCAAGATACGCTCGACAGGCTGCGCGAGGTTGTTGGCAACCCAGCCCATGCAAATGATTGTCCCGGTAGGTGATGGGTAGCAAGTGGGTGACGGCAGTTCGAGTTGGGCGGGTGTATTGGTGGGTAAGATGGGGGTTCCGGCAATATCGAATTGAGCGTTGGGAATAACGATTGTTTTGTTAATGGGCAGCGTTAAGGGGTCGAGATCCTCATTAGCCGCTTTGATGGTTTCGAATGGAACGCCAAATTGGGCGGCAATTCCGATTATGGTATCGCCTACCGGACTGGTGTTTGGGATGGGTGTGGGGGCGCTTTCCGGGGTCCATGGGGCACTCAAAAGGGCCGGGGGGGGGGGCAGCGTGGTGGGAACTCGCGCGATTAGGGTGACAGGTGGCAACTGAGTGGGGGAGAAAGTGGGAGCAGCATCGTGGGTCGTACTGCATCCCACAACAAAGACGCTCACGCAGAACGTGAACATCTGCCGCCAGCCCCAGTAACCCATGCGCGTATATCCCTCATTATCCCGCAAGTTGGGCATCTCTTTTCCCACAGTATAGCCCTATATTGCGATCAATACTACGGAAAATATGCTCAATTTTGAGACTTCGGTTAGGATATAGGTACTCGGTTTAAAAGGTAGCTAACGATGGCAGCAAACAAGACACTAGAGGCACGGGTTGGGGAACTCATGATGGAAAAGCGGTGGACGATTGGCGCAGCCGAATCGTGTACCGGCGGGCTGGTCATGCACCGACTTACAAATATTGCTGGCAGTTCAGAATATGTGATCGGCGGCGTGGTGGCGTATTCGAATCAGGTGAAGCAAGCCCTGCTACAGGTACGGCAAGGCACGCTAATGGCTTATGGGGCTGTCAGCGAGCCAGTGGCGGGTGAAATGGCAACTGGATTACGCGGGCTGCTGCATGTGGATGTGGCGATCAGCGTGACAGGTATCGCAGGGCCGGGGGGCGGCACACCGCAGAAACCAGTCGGCCTCACCTATATCGGCGTAGCAGGGCCGAATAATGTGCTGGTGATACGCCAGCATGTGTGGAACGGCGACCGTGAGGCAATCAAAGCGGCCAGTGCGGAAGCGGCACTCGCATTGGTACTCGAAATCTTTGGGAAAACCGACTAACGCCGAGCAAGGGTAATCTCAGGCACCACATTCACGGGCAGCACGCCAACCGGATTCGATGGCACCATGAACGGTTTGTGGGTTACTGTCGTGGGCGGTGGCTTCTCCGGCAAAAAATAGAATATCTTCTTCCGGTTTAGCAAGCGCAGGACGGGCAGCGGCTTGACCGGGTGGTAAATGCGCGTATCCGCCACGGGCATAGGCATCAAAAGCCCATGATACGCGGCGCGAGTCGATAGCTAATTTGCGTAAGTCACGTTCGCCCGTACCGAGCAGCCAATTCAACTCGGTTAATCCCCACGTTAGGGCACGGTTTTCATCCTGCTCATCTAAAATTTGGGCTTTTTCGGCGGTTGCGAAACAGGCGATCACCGCCGCACCATCGCGGCCATAACCCGGTGTCCACCAGCGTGCGGCCAAGCCGGTGTGGCACATAAAGGTGAGTTCGTCATCCCAGAAAGGTTCACGGAAGCGGTAGATTAATTTGGTGGCGGCTTCGGTACGGAACGCGCCGATAGCCTGCTGTTTTTCGGAACTCAGGGGGGGATTAAAACGAATGGTACCCCGCGCCAAAATGCTGACCGGCACCGTGATAATGCAGCGGTGAGCGCGGTAATCTTCACGGGTGGTCACAATTGACACACCCTCATCACCCCAGATGACATCGCGCACGGCAGTATTTAACTGAATAGGCAGATCACGGCTGTACCATTTGAGCAGCTCACCATAGCCCTCTTTGATGCGGAATTCCTGCTTACCTGCGTGGTCGATGCGCATCTCACGGATCAGATCGGCACAGCTTAGATTTTCCAGCGCGGCGCAGCAGGTTTGCGCGAGGAGAATATCCGCGACCTTCAAGGCTTCTTCGTCCCAGCCCTTCTGACGCAGGTATTGGGCTAAGGAAATATCCGGCAGCGGTGCATCTTTGGGCAGTGCCTGATAGTGCATAAATAAGCCAGCGATGGTAGCGCGGAGCTGCGGCGGCAGTTGAGCAACGGGTACTGCGGGGCGGCTGTACTGTGCCCAGCGCAGCTTGCCGTAGCGGTCAACCGGAATGACGTGCAAACCAGCCTGCTTCACCAATTCGTGCGTGACGGCGTTTTCGCCATGAATGAATTCAGCGCCGAGTTCAGTGGGGTTGTTATCATCAAAGTCATACGTGGTGTGGATGCGACCGCCGATACGGTCACGCGATTCAATTATCAGCACATCTTTACCCGCATCATGCAGCTTACAACCAGCGGCTAACCCTGCCGCACCAGCGCCGATGATGATGACATCATAGATACGTTCGGTCATTGGGTATCGCCTTCGACCATGATGCAGGCAGCGACCTGATGACCAAGGATTTTCATTGGGCCATCGACCAGCGCCATGCCTGGACCCTCGCATGGGTGAGGCGAGAGGACGTCGTCATGCGCTTGCAGCTTAAAACCGCGCTCCATCATATGTTCCAACATTTGGGGGTCATCGGCCTTGATGCGTGAGACCACCGCACCGGTATTCAACGGCCAATCGACCAACGGGGTAATGTCACGGTCAACGATAGTGCCATCCGGCGAGGGGATGGGTTCGCCGTGCGGGTCGAGTTCGGGATCACCAAGTTTGGTGGCGACCGCTTCAACAAAACGGTCAGAAACCGCATGTTCTAACTTCTCGGCCTCATCGTGAACTTCAAGCAGTGTATAGCCCAACTCACTGACCAGATATAACTCGATCAGGCGGTGACGGCGGAAAAGCGCCCGGCGCCTTTGAAGCGTT
>JAPUDW010000051.1:0-11898 GCA_027492915.1 Bacteroidota bacterium | reverse complement strand
CGCCCGTTGATGTCAACAGAACGCCCTTATAGCGCTCGTAGTCGATTAATCCAGCAGCAACAAGGCGCTGTGCCATATCGGTGATCGAGGGGGCTGCTACGGCTAGACCTTCAGCCAGCGCGTTGGTGGAAACCCGCTCACCACCCCGTTGTAGGCTGTAGACGGCTTTCAGGAAGTCCTGAACCGATTTTGATTGAGTAAGGTCGGATTTCTCCGGCGGCATTACGGAACCTTTCCTACGCAGCGGACGAACGAGGATAACAAGGTTATCATAGCACAAAGGTTGCAGATGGAGTATGCAAGGGTATAAATAGTTACAAGTCGCAAATTGGAAGTTACAAGTTAAGACAAATAATAGCAATAAACATCTAATCACTACGCGGGTTGTTTACCCATGACCATGAGGCGAGCTTGAGGCTGGCGAGTTGCAGGTTGGCGTATCCGGCGGGGTTAGGCTGCGCCCATGATAGATAAAGATAGAGATCGCGGTCAACGGCGAGGGTCGGCAAACCGATTAAAGCTGGCGCAACACCCATCGGACGATAGCCGACGATATGCCCGCCGCGCATAAATACTACGCTCAGTTCGCTGTTGACTACTGCGGCAACGGGCAGCACGGGAAAAACGCCGGATGCAGGAGCCGACCAGCTTACACTTTCATCCCCATCGCTGGCGGCAAAAACGATACCGGCGTTAAAGCCACTGTCGAAGCGGGTGCTGGCGGGTGCTTCGGGCTGCATGTCGGTGGCTGCGGGCAAGGTGATGCCGAGGCGACTAGGCCGTTCCCACACGGCATCCGGTGTGCTGGCGGCGTACCATGTTTCGCGGGTTCCAGCGGCGCGGGTGATATTCCAAAATAGGTAGATGTGGGTGCTATCCTGCGCGGCGGTGAAGCTTTCCAAACGATCACCGGCATTTAACCCCACACTATCGACTAGCGGCTGCGGATTGAGCAGCACACCATCGGCAAACACGGCCTGCATGACGACGTTATCGGTGGTGCGCAGCCAGTAGAGGGTTTGGAAACCATCGCTGCGGTAAAGCACAACAGGCCAATCCGCATTGGTGGCAAGCTGGTAATTCTCGCTCAAACGCCAGCGTCCATCACCATCCATATAATGAGCAACCAATACCGGTTCACTGGCAAGGCCGCCGGAGGCAATTGCCCACACACCACCGTCGGCTACCGGCAGCAAGGTATAGCGGCGGGTTAGCTGGCGGGTGAGGATGGTTAGCTCACGTTCGCGTTCGAGGTCGGGCTTGAGCAAGGCGGTGAACAGGCGCGTTTCCCCTTCGACATTGGAATCCAGCCAAAAGAGGTGCTGGCGATCATTCGCGGCAGGGGCGAACTGCTGGGCGTAAGGGCGAACGCCAAGCGGCAGACTTATCGGCTCGCCTATACCGGTGCTGTTGATGTCTCGCAGTGCTTGAAACACCCCCTTCTCGTCTGCCCCTACCCACGCGGCGGTTATACCGTTTGGGCTGACGGAAAGTGACGGGGCATTGAGTTGTTCAGCCTGCGCGATTGTGATGACCTGACCCCATGCGGACACAGGCAAATCAGCCGGTGGAGGCGTGGTCGGTTGACAAGCGGCGAGCAGGAAAAGGGAAAAGAAAGTACTGAGTACTGAGTACTGAGTACTGAGTTTAAGGAAGCGGATTCTGATCGAAGTAGGCAGCATTTAGGGTAAAAAGCCCGCGCCGATTGAGTAGCGTTCACCATCAATGACAATGCGCCGCACCCAGTCCACAAGCCGCGCATCATCCTGCTCGATCTGATAAAACAACGCTGCCGAAATGCTGGTGTGGGGTGTGGTCTTGGCATTGGAGTCAAAGCCGTAATCGGTCAGGTAGTAGTTGTAATCTAAAGTGGACGCGGCGACTTCCGCCATTGAGGCACGCATGGCCTGTGACCACAATTCGATGTAAGCCGCGTCATATACTGCGGCATTGAGTACGGAGTCAAAGTAAGTCAGTACCGCATCGTAGAGCGTATTGAATTGTAAATAGGTGATGTGGGGAACATCGGACGGTAGATCGCGCAAATAGGCACTGTTAATCAGGTTTTCGGCAGGGGTGAAGCCGTAACGCGCCAGACTTTCGGCCTTCCAGACCGCATTGACGATAGCCTCCCAATTTGGCGCACGCAAAAAGGCACCATCCGAGAGATGATATGTGTCGCTGGTGGTGTAGTGGCTGGCGATGGTCGGCACCCAAAACGTCGAGCCGAATGCACCGGCACTCTCGCCGGAAACGACCAGCTTGGGCGGTTGGTCAAAGTTAGCGTACACCCAATCGAGCGCTTCGGTCACATTCTGGCGACCGTTGTGGTGGATAGTCAGCGACTGCCCATTGTCCAGCGGGTAGGTGATGGATGTATCGCCAATATGGAAGTCGCCTGTGCAGTAGGGAATATAAACCTGACTCCAGTGGGCAAAAGGATTTTCAGGGTTGGTATGATTCGAGATGCCGTCGAGGGTGGCGCGTACAATCTCCCAGATGTTGGGGAAATAAAAACCGTTAAAATCGGTGATGGTGATGGGCTTGGAGGCCGAACGGGCATCCCACGCCATGCCACCACCGGCGAAGTGAATGAGCAAATTGGGGCTTTCACCTTGAAAGGCATAAATGCGATAGTCCGAACCGTCACTGCACTGCGTCTGATCACTCAGGTTGATGCGCGTCCATGTGTTCAATGGTAAACCGTCAATGTTAGCCACAGCGCTCACAGCAGGAATACGGGTAATGAATATATAAACGGCTACACTGATAACGGCTAGCGTTATGAGCAGCAGGGTGACGATGATGGCGAGGCGTTTGAGGAGGCGTTTTAGCATTGATGCGCTCATCTAGGGATACGACTGGTTACATTCATGATGAATATACAGTAGAAGAAGAATGAAACCCAGAGCGCTATACCTATCCATCGCATGATCGTGTAGATGCGGCGTTTTGTGGCGAATAACCGTGTCAGCGGGGTATCAGGTTCAATCTCCCCTTTCCATTGGAGGTATTGTTGAAAGCTGTTCTTATAGATTTTCCCACGCATGAGTTCTTTAGCAATCAACGTAAAGATCGCAAATTCTTCTCGGTTTATGACCTTTGGCTGAACTGGAACAAGCATAAAATCCGATTTCGAAACAATCATCAGCATTTTTTGGCTGGTGTGGGCAATCAAAGCGTAATCAGGCAGCAGCAGCGTTCGCCACCAACGCCGATTGAGACCTAAACGCAGCATTATGAGTTCGGGGGCGAGGGTCGGCGAGGGATGCGCCAGACTTTCCCAAATTTGGTTAACCTGCCGCGTTTGTTCACGCGATGGCTTTAACACCTGCTGCTCGGAATAATTCTGGTACGACTCGTAGGATTGGTATGCCCAGAAGCATTGTAAAATGCCTAAAAGTATTTCAGATATTTCAACCCACAAAAACCCGTTAAGTAATGTGGTGATTATATTCCACACGCCGCACAACAGCAGAACAACTGCTAAACCCAAGAACCCACGCACCGAAGGACGGATAATCCCCCACAAACTTTGAAGTACAACGAGGAACGCTAGAATACTTAGCGTGATTGATGTGAAAGTAGAGGCAATCGACAACGCTAACAAACCGACCAGCAATACATAGCCACCCAAGACCAAATTGAGCCATCCGGTAGACCGCAAAGTACGTGCCAAACGGTGATAATTGCTAACTTGCTTGAGTGCATCAAACTGTTCCGGTGTTAGAGCCGCGAGCGCAGCCTTTATATCCTGCCCATCAGTCACCACACTATTGCTATGGGTTTCCATAGTGTTTTACTGCCCCAACGCGCCGACGACTGCATCCAGATGGGCGAGTGCCTGCTCGGCAAATTCCAGAATGTCGAAGGCGACGCGGATGGCGGGACCTTTGCGGCTTTCTTTCAGCGAGAGTTCGCCCTGCTTGGTGCGGCCTTTGGCGATGCGGATGAGCGACCGCGCCTGCCCCAACTGCATCCGAATGGCAAAGGTTTTGTCCTCGCGCTCAGCGGCGAAGTCGGTGTAAGTTTGCTGAACCGCATGTATAAGCGCGGCGTGCGGGTCACGGGCGGGGTCGTTGTTGCGGGTCGCACGCAAAATTTCAAGATCGACCAGCAGTTCACCCGCGTCGAGGGCGGCGTCACCGCTGCGGCGGAACTTTTCGAGGTCGATCAGTTTAAAATCCACCTCGCCCTCACCTTCCTGACGGCGCTTCATGCGGCGCACCATGATATTGCGTGAGTGCAGGTCGCCATGCATACAGGCAATCGGGAAGTTTTCGAGTTCCAACTGATAGCGAACGAGGCTGCCAACACGGTCAAGCAAGCTACGCTGAAGTTGATCGGCATATTTCAGCTTATCATCGACATCCAGCAGGCGGTTTTCGAGCATGTAGTTGAACACACGACGGATATGCTGCTGCATCGGTAGCAAATAAAGTTGGAGCAGCAATCCTTCCTGCACGTAGCGGCGGGCGCGACCATCCCCATGATGCACACGCAGCAAGAAGGGGCCGAGTTCCAAGGCCAGTGCGTCATAAATCTGGGGCACTTTTACCAGCGCATCCGACAGGGTACGGTAGCGGTTGAGGTCTGCCATGATGACGAAGGCACGGCGGCGTTCGGGGTCGATATAGCTGGGCTGCGGGATGTTGACAAAGCAGTCGCGGATGCCCACCGGCAAACGGGCGTAATTATCGCGCTCAAGGTCAATTTCCTCGATTGGCCCATACTTCACCACCAGCGAATCGGCATTCGGGATATTCAGCTTGAAGCTGTCGTCCTCGGTTTGCATGGGGTTGGCGATGAAGGGGTGAATGCGTACGACATTGCTATCCGACATGCCCAAACGCAGCGGTTCGGGCGCTTTGTCGAGATCAACCCGTATCCAGTTCTTGAGGGCACGGCGAATACTTTCGGTATCCGGCGGCTCGACCGGACGGGTTTGCTGCGAGGCTAACTTACGGTGGAAGTACATCCCCACCCAATTGATCAACGGCTGCCCGACGAAAGCACGAACGGAAACCAGCGTGCGACAGACGATGAGCAAGTAATCGTAGGGGTTGGGGAATAGGACGCGCAGGGTATTCACAGCGCTGCTGCCGCTGAACACATTCCACCACAATTCCATCGCGCGGCGCAGCACCGGCTCGATTTGCGGATAAGCTTCGACCATCGGCATCATATTTTCGATAACGTAGCAAGTCGAGATAATCATCTCGCGGAAGATTTCTCGATGGTCGGCGATTTGGTCGGCGGTGAGCTGACCGCGCTGCATACTTTCGGCAAGGCCGCGCATATCCTGCGCCAAGCCCCAGAAGCCGCCGCTGGATTCGGCGATGTTAATGAGCTTTTCGACATACTTCTTTTGCTGAGTCGGTGTGAGTTTGCTCTTGAGTTCGTAGCGCAGGTGCAGCGCCAACGCCAAGTCTTTATCACGGTGGTTGACTTCAACCATACGCGCCGCCCAGTCGCGGAGGGTGTCCTCTGCCATAATGCCGTTTAGCACACCCATATCCCGCGCCTGCGCCATGACCTTGATCGCCCAGAGCGTATCGAAAGCGGGCGCACCGCCAATGTCGAAATAGTCATCAGCCATACGCTGGCGAGCAAGCTGTTCCAAGCGGGGCAGCACCGACTCGCTGGACGGGCGCAGACTGAGTAAGGCTTCGAGGCGGTTCATTTCAACCGGATCAATTCGCTTGTGCAGGTCGCTGGGGAACGGTGAGGCGAACCAATCGGCGGCCTCTTGTAATTCCTGCTGGTCGGGCGAGAAGCCATAGGCCAGCAGCGCAACCGTGTAATGCTGTGTCACGCGGACGGCATTGGACGAGACTTCGCCACGCGCGTCCTGCGGGTCGCTGAGAACCAATTCAGGATGCTCATTCCGTGCGCGGAGCAAGTCGAGCACTAAATCACCAACGGTTTGTTCGAGTTCAGGGAGTTCAAATGGGGTCATGTGTCGCAATATTCTTTTTGATAGCAAACAACTTATCTATACTGTAAGTGAGACGAACTGACGAGCGCCTAACGCGCCGTCCAGCCACCGTCAATCATAATCGTATCACCGGTAATCAAGGACGCGGCGGGCGAGGCCAAAAAGACAACGGCACCAGCGACTTCCATCGGCTGACCGATGCGGTGTAAACCTGCGATACGCTCGATCACATCGGCTTTAAACGCGGCGTCGGACAAGGCTTCTTCCGTCCCCGGTGTTTCGATGAAGGTGGGCGCGACATTGTTCACGGTGATGTTGTACTTGCCCCACTCGACCGCCAGACATTTGGTGAGGTGTGCGACTGCGGCTTTGGTCATGCAGTAGACCGCCTCGGTCGGCAGCGCGACCGCACCAGCCTGCGAACCAAGGTTGATGATGCGCCCGTAGTTTTGGGCGATCATAACACGCCCCGCATATTGGCTGGCGAAGAAGGTGGCCTTGAGGTTGAGGGCAACCGTTTGGTCGAAGTCGGCCTCACGCACATTTTCAGCAAGGTCGCTGATGCCACCACCGGCGTTGTTCACGAGAATATCCAGGCGGCCAAAATGCTCAATGGTTTTGTCGATGCCATTTTGAATATGATCAAGCTGCGTCATATCCATTTGCAGCGGGAGTACACGCCGCCCCATCGCCTCGATCTGTTGGGTAAGGTCGCGACCGGTGTTTATATCACGCAAACCAAGGGCAATATCCGCACCCGCGTTCGCCAGCGCGAGGGCGATGGCCTGCCCCAAGCCGCGTGCTGCCGCTGTCACCAATGCAATTTGTCCTGTCAAGTCGAAACGTGGAAAATCATGATTCATAATGACCTCTTGAAGTGAATATAGCGGCACTTATTGAGGGTAGGTACGGTAGGGTTGTGGTCAATGATGGATTGACATAAGTTAGATTATTGGCGAAGAAAGCCTATTCAAAACCGATTAAATGATGAATTTAAGTATTACGATATTTTAACAGATTAGGGGTGAAAGTTGTAGGGGAGTGGGAAAAATGAAACCGGATTGACTGATGAGACACAGAAAAATACGGAGGACTGATGTGGTTATAGCTTAATGTTCAACCTGAACGAAAATAAGGTCACTAACCCGTTTAAAGGAAATAGGCTCTATGTTCGACATCGAGAAAGCACGGCGTGATACCCCCGGCTGCGAAAAGGTACTGCACTTCAATAACGCAGGCGCGGCGCTGATGCCGACAGGGGTGCGGGATGCGGTAGTCAACCATATCGACCTTGAAATGATGATGGGCGGGTATGAAGCAGCGAACCGCGTGGCTGAACCACTGGCGCAAGTCTATACTTCCACAGCCAAACTGCTGGGCTGTGCGGCAGATGAGGTCGCGATTGTCGAAAGCGCCACGAATGCATGGGTGAATGCGTTCTATGCGATTCCGTTCAAACGCGGCGACCGCATTTTGACGGCACGGGCAGAATATGGCGCGAATTACGTGGCGTTTATGCAGATTGCCAAACAGCGCGGCGTACAAATCGACGTGATACCCGTTGACGAGTACGGGCAAGTTTCGGTCGAGGCACTGCGCGGGATGATTGACGAGCGCGTTAAGCTGATCGCTATCACGCACATTCCGACCAACGGCGGGTTGGTTAATCCAGCGGCGGCTATCGGGCAGGTGGCGCGGGAAAGCAACATTCTGTATCTGTTGGATGCCTGCCAGACCATCGGGCAAATGCCGCTTAACGTGCAGGAAGTCGGCTGCGATATGCTTTCGGGAACCAGCCGCAAGTTTTTGCGCGGGCCGCGCGGCATAGGCTTCCTGTATGTCAAGCGAGACCTGATACCCCAACTTGAGCCGGTGACGCTCGACCATGATGCGGCGGAATGGGTCGCGCCTGACCGTTACGAAATCCGCAAGGATGCACGGCGTTTTGAAAAGTGGGAGTCATCCATCGCCAACCGTTTGGGCTTCGGCGCGGCGGTCGATTATGCACTGGAATGGGGCTTAGATGCGATCTGGGCGCGGGTGCAGGAGATTGCTTCGACACTGCGGATACGATTAGCAGAATTTCCTTCTATCACACTACAAGATTTAGGTGTCGAAAAATGCGGCATCGTGACTTTTACGGTAGAGGGGTTAGCATCTGCGGACATCAAAGCGCAGTTGGCTAAACGTGGTATTAACGTGACGGTTTCGGGGCGCGGCTCCACGCTGCTCGATATGGACGCACGCGGCCTCAAAGAGGTGGTACGCGCGTCGGTGCATTATTACAACACAGAGGCAGAAATCGAGCGTTTTTGTGAGGCGTTGAAGGCGATTGCTGTGTAAAACTTATATCATCACCCACTAATGCAGCATCGTGCATAAACCGATTCTCTAACTTTTGGTGCTATAATTGCAACAATTTCTTGCAGGTTAAATCAGTATGAGTAAACGTAAGAAACGACTGGAAAAGATACGTCAAAATCCTAACAATGTATCGCTTGATGATT
Source organism: Bacteroidota bacterium (assembly GCA_027492915.1). GTDB lineage: Bacteria > Chloroflexota > Anaerolineae > Aggregatilineales > Phototrophicaceae > CFX2. The sequence goes on along the minus strand of JAPUDW010000051.1, from coordinate 3,453 downwards.
TACGACAATTACTGGAAGATTATGATTTTAGCTATAAACAAACCGTAGGAAGCCACCACACATTCACTTATTATTTGGGTGGAAAGAGAAAAGTATTCGTTGTTCCATTCAAAAGACCTGTTAAAAGAGAATATGTTAAACAGGCTGTAAGATTAATCGACCAAATCATTTTGGAGCGCGGGGAGGACAAAGCAGATGACTAAATCTATTGATTATTACATGTCGTTGCCCTATACGATTGAACTTACACCTGATGAAGATGGATATTGGTTTGCGCAGATTCCTCTCCTTGATGGCTGTATGACCAATGGTGAAAACCAAGCTGATACACTAGAAATGATTGAAGATGCTAAACGTGCTTGGTTAACGACAGCACTAGAGATCGGAATAGATATTCCCGAACCCGTAGCGGAAAAGCTAAACTTGTCAGGTTAATCTATCATGAATGCACAAGCTGAACTTGCCCTCGAAAATAGGCTTCGGGCGGGACTTCGGTTTCCCCGTTTATTCGTGGCCTATGCGCCGTTCGGAGTCGTGCGCAAACTCCAGAGCCTCGCCTTATATCGCGTGAAGCTGGGCGAAGATGTCACGACCGCGTTTAGCGATTCCCCGCGCGGCGAGTGGTTCACAGCGCCGGATGCCGATGAGCACTCACCGGTCATCCTGTATATTCACGGCGGGGGGTTCGTCTTACCGCAAACCCACTTGCACCGCGTCATGCTGGCGCATATTACCAAGCGGGTAAAAGGTCGGGCTTTCATGCTGGATTACCGGCTGGCACCCGAACACCCTTTTCCAGCCGGATTAGACGACTGCATAAATGCCTATCAACATTTACTTGAGGAAGGCATCGCGCCGGAACGTATTACGGTGATGGGTGATTCAGCGGGTGGTAATTTAACGCTTGCCCTACTTATCGCCCTGCGTGAACGAGGTTTACCACTGCCTGTTCAGGGGATTACAATGTCCGCGCCGACCGATATGACGCCAGAAAACCCCGGTTGGGCTGTGCGTGACGGTTTACTGCACCCACGGGCGGCAGACCGCTTTTCGCTGTCGTATGTCGTCGGGCAAGACATACATAACCCGCTTATTTCGCCCCTATTTGCCGATTTGCACGGCTTACCCCCCCTCTTAATGTATGCAGGCAAAGACGAAGCCTTGTGTGGTGATTCTGAGCGTTTTGCCCAAGCAGCCAAGGCCGCAGGTGTAAACGTAACGCTGAAGATATACCCGCGCATGTGGCATGTATGGCCATTAATGATGGAGCTGCCGCAAGCCCGACAGTCAATCGACGAGATTGTCGAGACCATCGCGACCACATCCAGTTCTACGGATCAAGTAATTCCTGAACGGGAAGCATTATTTTTTAAGCGGTAGGGGTTATTCAGCAGCAGTCGGCAGGGTGAAGTGAAAGCGTGCGCCACGACGACCGCGTTTACGGGGTTCCGTCCAGATTTTACCACGATGCATTTGAATGATACTGCTGGTGAGTGCCAAGCCCAAGCCACTGCCTTCCAGCCGCGCAGCGCGGGAGTCACGGGTGCGGTAAAAGGGTTGAAAGATCATTTCTACATCTTCAGCCGCTACCCCCTCGCCGTTATCTTCAACCGTAATCAGTACGCAGGGCAAGACAACATCAGCCGGCGCACCTAAGGGTAAGTCACTAGCGCTACTGATCGGTCGAGCATGAATATGAACCGCGCTGTCAATCGGCGCATGTTGGAAAGCATTCGACAAAAGCTGACCAAATACGCGGTTAATCCAATTTGTATCCATCTGCACTAGAGGCAAATCCGCCGAAAGTTGGACTTCAAGCCATTTGCGTTCTTCGGTGCTTTGCTCCTCAAACGGCAGCATCGCATTTTCAATCACATCAGCTAATCGCGCCGGATTGAGGTTTAGTTTTAAGTCACCCAAGTCGGCGCGTGTGATTTCAATAATGTCCGAAAATAAGCCATTCAGCAGTTGTGCGTTATCTTTTATGATTTCGACATAATCACGCACGGCTGGTGACAGATCGCTGCTCAGTTCTTCGAGCATGTACTGTGCAAATCCCTTTATTGACGTCAGCGGTGTACGCAGTTCGTGCGACATACGCGACACAAAATTTGCGCGTAAGCTAATGGCAGTCCGGTCATCGGTTACATCATGGAAAATGTAGATACGCCCCATCACACGGTTCATCTGGTAAACCGGCGCACTGTACCAGCCCACCGAGGCATGATAACCGGCAGGGTGAATCATGGTGAAGTCGCCGCGCTGAATGGAAGGATCTCTTACACCGAGCGACAACCATTGGCGAGATAATTCCTGCCGGACATCTTCCGGTAACTGCATCTTATTCAGGAGTTGAGCCAGCGGCAAACCCTGCGCACGCATCTGGCTAATGCTAAACATAGCGGTAAAGGTTTTGTTCACCGTCAACACGTATGTTTTGCTTATATCACCGATCACGGTACCGGCATTAGGCAGCACCATCAACACACCGTCATAAACCGAATCGAGTAAGGCAGCCCGCGCACGCTGTACAAAATCATGCTGCTGCTGGAGATCTTGCGCGAGTGCATTCATGGTCAAGAATTCGCTAACGGCTTGATAACTGCGAATTTCTTGCGGCGTAAATTCGCGCTCAACCTCCGTGCCGACAATCATGACGCCCAAACGCTGCTCACCGGACTTGAGCACAATCAGCAGCAGTGATTGAATACCGGTGCTGCGAATGAAGCCCCGGATTAATGGGTCGAAGCGTGTTTCAATTGCCCTGACGTTGGGAATGTGCCAAATTTGACGTTCTTCAAGCTCGGCCATCATCTCGGTATACTGGTCAAGGTAGACATGCATACCCGCACCAACACCCCCACCAAAGCGGTTCGACCAAACACCCTGTAACTCTAAATACCCGAAAGGGCCATTGGGGCGATCTTCGCGACGTGGGCCATAAGCGAGCAATGCACAAAAGCGAATTTGCGGCTTCAGCAAACTTTCACTAATGATATTGACCAACTCTTGCGAGCTGATATTTTGCCCGATGTGCCGTGCAAGGCGTTGAATGGTGAGTGAGGTGGCTTCGTTTTCAATCCGATAATGGTTTTGGAGGAGTGCCTGTACGACACCAAAACAGTGACGTAAATGCCCGTCTCGCAGGTCATAAGATTTCTTGGCGCTGCGAGACAGCAGCACTAACGCGCCAATCCGCTCCGCATCCAGCATAATGGACAAGAGGAGACCCGATTTATAGCCAACACTTGTTAGTGTTGGCTTGTCTGGCACGAGGCTAGGTTGACCTGTCTTACAAAAATTTTCGACATACTGTCTTACGACTGCGCCCGGATCTACCGGACTACTGGCAACCAACAGCGCTTGATGTAATTCAGCGCTGTAGGTATAAACCGCTAGCAAATCAGCAACCGAGTCACGCGCACAATTTTCTAGCGTATGCTGCATCATCTC